>MUNB01000033.1 GCA_002154345.1 Streptomyces griseus
CGTCGGGTTCGCCGACGTCATGCAGGACTGCGTGCTCTCCAGCGAGGCCACCTGCATCGCCAGCGTGAACAACGCCATCGCGCAGATGAACAACTCCCTGCCCGGCAGCCTCGATTCGCTCTACGGCAACATCCGGTCGCGCGCCCCGCAGGCCCAGGTCGTGGTCCTCGGCTACCCGCGCTTCTACCAGCTGTCCGGCAGCTGCATCGCCGGGCTCTCCGAGGCCGAACGCGCCGCGATCAACAACGCGTCGGACGTGCTGAACGGCGTCATCGCCAAGCGGGCCGCCGACGCCGGGTTCACCTTCTCCAGCGTGGTGGACGAGTTCACCGGGCAGTCGGGCGGCTATCTGCCCGCCTTCCGCTCCGCGGTGTAGCGAAGTAGAAGGAGAAGGAGCTGCTTAGGTCCGTCCGGGCAGCGACAACAGGGCCTCGCGCTCGCAGCAACGGCGGTTCACCGGGCGACCGGTGGGCCGCCGTTCTCAGTAGCGCTCGACCAGGTGTTCACGGCCGGCCGGAGGCTCGTACGCCTCGGGCCAGAAGTCCGTCACCCCGGCGATCAACCCCCGCTCGTCGAAGGTGAAGAAGTGGATGGCGTCCAACTCCTGCGCCGGATCGCCCTCCTGCTCCCCCGTCACCGTGAACCCGGTCCGGGCCGCGGCCTGGCGGCCCTCCGCGTCGGCGACGATCCGCTCGACGCGGACGTGCCAGTCGCCCGGATACTCCTGGTTGAACCGGAGATACCGCTCCTTGCCGAGGATCCGCTCGCGCGTCTGCGGCAGCTCGTACACCACATCCTCGGCGAGGGTCGCCCCGAACGCGCTCCAGTCGCGGGCCTCGGCCGCCGTCCAGTACGTCTCCACCGCTCCGCGCAGCGCCGTCGTCGTCCCCGGGACGACGCTTCCTGTCATGTCGGTCATGAGGAAGAGTGTGGCGGCCACCACTGACAATCGACCGGAGAAGCCCCGCGAGACCGTTTCGACCTGCGGCTATCCGCGTCGCCCCGCAGGCCGCGACGCCTTGATCGAGTACATCAGCGGGATCCTCGGCCGGCCCGCGGGGAAGCGGTAGTGACCGTCCGCATGGCGATCCAGCGAGCCGAACCGCCGGACGAGCGACACATCGTGCTCGTGGAGGAACTCGATCCGCAGACCGGCCGCGGCGAGCGCCGTCACCACCCGGCCCACCGGGTGCTGCCACTCGACGCTGCGGTTGTGCACGGTCGGCGCGTCGAGATCGGCGTACGTGCCCGGCGTCTCGTCCACCCAGGCGTCACGGCTGAAGTAGTCGTCGGTGACCACCGAACCGGTCTCGGCGTCCATCGAGTCGGTCAGCGGGTGGAACTCCGCCAGGTAGAGGAACCCGCCGGGCGCGACCAGCGACGCGGCGGTCTCGGCCCAGCGGTCGATGTCGGGCAGCCAGCCCAGCGCGCCGATGCCCGTGTAGACGATGTCGTACGCGGAATCGGGAACGGCGGCCGGAGCGTCGTACACATCGGCCGCGACGAACGCCGCCCGGTCCGGGCCCAGCTCCAGCGACCTGGCCAGGCCCCGGGCCGTCTCGACGGCGGGCTCGGAGAAGTCGAGGCCCACGACCTGGGCGGCACCGTGCCGTGCCCAGGACAGGGTGTCCAGGCCGATATGGCACTGGAGGTGCAGCAGGGTCTTCCCGGTGACGTCACCGACCTCGGCCAGCTCGAAGGCGCGCAGCGCGTCCTTGCCCGCCCGGAACGCGTCCACTTCGTAGTAGTCGCTCGCCACGTGGATCGGCACGCGTTCGTCCCAGCGCGCGCGGTTGGTCTCGTGCCAGTCGTCCGGAGTCGGGGAGTACATGAGCGGAAAGCTACCCACGGGCCCGGGGGAACGCGACCGGTTATCCACAGGGCGAGGGAGATCGGCGGGGCCGGCGGACAGGTTATCCACAGGGTCCCCGGCAGAGCGGCCGATCGGGTTGGATGGAGGACATGAGCGAATCACAGAACGCCTCGACCGCGCCTGAGGTCTCGACCGCCCCCGGGGCCGCGACCACGCCCGGGACCTCGACCGCGCCCGAGTGGGAGCAGCGGTTCCGCGCGCCCCGGGTGTCCCTTCCCGACTGGGCCGAGGACGCGCCTGACCGCTCTCTGTTCGTCTCCAACGCCACCGGTACGTACGAGCTGTACGCGTGGGACCGGGCGAGCGGGCGGCAGCGCCAGGTCACCGACCGGCCGAACGGCACCACGGACGGGGTGCTGACGCCGGACGGCGAAGCGGTCTGGTGGTTCAGCGACACCGACGGCGACGAGTTCGGGGTGTGGATGCGCCAGCCGTTCGGCGGCGGGGCGGACGAACCGGCCGTCCCGGGACTCGCCCCCTCCTACCCGGCGGGCCTGGCCATCGGACGCGACGGTTCGGCGGTGATCGGCCGCTCGACCGACGAGGACGGCACGACGATCCACCTGGTGCGGAAGCCGGGCGGCGAGCCCGTGGAGATCTACCGGCACCGGGAGTCCGCCGGGGTCGGCGACCTCTCCCACGACGGGACGCTGATCGCCCTGGAGCACACCGAGCACGGAGACGCGATGCACTCCGCGCTGCGGGTGGTGCGCCAGGACGGCTCCACGGTCGCCGAGCTGGACGACACCGAGGGCGGCACCAAGGAGCTGGGGCTCGCCGTGCTGGGCTTCGCACCGATCGCCGGAGACACCCGGCTTCTCGTCGGGCACCAGCGCCGGGGCCGCTGGGAGCCGATGATCTGGGACCCGGTCACGGGCACGGAGACCGCGCTCGCCGTCGATCTGCCGGGCGATGTCGGGGCCGAGTGGTATCCGGACGGCTCCGCGCTGCTCATCGAGCACAGCTTCGAGGCCCGCGGCGAACTGTGGCGGTACGAACCGGGCGCCCCGGAGCCCGTACGCGTGGAGACCCCCGCCGGGACGGTGTCGGGCGCCACGGCCCGCCCGGACGGCACGGTGGAGTACCTGTGGTCCTCGGCCGCGCAGCCGCCCGTGGTGCGCTCCACGAGCGGTGCGGTGGTCCTGGACCCGCCCGGGCCGAAGGCCCCGCCGTCGGTGCCCGTCGAGGACGCGTGGGTGGAGGGGCCGGGCGGCCGGATCCACGCCCTCGTGCAGAAGCCCGCCACCGGTGAGGGCCCGTTCCCGACGATCTTCGAGATCCACGGCGGGCCGACCTGGCACGACAGCGACGCCTTCGCCTCCGGTCCGGCGGCCTGGGTCGACCACGGCTTCGCGGTCGTCCGGGTCAACTACCGGGGCTCGACCGGCTACGGCCGCGCCTGGACGGACGCGTTGAAGCACCGGGTCGGCCTGATCGAGCTCGAGGACATCGCGGCCGTACGGGAGTGGTCGGTCGCGTCCGGGCTCGCGGACCCGGAGCGTCTGGTCCTGGCCGGCGGGTCCTGGGGCGGCTATCTGACCCTGCTCGG
This sequence comes from Streptomyces griseus, assembly GCA_002154345.1. Lineage (GTDB taxonomy): Bacteria > Actinomycetota > Actinomycetes > Streptomycetales > Streptomycetaceae > Streptomyces > Streptomyces caviscabies. Next base: position 3,423 of record MUNB01000033.1, read on the forward strand.
GCTCGGCACCCAGCCCGACTCCTGGACGCTGGGCCTGGCGGCCGTGCCCGTCGCGGACTACGTCACGGCGTACCACGACGAGATGGAGGCCCTGAAGGCGATGGACCGCACGCTGCTGGGCGGCACTCCGGAGGAGGTGCCCGAGCGCTTCGAGGCCTCGTCGCCGCTGACGTACGTCGACGCGGTGCGCGCCCCGCTCTACATCTCGGCGGGCGTCAACGATCCACGCTGCCCCATCCGTCAGGTGGAGAACTACGTGGACCGGCTGGCGGCGCGCGGCGCGGTCCACGAGGTGTACCGCTACGACGCCGGGCACGGGTCGCTGGTGGTGGAGGAGCGGATCAAGCAGGTGCGGCTGGAGCTGGAGTTCGCCCTGAAGCACCTGGGCGGGGGCGCGGTGGCCGGTACGGCGGGGTGAGCCCGGGCGGCGGACGGGCGTAAGGGCCGGATAAATGACGGACCCCGCTCCGGGAGCCCGCGGCGGGGAACCGTACCTTTGAGGGGTGTACCGGTTCCTGCTGACCCCGCGATGGTGGGGGATCAACCTCTTCGTCGTGCTGGCCATCCCGTTCTGCGTGTTCATGGGCACCTGGCAGCTCGGCCGTTTCGAGGACCGTGTGCAGTCGCACGAACAGGCGGAGGAAGCGCCCGATCCGAGCACTCGGGCCGCGAAACCCCTGGACGAGCTGCTGCCCGTCGACAAGGTGACCTCCGGCCGTCCGGCCGTCGCCACCGGCACGTACGCCGATCAGTTCCTGGTGCCCGGTCGTGAGCTGGACGACCGGCAGGGCTTCTACGTCCTGAGCCTGCTGCGTACGGACAGCGGCAGGGCCCTGCCGGTGGTGCGGGGCTGGCTGCCCGGTTCCGCGAGCGATACCCGGGTGCCCGTCGCGCCGGAGGGCGAGGTCACGGTGACCGGCGACCTCCAGGCCTCCGAGAACACCAACAGCGACGGCGTCAACGTCCGGGGCGGGCTGCCCGAGGGCCAGATCGGCATGATCAGCGCCGCGACCCTGGTGAACCTCGTGCCGTACGACGTCTACGACGCCTGGGTGACGCTGCCCGAGGCCGAGGCGGGCGGTAAGGGCGGTGCGATGAAGCCCGTGCCCGCGGCGGCCCCGCAGGGCAGCGGCCTCGATCTGAAGGCCTTCCAGAACCTGGGCTACACGGGCGAGTGGTTCGTCTTCGCCGGCTTCGTGCTCTTCATGTGGTTCCGGCTGGTGCGCCGCGAGGCCGAGGCCGCGCGCGACATCGCCCTCGGCATCGTCCCGGAGGAGCCCGCCACCGAGGAGGCGGCGACCTCCTCGGCCCCGAAGACCTCGGAGGACCCGTCCTCGCCGGACTACGACGTGGCGAGCACGCCCGTGCGGTAGATCGTGCCCGAGCAGGCGTTGGGGATCTTCGTCTCCGCGGTGGGCGCTCCCGTCTCCGGGGTGTGCGTCACCGCGACACTGCCCTCCGCCGTGCCCCCGCCGTCCTCCTGGAGCCACTGCGCCTCGACGCCGGACTGTTGTTCGCCGCTCTCGCCGACCGAACCTCCCGCGCCGTCCGCCGACGGGGTCGGCGTCGGTGAGGGGCCCGTGGTCGGGCAGGTGTCGGTCGGCACCCAGGCGAACTTGACCTCGTACGCCATGGTCGGCTTCAGCGCCACCGTGCCCGGCTCCTGCGAGGGGTCGGGCAGACCGGGGGCCGCGTCGCCCGCGGCGTGCTGGACGACGCCGATCTTCAGCGGGTCGGCCGCGCCGAGGGCCGTGAAGCCCACCGTGCCGTTGCTGCTGACCGTGCACTCCTTGGCGGAGACGTTGGCGATCTTGAAGCTGCCGTAGACCGTGCCGTCGGCGCCCGGTGCGTCGGTACCGGCGGAGGCGACGCCGAGCTGGCTCGGGTCGCAGACCGGCAGGGACGCGAAGTCCACGCGCGGGGAGTCGGGCTTCTCGCCCTTCTCCGCCCCCTCGGGGTCGCCGACCCGGCCTTCGGAGGGGCTGGGGTCCGGGTCGGCCTCGCCGACACCGCCCTCGCTCTCGCGCTCGGTGGGCTGCACGGTCCGCCGACCGGGCTCCTCCGGGCCGCTCTCGTCGCCGTTGCCCCCTTGGGCCTGCTCGCCGTGTCCGGCGATGGCGGGGCGGGCGGTGGTCTGACCGTCGGAGGTCGCGACGTGGACGAAGGCGGGGACGGCGGTGCCGATCAGCAGGGCGGCCGCGGCCGCCCCGACGACGGCCTGCCGCCGCCTGGCCCGGCGGGCGGGAACGGCCCGGTGGAGATGGTCCAGGGTCCCCTCGGAGGGGGTGATGTCGCGCACCGCGCCCTGCAGCATGCGGCGCAGGGCCACCTCGTCCAGTTCGTCGGCCGTGGGCGCGACCCGGTCGGCGGCGAAGAGGTCGGTCAGGGTGGCGAGGACGTCGTCGTCGGGTGCCCCGGGGGCGTCGTCGGCGCCGAGCGCGGACTTCGCGGCCTTCCCCGCAGCGGCACCGGACCCGGGCTTCAGGTCGGACTTCGCGGCAGCGGGTGCGGCAGGGGCAGTGGCATCAGGTCCGAGCCCGGACTTCGCGTCAGCGGCGGCGTCAACGGACCGCGTACCGTCCTCCGCACCCCCAGCAGCACCCGCGCCCGGCCCCGCGTCCCGCTCGTCCGGGTCCTCGCCGGTCCCGTGGTCCGCCCGTTCGGGCGGTGCCGGGTCCGGGGTCTCGTCCGGCTCGGGCCCCGCGCCCCCGGCGTGCGGGCGGTCCGGATCGGTGTGCGGAGTCTTCTCCGGCCCGTGGTTCACAATTCCGTTTCCCGTCGGGTCATTCTCGTGCCTGTGCTCGGGGCCCCGTTCGGGGCGCTGGTCGGGCCCGCTCATGTCTGGGCCTCCATCACGACGCGCAGGGCCGCGATGCCCCGGGAACCGTACGCCTTGACCGACCCCAGGGAGATACCCAGCGTCTCGGCGACCTGGGCCTCCGTCATGTCCGCGAAGTAGCGCAGCACCAGCACCTCGCGCTGGCGTCGCTGGAGCCCCTTCATCGCCTTGATCAGCGCGTCCCGCTCCAGCTGGTCGTAGGCGCCCTCCTCCGCACTCGCCATGTCCGGCATCGGCTTGGAGAGCAGCTTCAGCCCGAGGATGCGGCGGCGCAGCGCGGATCGCGAGAGGTTGACCACGGTCTGGCGCAGATACGCGAGGGTCTTCTCCGGTTCGCGGACCCGGTTGCGCGCGGAGTGCACGCGGATGAACGCCTCCTGCACCACGTCCTCGCAGGACGCCGTGTCGTCCAGCAGCAGGGCCGCGAGACCGAGCAGGGAGCGGTAGTGGGCGCGGTAGGTCTCGGTGAGATGGTCGACCGTGGTTCCAGCTGCCACCGTCTCTTCAGCACCCCCGCGCTGCGAGGGCAACGAGGCCGGTCGCGCAGCGGGCATGGGCGCGATCACCGGCATGCCGCCGGGCGCGCGGGGCCGCCGGAGCGGACGCACCGAAGCGCCTCGCAACGGGCCCACCACTGTGATGTCGAGAACCTCTGCCACGCCTGTTGGACACGCTGCCCCCCGTCAGGGTTGTACGCGGACGGCGCCACGTTCGACGCTGTGCGACATGCCCTCATACGTACCTGCTCTTCCCCAAATGCCCCGTAATGGCGCCCGGCCACGCAGAAGTGACCGCATAGACGCCGCCCGGCCGCGGTGCGGTTGCAAAAAGGCCGGGAGATCATCGTCGGATACGACAACGCCCCAGCTCAAGAGGTTCAGACCAGCTAATTGCTCACAGGGCGTTCACAGATCCTACAAAAAAGGTTCGATCACGCTCGAGGAAATTCGGCGGCGACCGATTCGGCGATCTGCGCCACGTTCAAAGCCGCACCTTTTCGGAGATTGTCCCCGCAAAGGAACATTTCCAGGGCGCGCGGTTCGTCCATCGACCGGCGGACGCGGCCCACCCAGGTCGGATCGGTACCGACCACATCGGACGGGGTGGGGAAGTCTCCGGACGCCGGGCTGTCGAAGAGCACCACGCCCGGGGCGGTCGCCAGGATCTCGTGCGCCTTGTCGACGGCGACCTCGTTCTCGAAGCGGGCGTGGACGGACATCGAGTGCGTGGCGACGACGGGGACGTACACACAGGTCGCCGTGGTCCGCAGATCCGGCAGGCCCAGCACCTTGCGGCACTCCTCGCGGATGGCGATCTCCTCGGACGACCAGCCGCCGCCGGCGTCCGTACCGGCCCAGGGCACGACGTTCAGGGCGATGGGCGCGGCGAAGGGGCTGTCCGCCGTGGACGCCTCGTCGCCGAGGGCCCGCCGTACGTCCCCGGGGTGGGTGCCGAGATCCGTACCGGCCACCAGGGCCAGCTGCTCGCGCAGGGCCGCGACCCCGTCCCGACCGGCGCCGCTGACCGCCTGGTAGGAGGAGACGATCAGCTCGCGCAGCCCGAACTCGGCGTGCAGCGCGCCGACCGCGACGATCAGCGACAGCGTGGTGCAGTTCGGGGACGCGATGATGCCGCGCGGCCTCAGCCGTGCGGCATGGGGGTTGATCTCGGGGACGACGAGCGGCACGTCGTCGTCGAGCCGGAAGGCGGCGGAGTCGTCGATGACGACGACGCCCTTGGCGGCGGCGATCGGGGCCCAGTGGGCGGACACCTCGTCCGGCACCAGGAAGAGCGCCACGTCGACGCCGTCGAACACGTCCTCGGTGAGTGCGAGGACCTCGCTCTCCTCACCGCGCACGACCAGCTTGCGGCCGGCCGAGCGCGGTGAGGCGACGAGTCTGACCTCGCCCCAGACATCCGCGTGCTGCGAGAGGATCCGGAGCATGACACCGCCGATCGCCCCGGTCGCACCGACGACCGCGAGCGAAGGGCGGTGTTCCGTCATCGGCCGGTGCCTCCGTAGACGACGGCCTCGTCGGAGTCGCTGTCGAGACCGAAGGCGGTGTGCACGGCGCGCACGGCCTCGTTGACGTCGTCGGCGCGGGTGACCACCGAGATACGGATCTCGGAGGTCGAGATCAGCTCGATGTTCACGCCCGCGTCGGACAGCGCCTCGAAGAATCCGGCCGTGACGCCCGGGTTGGTCTTCATACCGGCGCCGACCAGGGAGATCTTCGCGATCTGGTCGTCGTAACGGAGCGAGTCGAAGCCGATGGAGGCCTTGGTCCGCTCCAGGGCGTCGATGGCCTTGCGGCCCTCGGCCTTGGGCAGGGTGAAGGAGATGTCCGTCAGCCCGGTCGACGCGGCGGAGACGTTCTGCACCACCATGTCGATGTTGACCTCGGCGTCCGCGATGGCACGGAAGATCGCGGCCGCCTCGCCCGGCTTGTCCGGGACGCCGACGACGGTGACCTTGGCCTCCGAGACGTCATGGGCGACTCCGGAGATGATCGCGTGCTCCACCTGCTGGTCCCCTTGCGGCTCGTTGCTGACCCAGGTGCCGCGCAGTCCGGAGAAGGACGAGCGGACGTGGATCGGGATGTTGTAACGGCGTGCGTACTCGACGCAGCGGTGCAGCAGCACCTTGGAGCCGGACGCGGCCAGCTCCAGCATGTCCTCGAAGGAGATCCAGTCGATCTTCTTCGCCTTCTTCACGACCCGGGGGTCCGCGGTGAAGACGCCGTCGACGTCGGTGTAGATCTCACAGACCTCGGCGTCCAGCGCGGCGGCCAGCGCGACGGCGGTCGTGTCCGACCCGCCGCGGCCGAGGGTGGTGATGTTCTTGCCCTCCTGGCTCACGCCCTGGAACCCGGCGACGATGGCGATGTTGCCCTCGTCGATCGAGGTCCGGATGCGGCCCGGCGTGACGTCGATGATGCGCGCTTTGTTGTGGACCGAGTCGGTGATGACACCGGCCTGGCTGCCCGTGAACGACTGGGCCTCGTGGCCCAGGTTTTTGATCGCCATCGCCAGCAGGGCCATGGAGATCCGCTCACCGGCGGTCAGCAGCATGTCGAATTCACGGCCGGTAGGCATCGGAGACACCTGCTCGGCGAGGTCTATCAACTCGTCCGTCGTGTCGCCCATCGCGGACACCACGACAACCACCTGGTTGCCGTTCCTCTTGGCGTCGACGACTCGCTTGGCGACCCGCTTGATGCCCTCGGCATCGGCTACGGAGGAGCCTCCGTACTTCTGCACGACAAGGCCCACGTGCGCTCCTCGCTCAGTCATTACTGCGGTCGGCTCAGTTTAACGAGCAGCCCGGAATCGACCCGTCCTTACCAGATGGTGAGATGTCCCGCTCATCACCCGATACGGCGTGTCGCTCCGAACTGCTCGTACGGGGCTGTTGCCCACCCAGCCCGCGAGCACTCCCGTTTGTGTCCCAGCCCACACGATCCGTACGGAAAGCGCGAGCCGGGACACGTCCGGTTACGGCAGCTGCCGGATCTGCGTCTCGGACAGCACACCCGCATAGGCGTACACGCTGTCCACGACGCCCTTCAGGTGCTCGCCCCAGCCGTCGGCGGTGCGGCCCCGGCCGAGCTGGAGCCCGCCGGTGCTCTTCCAGGCGGCGCCGAAGGCGGCGGTGCCGCCCTCGGCGTCCTTCGACCCGTCCACGTAGAAGGACACCTGGTTCGCGGAGGCGTCGTGCACGACGGTGACCCGGTGGCCCGACCCGATGTCCCCGTCGGGCCACTCGATCCGGCGGAGCACGGTCTCCGGCGCACCCGGCTCGTCCGCTTGCCTCAGCACCAGGTCCCAGCTGGAGTTCTCCGGGTCGAAGCGCACCTTGAAGACGTCACCGTGCTCGCCGCCCTGGGAGAGGGCCGTCATCGGCGTCGCCGGGGCGTCGTCGGTGAGCCGGACGCGGGCGCTGACGGTGAAGCTCCCGGAGGTCTCGACCACCGGGGCGTCCGTGGCCGCGTGGCCCGAGACTCCGTCGAGCCGCAGGTGCCCGTCACCCTCCAGCGGCCAGTCCTGGCCGCAGAACGGGTCGAAGGGGTCGCAGGGGTCGTCGTCGAGGCGGTATACCGAGGCTCCGACGCCCAGCTTCAGCGGTGCTCCCCCGTCCGACTCCGGGGCGAGGCCGTCCGGCGCGGTGTCCAGCGCCCAGTGGCCGACCCGCTGCGCGGCACGGGTGGCGAGGGCCGCCAGCTCGTCGGGCACGACGATCCGGTCGTACGCGCGTACGTCACCGATCTCGCCCTGCCAGCGGTCGCGGTAGCCCTGCGTCCCGCGCGCCCGGCCGATCTGGAAGTCGCCCTCGCCCGCCACGGGGACGGCGGCCGTCTCCTCGCCGACCGCGCGGCCGTTGACGTACAGCCGGGCCGTGCCGGTCTCCGCGTCGTACTGGCCGAGTACGTACGCCCAGTCGCCGGTCTCGGGCAGGCCACCCGTGACCCGGGCCCCGCCGACGGCGAACGACCAGGCGGGGGCGGAGTCGGCCTGCGTCAGCCCCAGGGTGAAGGCGCGCCCCGTGCCCGCGTCCTGCGAGAGGACCGTACGGGTGCCGTCCACGCGCGCCGGCCGGACCCAGCCGCCGACGGCGAAGTCCTTCGCGGTGTCGGCGACGACCGGGGCGCCCGGGGTCAGGAAGCCGTGGCCCGTTCCGTCGAGCGCGGCGGTGGAGGTGAGCGGGGTGCCGGAGGGCGCGGGCGCACCGAACGTGACCCCCGCACCGGCCCGGGCCGCGGTGCCGTTCTCGGCGGCGGCGGTACGGGAGCCCGCCGCGTCGGCGAGCGTCCACCGGGCCACCGGGGCGGGCCCTTCCCCGATCAGGAAGGTGTAGTCGGTGCGCGCACTGCGATTGCCCGCCCGGTCCTGCGCCTGTACCGAGAGAATCTGGCGGCCGGACTTCCGCGGCACGAAGCGGATCTCGGCCGAACCGTCGGGCCGGACGTCTGCCGTGCGCGGTGGCTCACCCATGAACTCGTAGGCGAAGGCGACGATGTCCTCGGCCTGCGCCGTGAACCGGAAGGTGCCCCGGACACCGACACCGGGCGTCCACGTGTCGTCGTCCGGATAGTCGGAGGACGTGACGACCGGGGCGTCGGGCCTTGTGCGGTCGTAGACGAACTCGCAGGGCGCGCCCGCCCCTTCACTGCTCCAGGCGGAGGCCCCCACGTCGTTGACCGCCCGCACCCGCCAGGACACGACGGTCTCGTCGGGGACGGTGTCCGGCAACTGCCACGTGAACGGGGCGGTGTCGTTCATCGTGGTGGTGGTCATGGTCACGCGCTCATCGGCGCCGTCCTCGCCCTGCCACCACGCCTCGAACTCGCCCCGGACTCGGCTCGCTTCACCCGGCTGCCCGCCCCCGGGCCCGTACAGCCGCGCCGTCACCTGCGGAACGGTCCCCACGTACGGCCGGTCCTCCCCGGCGGCGCATTCCGCGCCGCCCGTCGCCAGATCGGCGACCTGCGGCTGCTTCGGCAGCCCGTCACCCGCCGCCGCCAGTACGGTGCCCGGCGTCGCCAGCACCGTCCCGGCGGCGATCGCCGCCGCGACGGCAGCCCGTCTCGCTCGTCTCGCCTGTCTCTGTCCGGTACGTCCTGTCATGCTCGTTCCCCTCCCCTGTCCGGCCCTTGAAGATCGACGTTCAAGAGCTGGGGGAGATTAACAACAGCGTGCGACAACCGCCCCCGGATATCCGTCCCGGATTCCGCACGCGGAGCCGGCGGCTTCAGTCGGCGTACTCCTTGAGCTTCTCGGTGTCGAGCGCGAAGCCGACCGGTTCGGGCAGCTCGACGACCGCGCCGAAGGGCCGGGTGGTGGCGGAGCGGTACGTTCCCTTCTCCGGCTCGGTGAAGACGGTGACCGAGCATGCCTCGCGGTCCACAAGCAGATAGACGGGAATGCCGACGGCCGCGTAGCCGTCGGGCTTCTCGACGGCTACGCGGTCGCGCCGGTTGGTGTCGGCGTCGCGCGAGGTGACTTCCACGGTCATCAGTACGCCGTTGGGGGCAGCCCACTCCCCCGCCCCGGCGAAGTGCTCGTCGGGCGCGAGAACGCCGTCCGGGCGGGCACGGCCCTTGCGGTAGGTCTCGATCGCGAGACCCTGGTCGGGAAAGAGCGACAGTTCCGGGCGCCGCCGCATGCACTGCCTCAGCAGCCACATGGCGATCGCCCCGTGGTTGCCGTCGGGCACGGGCTTGACCCGAACCTGTCCCTGGATGAACTCCAGCCGCACCAGCTCGGGCGCTCGGCGGGCGAGTTCCTCGAACTCTTCGGTACTCATCCGGGGCTGGGCGGTGGTCCTGGGGGCATGGCGTCGCCTTCTCGCCTCCGTGGTGCCCCGACCGGGATGTCCCGCACGCTCATCGACGCGGCCTCGGGGCCGGAAGGACCGGGCGGGCCGTGGCCGAGCGGAGTTCGGCCATGCGGGCGGCGACGTCGACCTCGGCGCGCGGGCGGGCCAGGAAGGTGTCCGGTACGTCGCCGGTCAGGCCCGCCGCCTCGTCGCGGGCGATCGCCTCCTTGCAGTCGAGGCAGACGCCGTGGTCCAGCGTGGTCGTCGTCTCGTCCTCGTCGCAGAACAGGCACATGATCACGGCGCCCACGATCTGCTCGCCCGGGTGGTCCTTCTCCGGCAGGGGGGCGGGGTTCGGCGGCATCTTGGTCTCCAGTCGCTTACGGAGGAGGGGTCCGGCGGAGTGCACGGACTCCGGCAGGCCCGAGGTCAGGGCCTGGGTGATCTGTTCGCGGCCGGCGCCGCGCGCCAGCCACTCCCCGACCAGGTGTTCCAACTGCACGCAGTCGCCCTCGGAGAGCTGGAGCCGGGGCTCACGGCGGCCGAGCCCGGCGAGGACGTCGTACGCCTCCGAGCGCGGGGCGCGTACGCCGGGCTCGGGCTGCGGCCGCGGCTCCTCGGCCGCTTCCGTGGATGTGGATACGGCGGCGGGCGCGGGCGGCTGACCCGGAGCGTCCATGCCCCGGACGAACCGCACATGGGCGGCCCACCAGGCGGCATCGCGGGCGGTGCGGGAGAAGTACGTACGGGTCACCCAGCGCATCTGGCCGTCGGCCACGGTGACATGGACCTTGATGCGGCGCAGGTGCCCGGCCCGGGTCAGCCGGTCGAGCGCGCTGCGGCACGCCTGCTGCCCGTAGTCCGGCAGCTCCTCGGCGAGCACCTTGTAGCCGATCGCCGCGCCTTCGGGGAGCCGGTCGATGTACGCGGCGATGGCCGCCTCGCGCGGTTCCAGGCCGGCGAAGTCAGCGGCGCGGGGCGGGGCCTGGTCGGGGGCGTCGCGCTTTCCGTACCCGACTTTCGCCATGGGGTGGGCGGGAGCGCGCAGGGCAGCACTAAGGTTGGCATCAGCCATGGGGATCGAGCCTTTCTACAGCGGCGATCTCTGACGGTCAGACCCCGGTCGGTGTTGTGAGCACCACCGGGGTTGTCCGTTTTACGGATTGTGGGTTGCTGTTCGTGAACCTAGAGCGTGCGTACGCTCCGGCGCAACCCGATCACCGAACGTCACTCGTGGTCGAATTCGGGCAGCCTGAACGGCAGTTAGGGAGGGTGGGTGGGTTGAACCCCACCACCCATTCCTACAGAGAGAGCTCGGGGCCCGGGGCTCGCGGCTCGGGGCTTGAGCCCCGGGCGGACCTGCGGAATCAGCCTGCTCCCTCAAACGGCTTGATCTGAAGGACGGTTGAGGTTCTAGCGTTCCCGATGTCGAACAGAGGAGCGCTGAGTGATGACGATGGTGGTGACCGGTGCGACCGGGAACATCGGCAGGGAGCTGCTGCGGCAGCTGTCCATGGACGGCCGCGGGGCCGGTGTCCGGGCACTGACCCGCGACGCGGCACGGGCCGGGGCGGCGGTGCCCGACGGGGTGGCCGTGGTGGAGGGCGATCTCGGGCGGCCCGCGTCACTGAAGTCCGCGCTGGGCGGGGCGCGTTCGCTGTTCCTGGTCTCGGGCGTCGGCGACGACGCCGGAGTCCTGGACGCCGCCCGGGACGCGGGGGTGGAGCACGTGGTGCTGGTCTCCTCCATCACCGTCGAGACCCATCCGCACCTCGGCCCGGCGCAGGCGAATCTCGCGGTCGAACGGCGACTGCGGGAGAGCGGGATGGAGTGGACCGTGCTGCGGCCGACGCAGTTCGCCTCCAACACTCTCTGGTGGGCGGATTCCGTGCGCGACGCGTCCGTCGTGCGCGTGCCGTACGCGGACGTCGGGCTGCCCGCCGTCCACCCCGCCGACATCGCCTCGGTGGCCCGGGCGGCACTGACGGGGCCGGGTCACCGGGGACGGACGTACCCGCTCACCGGGCCGGAGCGGATCACTCCGCGGCAGCAGGCCGGTGAGCTGGGGCGGGTGCTGGGCCGGGAGGTGGCCTGCGTCGGGATCGGGAGGGAAGCGGCGTACGGGCCGATGGCCGCGATGATGGGCGCCGAGGTCGCGAACAGCGTGCTCGACCTGATGGGCGGCGACGTCAATGACGCGCTGCTGGCCGTGCACGACACCGTGGCCCGGGTCACCGGCTCGCCCGCCCGGCCCTACCGCCGCTGGGCCGAGGAGAACGCCGACGCGTTCCGCTGAGGTCCCGCGTTCCGCTGAGGTCGGGCGTGGACGCTCGCGTACCGGCGAGACCGGGCGTGGACGCCGACGCGTACCGGTGAGACCGGGCGGAGGCGTCGGCCCGGCTGCTTCACCGGGCGTGGGCGCCCGCTACTTCACCGGCCGCAGGCCCAGCGGTCCCGCGATCTCCTGGAGCATCACGCGGCCCGCCTCCTCGGCGAGGTCGTCCTCGCCCGGGTCCTGGTCGGTGTCCAGGCCGTCCAGCTCCTCCAGGGGCTGGCCGAGGCGGATGTGGGCGACCAGGGACTGAAGGGCGCGGAGGGTGGCGGAGGCGGTGGAGCCCCAGTTGGAGAAGTACGAGAACTGCCACCACCACAGCGCCTCGGCGGTGCGCTCGGCGTCGTAGTGCGCGAGGCCGTGGCCGAGGTCGGTGACCAGGTCGGCCAGGTCGTCGGAGATCCGGTGCGGAACCGGGGCCTTGCGGGGCTCGTACGGGTCGAAGACCTCGGAGTAGACGTCGATCGGCTCCAGGAGCGCCGCGAACCGCTCGCGCAGACCGTCCGCGTCCGGCTCCGCGCCGAGGTCCGGTTCGTACCGCTCGTCGGGCAGGACGTCCTCGTACGCGCCGAGGCGGCCGCCCGCGAGCAGGAGCTGCGAGACCTGGAGGAGCAGGACCGGAACGGCCTCTTCCGGCTCGTCGACCTTGGACACCTCGGTGACCGCGACGATGAACGTCTTGATCTGGTCCGCGATCTGGACGGCGAAGTCGCCCGGGTCCTGCGTGACGGAGTTCAGCGTGGCGTCAGACATCGAGGGGACCTCCCGTGGGCGCGGTCACAGACGGTGAAGCGAGGGGCGGTACGTGCGAGGGCCGGGGGTGTACGGCGGTGGCGTCAGACATCCAGCAGCCGCCTCCCCTCGAAGGCGCGGCCCAGGGTGACCTCGTCGGCGTACTCCAGGTCGCCGCCGACCGGCAGACCGCTGGCCAGCCGGGTCACCTTGAGGCCCATGGGCTTGACCATCCGCGCCAGGTAGGTGGCGGTGGCCTCGCCCTCCAGATTGGGGTCGGTCGCGAGGATCAGCTCCGTGATGGAGCCGTCCGCGAGCCGCGCCAGCAGCTCGCGGATGCGCAGGTCGTCCGGGCCGACGCCCTCGATGGGGCTGATCGCCCCGCCCAGGACGTGGTAGCGGCCCCGGAACTCACGCGTCCGCTCGATCGCGACGACGTCCTTGGGCTCCTCGACCACACAGATGACGCTCTGGTCGCGGCGCGCGTCCCGGCAGATCCCGCACTGCTCCTGCTGCGCGACATTGCCGCACACGGCGCAGAACCGGACCTTGTCCTTGACCTCCAGGAGGGCGTGCGCGAGCCGGCGTACGTCCGTGGGCTCGGCCTGCAGGATGTGGAAGGCGATCCGCTGCGCGCTCTTGGGACCGACGCCGGGCAGCCTGCCCAGTTCGTCGATGAGGTCCTGAACAACGCCTTCGTACAACGGAACGCCTCTCTTCGCTTCCTGCTCCGTACCGTAGTGGGTACGGGTCGGTACCTGTAGGCCCCGTGGGGCACCTGTGGGCCCCGTGGGGCCCGGCTCACTCCGGTCCGGTCAGAACGGCAGGCCGGGGATGCCGCCACCGCCGCCCAGGCCCTGCGCCAGCGGGCCGAGCTTCTCCTGCTGGAGCGCCTGCGCGTTCTCGTTGGCCGCCTGGACGGCCGCGACGACGAGATCGGCGAGCGTCTCGGTGTCCTCCGGGTCCACCGCCTTCGGGTCGATCACCAGGGCGCGGAGCTCGCCGGAACCGGTCACAGTGGCCTTCACCAGACCGCCACCCGCCTGTCCGTCGACCTCGGTCCTGGCCAGTTCCTCCTGGGCCGCGGCGAGGTCCTGCTGCATCTTCTGGGCCTGCTGGAGCAACTGCTGCATATTGGGCTGGCCACCACCGGGAATCACGGTCACTCCTGGCATTTCGACGACAAATGTTTCGGTAAGCCGAGCCTACGTGCTCCCCGGTCACCGCGCTCCACCCGCCGGGGAGCAACTCTTTCGGGTGAGATTCCGGACCCTGCGTGGATGCTCCTATACCTGACCAGCGGCCGTGTACAGGCGGGAATCCCGCGATTTCGACCCCACGGCCCACCATTCGGCGGTAGGAAGGGCATGCGCATCGGCACACGAACGCGCATGAGCGGTGACGCAGAGTTACCCCCTACGCGTACGTTCCCGTCCGTTCCCGTCCGTCCCCGTCCGTCAGAGTGCAGAGGAGTGCCCCGGTGAGCCAGCCGGAGATGCAGCCCGAGGGGCCGCCCCGCAAGGAGTCCGATGCGGGATCCGGTGAGAACGGAGCTGAGCATTCCGCTACGGGAGCCCCGGCCGGCGGCCGCGCCCGAGGGAGCGATCTGACCGGGCGCCCGTTTCCGCTCGGCGACTGGGGCGAACCGGCCGAGCGGCTCGACGAGCTCTACCGCTGGGTCGAGACCGGCGCCCTGGACACCGCCGACTGGTATCTGAACGACCGGATCTGGAAGCGGCGGGCCGCCAGGGCCCTGCGGATGGGCACCGCCGCCGGGGTGGTCGCCGGGGCGGCCCTGCCGCTGCTCGATCTGACCGGCACGCTGAGCGGTTCGGCGGGCTGGGGCTATCTGTCGCTGCTGCTGGGGGCCGCCTGCATGGGCTGCGACCGGTATTTCGGCCTCACCTCCGGGTGGATAAGGAACCTCGCCACGGCCCAGGCCGTGCAGCGGCGGCTCCAGGTGTTGCAGTTCGACTGGGCTTCGGAGTGCGTACGGGAGATGCTCGGGCCGACCGAGGGCACGGCCAGCGAGGCGGCCGAGCGGTGCCTGGGGGTGCTGCGGAGGTTCTCGGAGGACATCACCGAGCTGGTGCGGTCGGAGACGGCGGACTGGATGGTGGAGTTCCGGGCCGGGCCCGCGCCGATGGGCATGCAGGCCCTGGCGACGG
>MUNB01000330.1 GCA_002154345.1 Streptomyces griseus
CGTCCGGACGGGCTGGTTGGCGGCGTCCGGACGGGCCGGGTGGGTGTCCGGGTGGGTCAGAACTTGTTGCGGGGGGTGATGCCCAGCGACATGCCCGACAGGCCGCGCTGACGGCCGCCCAGCTTCTGCGCGATCGAGCGCAGCGCGCTGCCCGCCGGGGAGTCCGGGTCGGACAGGACGACCGGCTTGCCCTCGTCGCCGCCCTCGCGCAGCCGTACGTCGATCGGGATCGAGCCGAGCACCGGCACCTCGGCGCCGACCGTACGCGTCAGCCCCTCGGCGACCCGCGCGCCGCCGCCCGAGCCGAACACGTCGACCATCTCGTCGCAGTGCGGGCACGGCATGCCCGACATGTTCTCCACCACGCCGACGATCTTCTGGTGGGTCTGCACGGCGATCGAGCCGGCCCGCTCGGCCACCTCGGCCGCCGCCTGCTGCGGGGTCGTGACGACCAGGATCTCGGCGCCCGGCACGAGCTGCGCCACCGAGATCGCGATGTCGCCGGTGCCCGGCGGCAGGTCCAGGAGCAGGACGTCCAGGTCGCCCCAGAACACATCGGCGAGGAACTGCTGGAGTGCTCGGTGCAGCATCGGACCGCGCCAGACCACCGGCGCGTTGCCCGGGGTGAACATGCCGATGGAGATGACCTTCACCCCGTGTGCGGACGGCGGCATGATCATGTTCTCGACCTGGGTGGGCTTGCCGTCCGCGCCGAGCATCCGGGGCACGCTGTGCCCGTAGATGTCCGCGTCCACGACGCCGACCTTCAGCCCGTCGGCCGCCATCGCCGCGGCGAGGTTCACCGTCACCGACGACTTGCCGACGCCGCCCTTGCCGGAGGCGACCGCGTACACCCGGGTCAGCGAGCCGGGCTGGGCGAAGGGCACCTCCCGCTCGGCGGTCCCGCCGCGCAGCGAGCTCGCCAGGTCCTTGCGCTGTTCGTCGCTCATGACGTCGAGGGTCACCTCGACCCGCGAGACGCCCTCGACCCGGGCGACCGCGTCGGTCACGTTCCGGGTGATCGTGTCGCGCATCGGACAACCGGAGACCGTGAGATACACCGTGACAGCGACTACACCGTCAGGATCGATCTCGACCGATTTCACCATGCCCAGCTCGGTGATCGGGCGGTGGATCTCCGGGTCGTTCACTGTCGACAGTGCCTCAAGCACCGCGTCTTCCGTAGCCATACCGACGATGTTACGGCGCTGGGCCCTACGGGCGGGTAGCCCCTCAGCGGTCGCCTTCGTCACTCTCGGACGTGAGGAGGATCTGCCGGTCCTCCATGTCTCTCACCATGTCCTGGAGTTCCGAGCGGATCCAGTCGCGGGTGGCGACCTCGCCGAGGCCCATCCGCAGCGCCGCGATCTCCCGGCTGAGGTACTCGGTGTCGGCGATGGAGCGCTCGTTCTGCTTGCGGTCCTGCTCGTGGGTGACCCGGTCGCGGTCGTCCTGCCGGTTCTGCGCGAGGAGGATCAGCGGGGCCGCGTAGGAGGCCTGGAGCGAGAGCATCAGGGTCAGGAAGATGAACGGGTACTCGTCCCAGCGCAGATCCTTCGGCGCCCAGACGTTCCACGCCACCCAGACGATGATGATCAGCGTCATCCAGACGATGAACCGTCCGGTGCCCAGGAACCGCGCGATCCGCTCGGAGAACCGGCCGAACGCCTCCGGGTCGTACTCCGGCAGCAGCTTCAGCCCCGGCGCCTTCGGCTGGTCGAGCCGGGTGCGCGGCGGGCGCACCAGGCCGGACGCGCCCGTCGAGGCGGCCTTCGACCGCTCCTCACCGGCCATGCCGGATGCCCTCCTCGCCGTGGAAATCGGTCTCGCGCCAGTCCTCGGGCAGCAGGTGGTCCAGGACGTCGTCCACGGTCACCGCGCCCAGCAGCGAACCGCTCTCGTCCACGACGGGCGCCGAGACCAGGTTGTACGCGGCCAGATAGCTGGTCACCGTCGGCAGCGGGGTGTCCGGCGGCAGCGGCACCAGATCGCTGTCGACGATCGAGCTGACCAGCGTGAACGGCGGGTCGCGCAGCAACCGCTGGAAGTGCACGGTGCCCAGGTACTTCCCGGTCGGCGTCTCGTCGGGCGAGCGGCACACGTACACCTGTGCGGCGAGCGCCGGCGACAGGTCCTGCTGACGGACCCGGGCGAGCGCGTCGGCCACCGTGGCGTCCGGGCGCAGCACGATCGGCTCGGTCGTCATCAGACCGCCCGCCGTGCGCTCCTCGTACGCCATCAGCCGGCGCACATCGGCGGCGTCGTCCGGCCGCATCAGGGTCAGCAGCCGCTCCTTGTCCTCCTCGGGCAGCTCGGAGAGCAGGTCAGCCGCGTCGTCCGGGTCCATCGCCTCCAGGACGTCGGCGGCCCGCTCCTCCTTGAGCTTGCCGAGGATCTCCACCTGGTCGTCCTCGGGCAGCTCCTCCAGGACGTCGGCGAGCCGGTCGTCGTCCAGCGCGGCGGCCACCTCGGCCCGGCGCTTGGGGGAGAGGTGGTGCAGGGCGTTGGCCACATCGGCGGGGCGCAGCCGCTCGAACGTGGCGACCAGGTTCTCCGCGCCCTGCCCGTGCTCCTCCAGCGAGAAGCCGCTCACCGCCGACCAGTCCACCGTCAGCGTCTCGCCCTTGCGGCGTAGCGCCCCGCCGCGCCCTTTGCGGACGAAGTACTTGTCGATCTCCCAGTCGCGGCGGGCGGGCAGCTGCTGGATGGCCACGTCCAGGACGGTGACCTCCTCGCCTTCCTGGCCATGGCCGTCCACCAGCCGCACCCGCCGGTCGAGGAACTCGCCGAGGACGAGCCGTTCGGTGGGCCGCTGTTCGAAGCGGCGCATGTTGACCACACCGGTGGTGATGACCTGGCCGGACTCCACGCCGGTCACCCGGGTCATCGGCAGGAAGATCCGCCGCCGGCTGACCACCTCGACGACCAGACCCAGGATGCGCGGCGGCCGTCCGCCGACCCGCAACATCGCCACCAGGTCCCGGACCCGGCCGACCTGGTCCCCGTTCGGATCGAACACGGGCACCCCGGAGAGATGCGAGACGAAGACCCTGGGGGCTCCTGCCGCCATGTGCCGCCTCCCTCTCCGTGCTTCTTCGCGCTTCTCCGCGACCGCCTCCGCGACCAGCGCGTTTCGCCGTACGCGGACAGTCGTGCGCCGGGATCAGGCTAGCCCGTGCCGCCGCACCGCGCCCCGGCGGACCCGTCCGTACGGCTGGCCGCCGGAGGGTGCGCTCCGCCCGGGTACGCTGCCGTCTGCCACCCCCGATCGCAGTTGAGAGGCAGTGCGCCCGTGACCTCTTTTGCCCCGGCCGTGCGGAACCATCGCCGGACCGCCCTCGCTCTCGTGCTGTGCGGAGGGCTCACCGTGGCCCTGGCCGCCTGCGGCACGGAGGAGGACCCGGACAAGGGGACCAACGGCGTCGCCAGACTCACCGCCGCCGAGATCGACAAGAAGGCCAGAGCGGCGGCCGACGCGGCCAGTGCCGTACGGCTGTCGGGCACGCTCGTCAGCAAGGGCGGCACCTACCGGCTGGAGATGAAGCTCAACGCACGGGGCGGCATGGGCTCGGTGACCTCGAAGAAGCAGAGCTTCGCGCTGCTGCGGGTCGAGGACGAGCTCTTCCTCAAGGCGCCCGCCGAGTTCTGGTCCCACGAGGGCAGCGCCGAGGCGGGCGGGTCCGCCGATGTGGCGGCCGCCGACAAGCTGGGCGGCAAGTACGTGAAGGTCCCCGAGGGCGACCCCAGCTACCGCCAGCTGCGCGGCTTCACCGACAAGAAGGTCCTGCTCGACGGGCTCCTCGCGCTGCACGGCACGGTCAACAAGGGCGGCCGCGACACGGTCGCCGGGCAGCGCACCATCCAGATCCTGGGCGGCAAGGGCGAGGGCGGGGCCTTCGACGTATCGCTGGAGGAGCAGCCGTATCCGGTACGGGTGGCCCGGGGCGGCGGAGGGGGCACGGTCACCCTCGCCGACTGGGGCAAGGCCTTCCCGCTGGAGGCCCCGCAGGAGGACGACACCGTCGACTACGGCGGCCAGCTCCCCAAGTCCTCCGGCTGATCCGAAGCCCCGGTCCGGATCCGGCTCAGCGCTTCCCGCGCCGCTTCAGCAGCAGCCGGGGGAGCGCGGCCGGGACGGGCCGGCGGGTGGTGGCCCCGGTCGGCAGCGGCACGGCCGCCAGCGAGGTGTCCGGCAGCGCGACGCCGACCGTTTCGGGCGTCAGCCGCACCACCGTGCACCCGCTCGCCCACCGCTCCGTCAGCGACTCGGCGTCCGGCGCGTTCAGCCGCTTGCCCTTCAGCTCGGCGACCGCCGCCTCCCACTCCTCGGAGCGCGGCGGCAGGAAGTCCACGGTCGCGGTCCAGGCGACGATCCGGCCGCCCTTGTCCTTGCTCCGTACGGTCACCTCGGCGCGGCCGCCGTCGGCCAGCCCCTCGGGCAGCGGCTGCTCGCCGGGGCCCCCGCCGACCAGCAGCGCCGCGCCCTCGTGCCAGATGTGCCACACGGCACGGGCCGGCCCGGTGCCCCGCACCCAGACGAGCCCGGACTTCTTCGTGGCCTCCTCGACGAGGGCCCTCTCCAGCAGGTCGGCGGCATCAGTCATGGGCGCGAGCTTAGACCGGCCGCGACCCGGCGCGCGGGCTCAGAGCCAGCCGTTGCGCTTGAGGATGCGGTGGATGGAGAAACAGACCGCCCCGATGACGCCCAGCACGATCGGGTAGCCGTACTTCCACTCCAGCTCGGGCATGTAGTCGAAGTTCATGCCGTAGACGCCGCAGATCATCGTCGGCACGGCGATGATCGCCGCCCAGGAGGTGATCTTGCGCATGTCCTCGTTCTGGGTGACGGTCGCCTGCGCCAGATTGGCCTGGAGGATCGAGTTCAGCAGTTCGTCGAAGCCGAGGACCTCCTCCTGGACCCGGGCGAGGTGGTCGGCGACATCGCGGAAGTACTTCTGGATGTCGGGGTCGATCAGCCGCATCGGCCGCTCGCTCAGCAGCTGCATGGGCCGCAGCAGCGGCGAGACGGCCCGCTTGAACTCCAGCACCTCCCGCTTGAGCTGGTAGATCCGGCCCGCGTCCGAACCGCGCGGGGTGCCCTTGGCCGGGGTGGAGAAGACATCGATCTCCACCTCGTCGATGTCGTCCTGCACCGCCTCGGCCACCGCGATGTACCCGTCGACCACATGGTCGGCGATGGCGTGCAGCACGGCGGAGGGGCCCTTGGCGAGCAGCTCCGGGTCGTCCTGGAGGCGGTGGCGCAGGGCGCGCAGGGAACCCTGGCCGCCGTGCCGGACGGTGATGACGAAGTCCCGGCCGGTGAAGCACATCACCTCGCCGGTCTCCACGACCTCGCTGGTCGCGGTCAGTTCGGCGTGCTCCACGTAGTGGATCGTCTTGAAGACGGTGAACAGGGTGTCGTCGTACCGTTCCAGCTTGGGCCGCTGGTGGGCGTGGACGGCGTCCTCGACGGCCAGCGGGTGCAGCCCGAACTCCCGGGCGATACCGGCGAATTCGGCCTCGGTCGGCTCGTGCAGGCCGATCCAGGCGAAGCCGCCCTCCTCCCGTACCTGGAGCATCGCCTCGTGCGGCGTCGGGGTGGCGGGCGTCACCAGCCGGCGGCCGTCGCGGTAGACCGCGCAGTCGACGACGGCGGAGGAGGCGGACGGGTCGCGGGTGGTGTCGTACGCGCTGTACGGGGCGGTGTTCTTACGGAGGGACGGGCGCAGGGACGGGCGCACGGCGGCGCGCAGGTCACGGATCATCGACATGGCTGGCTCCTTCACGGAGGGCCGTCAGCGAGGGCGTGGAACAGCCCGGAATGGGGACGTGTGCTCACGTCCGCAAAGCGGGCTCCACCGCGCGGGCGCGATGACGGCGTTCGCTACAGACAGGCAAAAGGCGCTACAGGCAGGCAGGAACGAAGGGCTCTTCCGTCACGCGCACCGGTGTCGGTGAGTCGTCCGGACACGACGGCGATGTCGGCTCCGGGCGACCGACGAGAGGCGTCGGATCAACGGGAAAGGCGAGGCGCGGAAGAGCGGTCGGTACTGCACGGTCGACTTGGATCCATAGCAGTCCCCACCTCCTCCGGCCGGTCCCCCGTGGGGGACGACGTGTCGTCGGGACGAAGAAGAGCGACGCTTCTGCGTGCTGTCCCGACCGGCGGCCAGGCTATCAGCCGCCCAAGGCCCAATCCCGTACTTTGCCCATTCCCTACGCGATCTATGCTCGCCGCATGGCAGAAATTTTCGCTCTGGTCGAGGCACGGCTCATCTCCGCCCTCGGGGAACCGGACGCCCGCGCCGATGTGACCTTCCTCGGCACGGACCGCATCGAGGTGCTGCGCTTCCTCGACGGCGACATCGTGCGCTACGCGACGCTCGGCATGTCCGGGCAGCCGATGGCCGACCCCACCTCCCCGCTCGCCGACCCGGTGAAGGGCCCCCGCGCCGAGCTGATCCTGTCCGTGCGCGGTGGACTCGCCGACACCGACCAGGTGCTGCGCCCGCTCGCCGTGCTGGCCGCCTCCCCGCAGGTCGAGGGGCTGATCGTGGCCGCCGGCGCCTCGCTGGACCTGGGCGAGCCGCTGTGGACCGGGGCGCCGTTCACCTCGGTGCTGGTCGCGGAGTCCGGCGGTCTGGTGGAGGACCTGGAGCTGGACGAGCCGATGGACCCGGTGCGCTTCCTCCCGCTGCTGCCGATGACCCGCAACGAGGCCGCCTGGAAGCGGGTGCGCGGGGCGCAGGAGCTCCAGGAGCGGTGGCTGACGCACGGTACGGACCTGCGCGACCCGCTGCGCACGTCCGTACCGCTGGACTGACCGACCGTCCTGAGGGGGCGTCAGTCGGCGAAGGCGGCCACCCCGTCCTCCTGCGCGTGGACCGGCGCCAGCTCCTCGGCCTCGTGGGTCAGCGCCGTACGCCGTACGCCCACGACGGCCGCTCCGACGAGGGCGGCGAGCGCGGCCACCACGAAGGGGATGTGGAGGTCGGTCCACTCCTCGATCTTCGGGGCGAGGAAGGGGGCGGCCGCCGCGGCGAACCAGCGGACGAAGTTGTATCCGGCGCTCGCCACCGGGCGCGGCGCGTCCGAGACCCCGAGGGCCAGTTCGGTGAAGACGGTGTTGTTCATGCCGATGAACGCGCCGGAGACGATCGTGGCGACGATCGCCGTGCCGTGGCTGCCGTATCCGAGGACCAGCAGGTCGGCGGCGAGCAGCACCAGCGAGGCCCCGAGCACCTTCAGCGAGCCGAAGCGGCGCTGGAGGCGCGGTGCGACGAGCACCGAGAAGACGGCGAGCAGCAGGCCCCAGGCGAAGAAGACCGCGCCCGACTTGTACGGGGTCATGTCCAGCACGAACGGGGTGAACGCCAGGATCGTGAAGAAGGCGTAGTTGTAGAAGAACGCCGAGGCCGCCACCGAGGCCAGCCCGCCGTGGCCCAGCGCCTTCACCGGATCGAGCAGTGAGGTCTTGACGGCGGGCTTGGGCTGCTCCTTGAGGAACGCGGCGATGCAGAGGAAGCCGATCGCCATCAGCGCCGCCGTACCGAAGAACGGGTAGCGCCAGCTGGCGTCCCCGAGCAGTGCGCCGAGCAGCGGCCCGCACGCCATGCCGAGGCCGAGCGCCGACTCGTACAGCAGGATCGCCACCGCGCTGCCGCCCGCCGCCGCTCCGACGATCACCGCGAGGGCGGTGGAGACGAAGAGGGCGTTGCCCAGGCCCCAGCCGGCCCGGAAGCCGACCAGTTCGGCGACGGAGGAGGAGGTGCCGGAGAGCGCGGCGAAGACGACGACGAGCGCGAGGCCGGCCAGCAGGGTCCTGCGGCCGCCGATGCGGCTGGAGACGAAGCCGGTGACCAGCATCGCGAAGGCGGTGATCAGGAAGTACGAGGTGAACAGCAGCGACACCTGGCTCGCCGAGGCGTCCAGACCCCGGGCGATCGACGGCAGGATCGGGTCCACCAGGCCGATCCCCATGAAGGCCACCACCGAGGCGCCGGCCGTGGCCCAGACGGCCTTCGGCTGGCGCAGGATGCCGGCCCCTGTCGCCCCTTCGTCGAACGGATCCGCTTCCCGCATGGGCTCTCTCTCCTTCTCCTTCGGCCTCACAAGGTCGATGCGTTATGCACAGAATAAGTTAGACAATCTAATAAATGCAAACTACATCTATTTTCCGAGGTCAGGGCCACGCTGCGGACGGGTGATCGTCCTTGACGGGAGGACCGGCGGGGAGGACGGTTGGTCCTTATGAGGGGCGAACCCAGTTGCCCGAAGTGCGGTGGCCGGGTCAGGGCGCCCGGTCTCTTCGCCGACGCCTGGCAGTGCTCCGCGCACGGCCAGGTCCACCCCATGCAGCCGGTCATCCCGCCGAGCGTCGAAGGCCTCGGCGTCGTGGTGCACCGCACGCAGGTCCCCGTCTGGATGCCCTGGCCGCTCCCCGTGGGCTGGCTGTTC
Source organism: Streptomyces griseus (assembly GCA_002154345.1). GTDB lineage: Bacteria > Actinomycetota > Actinomycetes > Streptomycetales > Streptomycetaceae > Streptomyces > Streptomyces caviscabies. Next base: position 8,458 of record MUNB01000330.1, read on the forward strand.
ACCGGCGTCGCCAGCGCGGGCGACGACCGCAGCGGCGGACGCGCGAGCGCCGTGGCCTGCTCCGGACCCGGTCCGCTGGGCGGGATGGGTGAACTGCTGCTGGTCGCCGAGGAGCTGGGCGTCGGACTCGGCGCCCGGTACGCCGGAATCGAGGGCCCGGACCCCGGCCACCACCTGGACATCGACTCCGCCCCCGACGCCAAGGTGCACGCCGCCGGCCGCCCCACCCCGCTCTGGCACGTCAAGAACGCCCCGGAGGACCGCGCCGTCTTCGCGGGCGAGGCGCGCGGGCTCTGGCTCTGGGCGATCCTGTGGCCCGAGCAGTCGGGGCTCCTGATGTACGACGAGCTGGTGCTGACCGATCTGCGCGACGCCGGGGGAGAGGTGGACCTGGTGCCCTGCGGCGCGCTCACCCCGCGCCTCCTCACCGCCCCCGACGCCCCGCCCCGGCAGGCGTCGGGCGAGCGCTAGATCACGTGGGGCAGGGGGCTTTCCCGGCCCGATGCCGGGTCGGCGACGGTTATCCTTGAGCGGTCCCCCCGTCCGCCCGCGAGCCCCGGAGTCCAGCGTCGTGCGCATCGATCTGCACACCCACTCCACCGCGTCGGACGGCACGGACACCCCCGCCGAGCTGGTCGCGAACGCCGCCGCCGCGGGCCTGGACGTCGTCGCGCTCACCGACCACGACACCGTCGGCGGCCACAAACAGGCCATCGACGCGCTGCCCGAGGGGCTCACCCTCGTCACCGGCGCCGAACTCTCCTGCCGCGTCGACGGCGTGGGCATGCACCTGCTGGCGTACCTCTTCGACCCGGCCGACACCGAACTGGAGCGCGCCCGGGAGCTCGTCCGCGACGACCGCGTGCCGCGCGCCCAGGAGATGGTCCGCAAGCTGCGCGCCCTCGACGTCCCCATCACCTGGGAGCAGGTCGCCCGCATCGCCGGGGACGGCTCGGTCGGCCGCCCGCACGTCGCCGCCGCCCTCGTCGAACTCGGCGTCGTACGCACCGTCTCCGACGCCTTCACGCCCGAGTGGCTGGGCAACGGCGGCCGGGCGTACGCCGAGAAGCACGAGTTCGACCCCTTCGAGGCCGTCCGCCTGGTGAAGGCGGCCGGCGGGGTCACCGTCTTCGCCCACCCGGCCGCCGCGAAACGCGGCGCCGTGGTCCCCGAGTCCACGATCGCCGCCCTCGCCGAGGCCGGCCTCGACGGCGTCGAGGTCGACCACATGGACCACGACGAGCACGCCCGGGCCCGGCTGCGCGGTCTCGCCCGCGACCTGGGGCTGCTCACGACCGGCTCCAGCGACTACCACGGCAGCCGGAAGACCGTCGAACTCGGCGCGTGCACCACCGACCCCGAGATCTACGGCGAGATCACCCGGCGCGCCACGGGAGCCTTCCCGGTGCCGGGCGCCGGTGGAGCCGGCCGCCGCTAGGGCCCACTCGCTTCCACCGCATCACGTCCCACTCCCCGCGCACCCCCGTGCGTGCCGCCGCCGTGCCGACGCACCGCGACGGACGCTGCCCGGACCCGCGCCCCCTCCGTACCGCCCGCTCTTCTCTCGCAAGGCTCACTGTGTTCGACGTCGCTGTCTTCGGATCCCTTTTTCTCACCCTATTTGTGATCATGGACCCGCCCGGGATCACGCCGATCTTCCTCGCCCTCACCGCGGGACGCCCCGCCAAGGTGCAGCGCAAGATGGCGCTCCAGGCGGTCACGGTCGCGTTCGGCGTGATCGCCGTCTTCGGTCTGCTCGGTCAGCAGATCCTCGACTATCTGCATGTCTCCGTGCCCGCGCTGATGATCGCGGGCGGACTCCTGCTGCTGCTCATCGCGCTGGACCTGCTGACCGGCAAGACGGACGAGCCGACGCAGACCAAGGACGTCAACGTGGCGCTCGTACCGCTGGGCATGCCGCTGCTGGCCGGGCCCGGCGCGATCGTCTCGGTCATCCTCGCGGTGCAGCACGCCGACGGCGTGGGCGGTCAGCTCTCGGTCTGGTCCGCGATCGTCGCCATGCACGTGGTGCTCTGGCTGACCATGCGCTACTCGCTGGTCATCATCCGCGTGATCAAGGACGGCGGCGTGGTCCTGGTGACCCGGCTCGCCGGCATGATGCTCTCCGCCATCGCCGTCCAGCAGATCATCAACGGCGTCACCCAGGTCATCCAGAACGCCTGAGGCCCCGGCAGACCTCCGCGCCCCCGCGCACCACAGCGCCCCCGTACGGACGTTCCGTGCGGGGGCGCTTCGTCTTCACAACGTCAGGTGTTACGAGGCCGAACTGTCGGCCGGCCGGATGTAGATGCGCTGGCCCATCGCGGCGGCCTGCTGCACGATCCGGTTGACGGAGGCGGCGTCCACGACGGTGCTGTCCACGGCGGTACCGTCGACGTCGTCGAGTCGCATGATCTCGAAGCGCACAGTGCTTCCCTTCGTCTGATCCTCCTGCTGGAGAACTGCTGGCGCCGGTGGGGCGTCCCACCGGCAAGACTAGGAACGCGAGGCTTCCCTCGCGTTCCACGTGGGTTACAACGGCTTGCCCTGTACAAACATTCCCTACGCTAAGGAAATTTTTTGGATGTCTAAGTACCCGTCGGTAGCCACATCACCACAGACCATGAGGTTCGCATGAACGAGGCGGACCCACAGCTCATCGGCGGAGCCGACCTCGGCGCCCGCCTGGACCGCACCAACGAGCTGCTCCAGCGCATGCTCATCGAGGTGTCCAAGACTCCGTCGACGCACGCCATCTTCGTGGACGCCGGATACGTGTACGCGGCGGCCGGGCTGCTCGTCACCGGCACCGAGGACCGGCGCTCCTTCGATCTCGACGCCGAAGGACTGATCGAGGCCTTCATCGACAAGGCCCGCACGATCTTCGCGGACAGCAGGCTGCTGCGCGTCTACTGGTACGACGGCGCCCGGCGCCGCATCCACACCACCGAGCAGCAGGCCATCGCCGAACTCCCCGACGTCAAGGTCCGGCTCGGCAACCTCAACGCCAACAACCAGCAGAAGGGCGTCGACTCGCTCATCCGCACCGACCTCGAATCCCTCGCCCGGCACCGCGCCATCAGCGACGCGGCGCTCGTCGGCGGCGACGAGGACCTGGTATCGGCGGTGGAGGCCGCCCAGGGCTACGGGGCACGCGTGCACCTCTGGGGCATCGAGGCGGCCGAAGGCCGCAACCAGGCCGAACCGCTGCTGTGGGAGGTCGACAGCCAGCGCACCTTCGACCTCGACTTCTGCCGCCCCTACGTCACGCGGCGGCCCGTCACCACGTACGAGGACGACACCCCGGCCCCCTCCCGCGAGGACGTCCGCTTCGTCGGCGCGCAGATCGCGGCCGCATGGCTCGCCGCCCGGGGCCGTGCGTCCCTCGCCGACCTGCTGCCGGGCCACCCCTATCTGCCGGGCTCCGTCGACCAGGACCTCCTGGTGGAGGCCGAACGCCTGCTCCAGCACTCGCTGCGCGGCCACGCGCATCTGCGGCGGGCACTCCGCGACGGCTTCTGGCAGCACCTGCAGTCGCAGTACTGACCCGTCGGGCGGGGCCGCGCATACGTCAGTGGGGCCACGACTCGTCAGGCGGGACCACGATCCGTCAGGCGGGCGTGAGGCCGTCCCAGAACGCGGCCAGCGCCTTCGCGGTCTCCTGCGGGCGGGCGGTGTTGGGGGAGTGCTCGGCGCCGGCGATCGTGGTGCGGCGGGCGCCGAGACGCCGCGCCATGGAGTCGAACAGCTCCACCGGCCAGACGTCGTCGCGCTCCCCGGACAGCACATGCACGGGCAGCCCGACGGCGGCCAACTCGTCCACCCGGTCCGGCTCGGCCGCCAGCTGGGCCCCGGTGGCGATCAACTGCGCCGGATTGTGGGCGAGCCAGCGGCGGCGCAGGTCCTCGCCGTCGCCGGTGTCCGCGTCCTGCGGCGGATCCAGCGCCTGCATCGCCTGCCACACCTCGTCCATGGACAGCACGGCCAGCGCGTCGCTCAGCATCTTCACCTTGTCCCGCTGGGCCGCGACGACCTCGGCCGGGCCCGAGGACATCAGCGTCAGCGAGCGGAACGGGGCGGCGTCCAGCAGGACGGCCGCGCGGGCGATCTGACCGCCGAGCGAGTGCCCGAGCAGATGCGGCTCCCCGCCGACGCCGTCCAGAGCCGCCGCCTGGGCCAGCACGTCACGGGCCAACTCGCCCTGGGCATACGACTCCTGACGGTCCGTCCCCTGTGACTCGTACTGCCCCCGCCCGTCCACGGCGACCACCCGGTAGCCCGCGTCGGTCAACGGTTCCAGCAGGGCGACGAAGTCCTCCTTGCTGCCGGTGTAGCCGGGCAGCAGCAGGGCGGTGGCCCGTGCCGGGGTACGCGGTACGGCGTCCAGGACGGCGAAGTCGCCGCGCTCGGTACGCAGGACACGGGCACGGGCGCAGGGCGGCGGGGTGAAGGTGGACGGGCGGCTCATACGGCGAGGCTATCCCCGCCGCACCCGTCCTCGCCCCACCGGGAGGCGTCACCGGCCTCGTTGCCGCACCGCCCCGTTGTGGGAGCCGTGCTCCGGGAACTCGATCATTGCCGTGCCGATGGAACCTCGATCTTCTTTACCCTGTCATGACACAGGGGGTCTTCAGCACGCTGTCCACCGGCGTCGCTCCCTCATGGCTCCGCGCCGGAATTCTCGAATCCGGCTGCTCTTCCGCTCACCCAGGAGATACCTCATGTCCGTCCCCACCCCGGACGCCCCTTACGGCTTCGACCCGCAGGGCCGCCCCTACTCCGACAAGTCGAAGGTCATCGCCGGCGTCCTCCAGATACTTCTCGGTGGGCTCGGCATCGGGCGCTTCTACGTCGGGTCCATCGGCGTGGGCATCGCCCAGCTGCTCACCTTCGGCGGTCTCGGCGTCTGGGCGCTGATCGACGGCATCCTCTTCCTCACCAGCAAGGACCGCACCGACAAGCAGGGCCGCGTCCTCCGCAACTGATCCGGCACCGCCCGCGCGTGCACCGCGCGGATCCTGTCGGCCCCGGGGACGACTCCGCCCCGTCGATCACCGGATCGACGGGGCGGAGCGCTGCGTGGGGTGCGGTGTGGCCGGAAGCGTCAGCTCTCGGTCGTCGTCGCCGACGCCTTGCCCGCCGGGCGGGTGGCGCGGCGGCGGCGCGGCTTCGTCTCGGCGGCGGCCTCGCTCACCACGGCCTCGGCCTCGGAGACCACGGCGGCCTCCTGGGCGCTGGTCGAGGTGACGGCGCGGGTGGCACGGCGGCGACGCGGCTTGGCCTCCGCCTCGGCGGCCGGGGCCTCGACGACGGGCTGCTCGGCGGCGACCGCCTTCGCGGCGGACTTCTCGGTGACCTTCTCCGCGGTCTCCGCCTTCGCCCGGGACCGGGTCGCGCGGGGCGCCTTCGCCTTCGGCTCGGCGGAAGCGGCCTCGGCCTTCGGCTCCGACTTCTTCGCCGTGGCGCGGACCGGACGACGACGGGTCTTCACCTCGGGCTCCGGCTCGGCCGCCGGGGCGATCTGGAAGTCGACCTCGTCGGCCGGCTTCACGATCCGGGCGCGGCGGCGCGGCCTGACGGCCTTCGGCTCGGCGACCGGCTCCGCGATGCCCGCGGCGACCGCCACGGTCTGGAACTCGGCCGGGGCCGGAGCGGCCGGGGCCGCCGCGACGGGCGCGGCCGTCTCCTCGGTCACCGGCTTCGCGACGGCACGGCTGCGACGACGACGCGGCTTGGTCTCCGCGACCGGCTCGGCCACGGGCGCGGCCTCGGTCACCGGAGCGGCCTCGGTCACCGGGGCGGGAACCACCGGCGCCTCGGCGACCGCCACAGCCGTCTCGACCACGGCTTCGGGGGCGCTGGCACGGGTACGGCGACGACGCCGCGGCGTACGCGGGGCCTCGGGAGCCTCGTCACCGGCCGGGGTGACCGGGGCGGCCTCCTTGGCGGGTGCGGGCACCGTCGCGGCGCCTGTTTCCTCCGCAGCGGCTCCGCCACGGGTGCGGCGACGCTGGCGCGGCGTACGGGTGCGCGGCTCGCGCTCCTCGCGGGCGGGGGCCGGGGCGGCGGACTTGCGGCCGCGGCCGCCGGTCTCGCCGAGGTCCTCGACCTCCTCCGCGCGCAGGCCGGCACGGGTCCGGTCGGCGCGGGGCAGCACACCCTTGGTGCCCGCCGGGATGCCGAGCTCCTCGAAGAGGTGCGGCGAGGTGGAGTAGGTCTCCGGCGGGTCCGGGAACTTCAGGTCGAGCGCCTTGTTGATCAGCTGCCAGCGCGGGATGTCGTCCCAGTCGACCAGCGTGATCGCGATGCCCTTGGCGCCCGCGCGGCCGGTGCGGCCGATGCGGTGGAGGTAGGTCTTCTCGTCCTCCGGCGACTGGTAGTTGACGACGTGGGTCACACCCTCGACGTCGATACCGCGCGCGGCGACGTCGGTGCAGACCAGGACGTCGACCTTGCCGTTGCGGAAGGCGCGCAGCGCCTGCTCGCGGGCGCCCTGGCCGAGGTCGCCGTGGACCGCGCCGGAGGCGAATCCGCGCTTCTCCAGCTGCTCGGCGATGTCGGCGGCCGTGCGCTTCGTACGGCAGAAGATCATCGCGAGACCGCGGCCGTCGGCCTGGAGGATGCGGGCGAGCATCTCCGGCTTGTCCATGTTGTGGGCGCGGTAGACGTGCTGGACCGTGTTCTTCACGGTCGTGCCCTCGTCGTCGGGCGACGTGGCGTTGATGTGCGTCGGCTGCGACATGTAGCGGCGGGCGAGGCTGATGACGGCACCGGGCATGGTGGCCGAGAACAGCATCGTCTGGCGCTTGGCCGGCAGCATCGTGATGATGCGCTCGACGTCGGGCAGGAAGCCCAGGTCCAGCATCTCGTCGGCCTCGTCGAGGACGAGCCCGCGGATGTGGGAGAGGTCGAGCTTGCGCTGGCCCGCCAGGTCCAGGAGACGGCCCGGGGTGCCGACGATCACGTCGACGCCCTTCTTGAGGGCCTCGACCTGGGGCTCGTACGCCCGGCCGCCGTAGATCGCGAGAACGCGGACGTTACGGACCTTGCCGGCCGTGAGCAGGTCGTTGGTGACCTGCTGGCACAGCTCGCGGGTGGGGACGACGACGAGCGCCTGCGGCGCGTCGGTCAGCTGCTCGGGCGTGGCGCGGCCCGTCTCGACGTCGGCGGGGACGGTCACGCGCTCCAGGAGCGGAAGACCGAAGCCGAGCGTCTTGCCGGTGCCGGTCTTGGCCTGGCCGATGACGTCCGAGCCGGAGAGGGCTACGGGGAGCGTCAGCTCCTGGATGGGGAAGGGGGACGTGATGCCGACCGCCTCAAGGGCTTCGGCCGTCTCGGAAAGAATGCCGAGGTCGCGGAACGTAGTCAGGGTGCTGCCTCTTCTGTGAGACGCGGCCCGAGGCGAACGCTGGGGGTCGTACCGTGCCGGGGTTGGTCATCCGGCCGTGGATGGGCCGGGTGGCGCGGGACCACTGCCGTCGCTCGAGCGCTCGTGCCGCTGAGGGGGCCCCTCATCTGCAGTCGTACGTGTCGTACGCACCGCGTGGAGGGCTGTCGGGTCGGAGCCGATCGGGCCACCGACCGGGCATCCTCATTCAAAGGGCGCGCCGCTGGCACAGCACAGTGCTCAGTAGCGCATTACCACTGTACCCCGGATTCGCGCATGTGTGTTGGACGAATTCATCGGAACGGTATGAGGTCCCCTGCTGACCAGGCCCTTCCGCCCTGCGCGGAGCGGGCTATCGTTCCGTTCATGGAGACGCCTGACCACGCCACAGAGAACCCCGCCGAAGCTTCCGGAACCACCGGGATCGCCGCCCAGGACTGGGCCACCGCGGCCGCCGACCCGCAGTACCGCGCCGCGGTCGTCGACCTGCTCGGCGCCCTCGCCTACGGAGAGCTGGCGGCCTTCGAGCGGCTGGCCGAGGACGCGAAGCTCGCGCCGACGCTCGGCGACAAGGCGGAGCTGGCGAAGATGGCCGCCGCGGAGTTCCACCACTTCGAGCAGCTGAACCGGCGGCTCACCGAGGTGGACGAGGAGCCGACCGCCGCGATGGAGCCGTTCGCCAAGGCGCTCGACGACTTCCACCGCCAGACGGCCCCGTCCGACTGGCTGGAGGGCCTGGTCAAGGCGTACGTCGGCGACTCGATCGCCAGCGACTTCTACCGCGAGGTCGCGGCCCGGCTCGACACCGACACCCGGTCCCTGGTGCTGTCCGTGCTGGACGACACGGGCCACGGGAACTTCGCCGTGGAGAAGGTGCGCGCCGCGATCGAGGCGGACCCGCGGGTCGGCGGGCGGCTCGCGCTGTGGGCGCGCCGGCTGATGGGCGAGGCGCTGTCGCAGGCCCAGCGGGTGGTCGCCGACCGTGACGCCCTCTCGACGATGCTGGTGGGCGGCGTCGCGGACGGCTTCGACCTGGCCGAGGTGGGACGGATGTTCTCCCGGATCACCGAGGCCCACACCAAGCGGATGGCCGCGCTGGGGCTGGCCGCGTAACACCGCGCCGCCGCGTGACACCCCGCTACTGGGCCGCCGCCGACCGGGCGAGGCGGCGGCCGCGTGGGCGGATCAGGAGCGACAGCGTCACCGCCCCGACCGACACGGCTCCGATCAGCGTCGCCAGGACATGGCCGGGACCCAGCGCCGCGTGCGTCAGATACGCGCCGAACAGGGCGCCCAGCGCACCGGTGAGATAAACCGCACGGCCGGACGGCAGCCGGTCCGGGAGCGATCGCAGGGCCGACCAGGACAGGGCGAGCCCGAGCAGGGCGGCGGCGAAGGATTCCCAGATCACAGACGATCACCTCGCGGGGGTGTGCGGGGCGGGCAAATCGGTCGTAGGCGGTACTACCCCCCGCCCGCGGAGAACAACCCTCCGGCGGCCCGTTCCGACCCGTACGGGAACGGGAGGAGCGGTCCTCCCGCACATGACACAGGAGCGGCCCGGCGGGGAAACCCCCGCCGGGCCGCTCCTGCGATCAACGCGTCCGGTGGACTACAGCGCCCCGAACCCCACCCGCCGGGTGGTCGGCTCACCGATCTCCACATACGCGATCCGGTCGGCCGGCACCAGAACCTTGCGGCCCTTGTCGTCCGTGAGGCTGAGCAGCTCCGCCTTGCCGCCCAGTGCCGCGGCGACCGCGCTCTCGACGTCCTCGGCGGAAAGCCCGCTCTCCAGAACGATCTCGCGGGGCGTGTGCTGCACCCCGATCTTGACCTCCACGGCTATGTCCCTCCGACGGTCAGTCCTTGCGCGGCGAACCGCGCCGTACGCAGCCACATTAGCCCGGCGGGAGCGGCGCTCAGGGCCCGACCGGCAACGCCCGCAGCGAACACGGCGTCACGCGTCCCCGTCACGGAGGGCTCAGTGCTGCTCGACGCCGTGCAGCGGGAAGCCCGCGATGCCCCGCCAGGCCAGCGAGGTGAGGAGCTGTACGGCGGTGTCGCGCGGGATGGCCGACTGGCTGGAGAGCCAGTAGCGCGCCACCACCTGGGAGACGCCGCCGAGTCCCACCGCCAGCAGCATGGACTCGTCCTTGGACAGCCCGGTGTCCCCGGCGATCACGTCGGAGATGGCCTCGGCGCACTGGAGCGAGACCCGGTCGACGCGCTCGCGCACGGCCGGCTCGTTGGTCAGGTCGGACTCGAAGACCAGCCGGAAGGCGCCGCCCTCGTCCTCCACGTACGCGAAGTAGGCGTCCATCGTCGCCTCGACGCGCAGCTTGTTGTCCGTCGTCGAGGCCAGCGCCGTGCGCACGGCCTGGAGCAGCGACTCGCAGTGCTGGTCGAGAAGGGCCAGGTAGAGCTCCAGCTTTCCGGGGAAGTGCTGGTAGAGCACCGGCTTGCTGACCCCGGCCCGCTCGGCGATGTCGTCCATCGCGGCGGAGTGGTAGCCCTGCGCGACGAAGACCTCCTGTGCGGCGCCCAGCAGCTGATTGCGTCGGGCGCGGCGGGGCAGCCGTGTGCCCCGCGGGCGCGCCGCCTCTGTCTGCTCGATGGCTGTCACGCCGCCTCCCAAATATGTGTTCCAGCACAGCCGGTCCGTGCACGCTGCGCCGTACAGCCATCGTACTTTTGGGTAACCCTGGTATGCGCGGCGCGGACGCAGAATTTCATGGACCGGACGGCTGTGGAAGCCACAGTTCTCTGTGGTCGTGAGCAAACCGGGGCGTATCAGCGGTAATCATCCTCATCGAGGGGGATCACCCTGCGCTGTTCCGCCATATCGGCCTCATTGGCGGTGGCCAGGTCGGCGTTCTCCAGCTGTTCGTCGTCCTCGGGCCGGACGTCCGTCCGCTGCTCGGCGGTGTCCGCCTCGGGGGCCTCGGGCCCCGCGTCCGCCGGTTCGGCGTTCTCGAACGTGTCCGGGTCGCTCGGGTCGACCGTCATGGCGCGCTCCCTTCCTTCCCCTAGAGCCTAGGAGTTACCCGTCTACCCCGCGATGCGGGCTTGTGACGGCGAACACATGAATGAGGGCGTGATCGTCTCGTAACATTGCCGCATGTCTTCGACCGAGCTGCCGGGTGTCCAGGCCGCCGCCGCCGCGGTGGCCCCGACGGTCAGTGCCGTCCGGGTCGCCGACGGCGAACGGCTGCGCTCCGTGTCCCTGCCGGGGATCGGTCTGAACATCCGCTGCCGGCCGGGCGACCGCACCGGACTGCCTCCCGCGCTGTACGTGCACGGGCTCGGCGGATCGTCGCAGAACTGGTCCGCGCTGATGCCGCTGCTGTCCGACCTGGTCGACGGCGAGGCGGTCGACCTGCCCGGATTCGGGGACTCGCCGCCGCCGGACGACGGCAACTACTCGGTGACCGGACACGCCCGTGCGGTGATCCGGCTGCTGGACGCGGAGGAGCGGGGCCCCGTCCATCTGTTCGGCAATTCGCTGGGCGGCGCGGTCGCCACCCGGGTCGCCGCCGTCCGCCCCGACCTGGTGCGCACCCTCACCCTGATCTCGCCCGCCCTGCCCGAGTGGCGGGTGCAGCGGCCCGCCGTCCCGACCGGTCTGCTGGCCGTGCCGGGGGTCGCCTCCCTGTTCGCCCGGCTCACGAAGGACTGGACGGCGGAACAGCGGACCCGCGGAGTCATGGCACTCTGTTACGGCGATCCGGCACGGGTCTCCGACGAAGCCTTCCGCCATGCGGTGGCCGAGATGGAGCGCCGGCTGGAGCTGCCGTACTTCTGGGACGCGATGACGCGTTCGGCCCGGGGCATCGTGGACGCGTACACCCTGGGCGGCCAGCACGGACTGTGGCGCCAGGCGGAGCGCGTGCTCGCACCGACGCAGCTCGTGTACGGCGGACGGGACCAGCTCGTCTCGTACCGGATGGCACGCAGGGCGTCCGCGGCCTTCCGCGACGCCCGGCTGCTGACCCTGCCCGACGCGGGGCACGTGGCGATGATGGAGTACCCGGAGGCGGTCGCCCAGGCGTTCCGGGAACTGCTGGACGATAGCGGCGGGAGCTGATCCGGGGCGTGGGACGACACAGTCGAAAGGGCTCCGGGGCGATCCGCCCGGACGCGGCGGAACCCGCCGGCGAACGCGCCGCGGCGAGGCCCGCGTCCGGCGGCGGTCGACGCAGGCGGACCGGGCCTCCGCCGACCGGTGACGGGCGCGGCCCGTTCACCGCGGACGCCCCGCAGGTGCGCGGCGGCCACCCCGAACAGCGTGAACAGGGCGGCGGCTGGGGGACCGGACCGGTGCCCCGCCACGGCCAGGGCCACGACGCCCCCGCCCCGCACAGCGCTCCCCAGCAGCATCCGCCCCACCCGTACGCCGGTCCGGGCGGACACCCCGCCGACGCCCGGCCGTACGCCACCGGACCGGGCGGACCCGGTGGGCCCCAGGACGCCGCCCGTCGGCAGGCCGTGGCCCGTCAGGTGTCCGCCCAGCGCGCGGCCCAGCGCGCCGCGGACGGCCGGGCGGCCCAGCAGCCGACGCTCGACGGCTCCCCGGTGCCGGGCCCGCGCCGGGAGTTCCTGGACGCCTTCGACACC
>MUNB01000331.1 GCA_002154345.1 Streptomyces griseus
CGCGAAGGGGCCCCGGAACACGTGGTGTTCCGGGGCCCCTTCGCGTATGCGTGTCCGGACGGCCGCCCGTCGCGTCAGGAAGCCGGCGTCGCGGGCGGCGGCGTCGTCTTCAGCGCGGCGGCCATCTCGACCAGGCTCTCCTTCGGCGCCGAGCCGGTCACCACCGTGGTGTGCCCCTTCCCGGGCAGCACGAGGGCGTTGTACTTCTCGCCCTCCCAGACCTGCCACTCCCGGCCCGCCACCGTCTCGGTCCGCCCGGTGTCCTCGGCCTTCTGGCTGACCTCGGGGACGTACGTGCGCGCGGCGGCGGTGGACTGCTCGACCGCGACGTACTTGCGGTCCGCGTCCAGGAAGCCCAGGTGCCAGGCCTTGCCCTCGGCCTCGTCGTACCGGACGGAGGTCGCCTTCCACTTCTCCGGCAGACCCTCCGGCGCGGCCACCGGGTAGGGCGCGGCGGTGCGTACCGTCGCCAGCTCCACGGTGAAGTCGACCGCCTTGATCGGGTCGGCGTGCTCGTCCTTCGGGATGAAGAGGTAGATGACCCCCGCGCAGGCGGCGATCACCAAAGTCGACAGGAACATGTCCCGGACTGTCTGCTTGCCTCGCTTGCTTGCCACGGCATCCATGGTGGCACGCGGCCTGACACGCCCGGCCGCAGGGTGCCGGTCACGGCCGGGACACCGGGGCGCTCATGCGTGACCCGCTCTGCTCATTTTATCGACCTACCGATAGAGTCACAGCACCCTCATATCCGGTCGTCGCCGTACAGAAAGGTGCGCTCCGATGTCCGAGCATCATCTGCCGTCCCAACTGGAGGTCTCCCCGGAGGCCCCCGACCGCAACCTGGCCCTGGAGTTGGTCCGGGTCACCGAGGCCGCCGCCATGGCGGCCGGGCGCTGGGTGGGCCGCGGCGACAAGATCGGCGCCGACGGCGCCGCCGTGAAGGCCATGCGGACCCTCGTCTCGACCGTCTCGATGAACGGCGTCGTCGTCATCGGCGAGGGCGAGAAGGACGAAGCCCCCATGCTGTTCAACGGCGAGCGGGTCGGCGACGGCACCGGCGCCGAGGTCGACATCGCCGTCGACCCGATCGACGGCACCACGCTCAACGCCAAGGGCATGCCGAACGCCATCGCCGTGCTGGCGGCGGCCGACCGCGGCGCGATGTTCGACCCGTCGGCGGTCTTCTACATGGACAAGCTGGTCACGGGGCCCGAGGCGGCGGACTTCGTCGACATCAACGCCCCCGTGGCGGTGAACATCCGGCGGGTCGCGCGGGCGAAGAACTCCGCGCCCGAGGACGTCACCGTCGTCGTCCTCGACCGGCCGCGGCACGAGGGCATCGTCAAGGAGATCCGGGAGACCGGCGCGCGGATCAAGTTCATCTCGGACGGCGATGTCGCGGGCTCGATCATGGCCGCCCGCGAGGGCACCGGCGTCGACCTGCTGATGGGCATCGGCGGAACGCCCGAGGGCATCATCTCGGCCTGCGCCATAAAGTGCCTCGGCGGCGTCATCCAGGGCAAGCTCTGGCCCAAGGACGCGACGGAGCGGCAGAAGGCGCTGGACGCGGGCCACGACCTGGACCGGGTGCTGTCGACCGACGACCTGGTCAGCGGCGACAACGTGTTCTTCGTGGCGACGGGGATCACCGACGGTGAGCTGATGCGCGGTGTGCGGTACCGCGCGGAGACGGCGACCACGGAGTCGATCGTGATGCGGTCCAAGTCCGGCACGATCCGGTCGATCTCCTCGACCCACCGGCTGTCGAAGCTGCGCGCCTACAGCGCCATCGACTTCGACCGCGCCAAGTAGCCGACGGCCGGAGCGCGTGGCCGACGGCCGCGCGCAGTGGCCGACGGCCGGGGTAACCAGGGCAGGCAGGACGCACCGAGGGGGTGCGGGGAGCGCATCGACGCTCCCCGCACCCCCTCCGCGTACGTGTTTCAGCCCGCCGCGGCTATGTGCTCGGCCGTCGTCGCGGCCGTGAGCTCGATGTCCCGCCGTCGCCGCCGGGCCAGCGCCACCCGGCGCTCCGCCGCGGTGAGCCCGCCCCACACCCCGTACGGCTCGGGCTGCATCAGGGCGTGCTCCTGGCACTCCACCATCACCGGACACCGGGCGCAGACCCGCTTGGCGGCCTCCTCGCGGGCCAGCCGGGCGGCGGTCGGCTCCTTCGACGGGGCGAAGAACAGGCCCGCCTCGTCCCGGCGGCAGGCCGCCTCGGAATGCCAGGGGCCCGCATCGTCCTCCCGAGCGGGGGTCCGCTGGGCCGGAACGGCGGCGACCTGCAGAGGCTGATGCGGCGGTTGCAGCACGGTCTACTCCTGACGACGGCTACGGCTTCGCGAGCGAGAGACGATGCAGCACTCCCTACCCGCTGTGCGTACGCCTATGCACTGAGTGGCACCGGCGCGCGACGCACCGCAATGCGCCCCCGCGGCATTCTGGCCGATTACCGGTTACCGGAGATCGTCAGTCCTGCGGTATATGCGTGGCCGATTCAGTGGCCCAGGTGTTTACGCAGCCGCCGCTGGAGATCCGCGACGAACTTTCCGCGCTTCGGCTTCGCCTCCACACTCCCGAAGACCGCATAGCCGTTCACCACGACGACCGGCGCTTCCGGGTCCGCCGATTCGAGCGACTTCACCTCGAAACCGCCGAACACACCGGTGCCGTTGCCGCGCAGCGAGATGTTCTCCGGGACGCGGACCTCGACGCTGCCGAAGATGGACGTCGCATTGATGACGGTGAAGCGTTGGCCGAAAAGCGCCTCGGTCAGATCGATCTCCACGCTGCCGAAGAGCGCGAAGGCGTTCGTCCGGCCGCCGACCCGCCAACGCCCCTTGCGCACGGAGCTGCTGAAGACCGCGACGAGATTGTCCGCGGGGCCCTCCGGAGACTCCGGGCCGTAGCTGTACGGGCGCGGGCCCGGGCTCTCGGCGGTGGAGCCGGAGGACACGGGCAGATCCCGGACCAGCGGCTGGAGTTCGCCGACGGTCTTGGCCCGGTAGACCAGGTCGATGCGCTCCGCGTGCTCGTCCGCCGTCAGACGACCCTCGGCCATCGCTTCCCGCAGGATGTCCGCGGTCCGGTCGCGGTCGGCGTCGGAGGCGCGGATGCCGTCGCCGCCCAGGGCTTCGGCGGGCGGCGGGACGGCCGGCGCGACAGGCTGCTGGGGCTGCTTCTCTAGGTCCACCGGCCCAGCGTACCCAAACGCGATAGATCGCGACTACCCCTCCCACCGGCGTGCCCCGGCCCTCCGGCGGCGTCCGCGGCGGAACGTCCAGGTGAGCCTTACCTCACAGGATCCTCCGAAAGGGGGCGCTCTACCCTGGTGGGTGCGCTGCCCGAGGGAGGTCAGCCGCCGTCGCCGAGTGAGGAATGGCCGTCATGGCAGAGTTTGCGTACTCCGATCTGCTCCCCCTGGGAGAGGACACCACGCCGTACCGTCTGGTGACCGCCGAGGGCGTCTCCACCTTCGAGGCCGACGGGCGTACGTTCCTCAAGGTCGACCCGGAGGCGCTGCGCACGCTGGCCGCCGAGGCGATGCACGACATCTCGCACTATCTGCGCCCGGCCCACCTGGCGCAGCTGCGGCGGATCGTCGACGACCCGGAGGCGTCCTCCAACGACAAGTTCGTGGCGCTGGACCTCCTGAAGAACGCGAACATCGCCGCCGCGGGCGTGCTGCCGATGTGCCAGGACACCGGCACGGCGATCGTCATGGGCAAGCGCGGGCAGAACGTGCTGACCGAGGGCGGTGACGAGGAGGCCCTGTCGCACGGGATCTTCGACGCGTACACCAAGCTCAACCTGCGCTACTCGCAGATGGCCCCGCTGACCATGTGGGACGAGAAGAACACCGGCTCCAACCTCCCGGCCCAGATCGAGCTGTACGCCACCGACGGCGGCGCGTACAAGTTCCTCTTCATGGCGAAGGGCGGCGGCTCGGCCAACAAGTCGTTCCTCTACCAGGAGACGAAGGCCGTCCTGAACGAGGCCTCCATGATGAAGTTCCTGGAGGAGAAGATCCGTTCGCTGGGGACCGCGGCCTGCCCGCCGTACCACCTGGCGATCGTGGTCGGCGGCACGTCGGCGGAGTTCGCGCTGAAGACCGCGAAGTACGCCTCCGCGCACTACCTCGACGAACTGCCCGCCGAGGGCTCCCCCACCGGGCACGGCTTCCGGGACAAGGAGCTGGAGGAGAAGGTCTTCGAGCTGACGCAGAAGATCGGGATCGGCGCGCAGTTCGGCGGCAAGTACTTCTGCCACGACGTGCGCGTGGTGCGCCTCCCCCGGCACGGCGCCTCGCTGCCCGTCGCCATCGCCGTGTCGTGCTCGGCGGACCGCCAGGCCACCGCGAAGATCACCGCCGAGGGCGTCTTCCTGGAGCAGCTGGAGAAGGACCCGGCGCGCTTCCTCCCGGACACCACCGACGAGCACCTCGACGAGGCCGGCGGGGACGTCGTGGAGATCGACCTGAACCGGCCGATGGACGAGGTGCTGGCCGAGCTGACGAAGTACCCGGTCAAGACCCGCCTCTCGCTGACCGGCCCGCTGGTCGTGGCCCGCGACATCGCGCACGCCAAGATCAAGGAGCGGCTGGACGCGGGCGAGGAGATGCCGCAGTACCTGAAGGACCACCCGGTGTACTACGCGGGCCCGGCGAAGACGCCCGAGGGGTACGCCTCCGGTTCCTTCGGCCCGACGACGGCCGGCCGGATGGACTCCTACGTGGAGCAGTTCCAGGCGGCGGGCGGCTCGAAGGTGATGCTCGCCAAGGGCAACCGCAGCAAACAGGTCACCGACGCCTGCGGTGCGCACGGCGGCTTCTACCTCGGCTCGATCGGCGGCCCGGCGGCCCGGCTCGCGCAGGACTGCATCAAGAAGGTCGAGGTCGTCGAGTACGAGGAGCTCGGCATGGAGGCGGTCTGGCGGATCGAGGTCGAGGACTTCCCCGCGTTCATCGTCGTCGACGACAAGGGCAACGACTTCTTCACCGAGCCCGCCCCGGCGCCGACGTTCACCAGCATTCCGGTGCGGGGCCCGGGTCTGGCCTGACCCGTACGCGTACGACAGTGCGGCAGAAGGGGCTTGCCCGTCCGGGGCAGGCCCCTTCGGCGTCTCTCAGTCGTCCAGCAGGCCCGATGTCGCGACCAGATAGCCCAACTGCGCCCGGCTGTTGCTGCCCAGCTGCTCGGAGACCTTGCGCATGTGCTCGGCGACGCTGCGGCGGCTCATGCCGATCCGGCGGGCGATGGAGGCGTCCGTCTCGCCGTTGACGACGGCCTGGAGGATGGCGCGCTGGAGGTCGGAGGTGACGACGGGGGTGCGCAGCGGGGCGCGTTCGGGGCGGACCGGGACCGCGCGGGACCACGCCTCGTCGAAGTGGCGGACCAGGAAGCGGACCAGGGACGGGTGCTGGACGCGCAGGGCGCTGTGGGGTTCGTCGGAGAACGGGATGAAGGCGAGGTCCCGGTCGAAGACGATGAACCGGTCCATGACCTCGGGCAGCGTCCTGATCTCGGCGCCCTCGGCGGTCACCTGCTCGATGTACGCGAGGGTGGTGCGGTCCGAGCGGACGGTGTGCTGGTAGAGGGTGCGCTGCCGGATGCCGCGGCGCAGGTTGCCCAGGTCGCGCGGGAGCGACTCCTGAAGGATGTGGGCCGGGCGGCCGCCGCCGGGGTGGGCGGTGCGGACCTCGCTGCGGCAGCCGCTGACCCCGGCGTCCAGGGCCGTGCTGATGACGGCCTGGCCGGAGAGCCGGGTGAGGGCGGGCCGTTCCTGCCGGTGCATCTCGGCGTAGAGGCCCTCGAAGGCGGCGAGGGTGGCGCGGGCGGAGCGCAGGGTGCGGCGCTGCTCGACGATCGCCTCCTCGATCGGGGCGAGGGCGGCGAACGAGGCGGTCTCCGGCGGTACGGGGATGAGGTCGCCGGGCGACTCCTGGTCGGCCACCATCAGATGCAGGGAGCGCAGGCAGCGGGGCGCGGCGGCGGCCGGGAGGCTGCCCTCGGTCAGCGCACGGCGATAGGCCGCGAGCGCCGCCTCGCAGGGTTGTTCCGGTATCGACCGGTCCGAGGGTGATTTACGGCAATCACATACCGGTGAGGGGGAATGATCGTCCTTCACAAGGATGCAGATTACCTTTGTGCAATCGGCGGCACTCCGCCCGGCACCCTCGCTCGACGAGTATGTGCGGGTGACATCAGGAATCGACGAAGCGGACGGGCCGAAGGCGAACGAGGCGGGCGGCGGTGCCGGGAAGGACCGCGACACCGCGGTCTCCGAGCGCCGTTTTCGATTCCTCGTCGCCGGATACGCGGTGTCTTCCTACGGCACATTCCTGAATATGGTGGCGCTCAATCTCTTCGTCTACGAGACGACGGGCCGGGCGCTGGCCATGGGGCTGTTCATGGCGGTGCGGCTCGCCTCCGGATTCGTCGCCGGTCTGGTCGTGGGCGGTCTGCTCGCCCGGTTCAGCGCGAAAAGCATCATGCTGTGGGCGAATGTCGGACAGGGCTCCGTGATGCTGGTGCTCATCCTGGCGCCGGAGAGTCTGGTGACCGGGGCGCTGATGGCCGTCTCGGTGGTGATCGGGGCGTGCGGGACGCTGTTCATGGTGGCGTTGCGCAGTTCGATCCCGGAGATGGTCGGCGAGGACCGCAGGGCCTGGGCCAACTCCCTGTCGATCACCGGTCGTTCGCTGGCCATGGTGGCGGGGTTCGCCTCGGCGGGCGTGGTGGTGTCCCTCGTCGGGTACACCGCCGCCTTCCTGCTCGACATGGCGACCTTCGTGGTCTGCGCGATCACGGTCGCCCTGCTGCCGATCGCGGGCGGCAAGGGGGCGACGAGCGCGGCCGGGGCCTCCGGCACCGAGAAGGCCGGGAAGGGCGAGAAGGCGGAGAAGAGCGGGCCGCGGTGGCGGCCCGTGGCCTTCCTCGCGCTCGCCGCCGCACCCGGCCTGGGCCTGATGGTGGCCCTGCGCGGGGTCGACGCGTTCGGTTCCTCGTCCCACAACGCGGCACTGCCGATCTACTCCACCTCGCTGGACGCGTCGAATCCCGCGGTGTTCGTCAGTGCGTTCTGGTGTGTGTGGGCGCTCGGCAACATCGGCGCCCAGCAGGTGATCCAGCGGTATGCGCAGCGCACCGGACGCTCCGTGGGGGCGCTCGGATTCGGCTACGGCACGGTGGTGATGTCGGCGGCGTTCATCGCGGCGTTCGCCGGGTTCCCGCTGGCCGTCACCGCGGTGATCGCGCTGATCGCGGGGGCCGCGGACGGTCTCACCGAGGTCGCGTACACCTCGCATCTCCAAACACTTCCGGCCACGTTGCGCGGTCACGCCTTCGGTCTTTCGGCCACTTTCGAGAACCTCGGTTTCGGCGTCGGCATGATCCTGGTGGCGGCGGCCCTCGACCGGTTCACCCCGCTGGCCGTGGTGGGCTGGTCCCACGGCGCCGCCATCGTCGTCGCCGTGGTGTTCCTGCTGAGGGTGGCGGGGCTGCGGCGCGCGGAGCGTACGGGGCGGGTGGGGCTGCGAAAGGAAGAAGCCGTTGAGGGACGACCGGATCGCGGTGATCGGGACGGCGCTGAGGTTTCCCGGGGCTGACACCCCCGAGGAGTACTGGCGCGACATCCGGGCGGGGACCAGGCGGGTGCACCGGTTCACCCGGGCCGAGTTCGCCGCGGCCGGCATTCCGGCGGCGGAGTACGAGCGGCCGGGGTTCGGCGGGGCGAGCGGGCTGCTGACCGGGGTGGACGGCTTCGACGCCGGGTTCTTCGGGATGAGCGGGCGCGAGGCGGAACTCACCGATCCGCAGCAGCGGCTGTTCCTGGAGTGCTGCTTCCACGCCCTGGAGGACGGGGGTTACGCGGCCGGCGAGAAGGCGTACGCGGGCGGCGAGGGCCGTTACGCGGGCGGCGGCGACGGCGGCTCCGTACGGATCGGGGTGTACGGCAGCTCCGGCTACCGCCTGTACTCGCTGCACAGCTATCTTGCGGCGAACCTGGCGGCGGAGGCCGGCTCGGGCGACTGGATGACCGCCAAGCAGGTCCAGGTCGGCAACTACCCCGATTTCACCGCCACCCGGGCCGCCTTCCGGCTCGGCCTGACGGGTCCGGCGCTCACCGTGTCGACGGCCTGTTCCAGCGCCCTGGTCTCGGTGCACCTGGCCTGCCAGGCGCTGCGCGCCGGGGACGCGGACCTGATGCTGGTGGGCTCCGCCGCCCTGCATCTGCCGCAGGTCAGCGGCCATGCCCCGGTGAAGGGCTCCACGCTCTCGCCCACCGGCACGGTCCGGGCGTTCGACGCGGGCGCGGACGGCACGGTCGGCGGGAACGGGGCGGCCGCCGTCCTCCTGAAGCCACTGGAGCGGGCGCTGGCGGACGGCGACACCGTGCACGCGGTGATCCTGGGCTCGGCGGTCACCAACGACGGTGCGGACAAAGGGGGCTTCGCCGCGCCCGGGGTCGCCGGGCAGCGGGACGCGGTGCTCGGGGCGCTGCGCGCGGCGGACGTGGACGCGGCATCGATCGGCTATGTGGAGGCGCACGGCACGGGCACGCTGAAGGGCGACCCGATCGAGTTCGCCGCGCTGACCGAGGCGTTCCGCGCGCACACCGGCCGGACCGGCTTCTGCGCCCTCGGCTCGACCAAGCCCGCGATCGGCCATCTGGACAGTGCGGCGGGGCTGGCCGGGCTGATCAAGGCGGTGGAGGTGCTGCGGCACGGAGTGGTCCCGCCGCTGGTGAACTACTCCCGGCCCAACCCGGCGCTGGCGCTGGACGACAGCCCGTTCCTGCTGCCGGTACGGGAGCGGGCCTGGCCGCTGGCGGGCGTGCGGCGAGCCGGTGTGCACTCCATCGGCATGGGCGGTACGAACGCCCATGTGATCCTGGAACAGGCGCCGGAGGCCGAGCCCGTGTCCGCCGCGCCGACGGCGGCGCCCGCGCCCGTGCCCGCGCTGCTGCCGCTCTCGGCCGCGGACGGGGACGCCCTGCGGGCGTACGCCGTCGCCCTGCGGGACCACCTGGCGGGCGGGGCCCGCCCCTCCCCCGCCGATCTGCTGACCACGGCCGCGCTCGGGCGGCGGCTGCTGCCGCACCGGCTGGTCGTCACGGCCGAGGACCCGGTGGCCGGGCTCGACGCGTTCCTGTCCGGGGCGCCGGCGGGCGAGGCGTACACGACCGGTGTCGCCGGTTCCGCACTCCGGCCGGTGTTCCTGTTCAGCGGCCAGGGCGGCGGGCATCCGGGCATGGGCACGGAACTCGCCGCGCGCTTCCCGGTGGTGGCCGAGGTGCTGGAGACCTGCGCCCGGGTGTACGCGGAGGAGACGGGACGGGACGACTTCCTGGACCGGATCGTCGGCGGGCAGGGGCCCGCGCGGTGGGACACCGCCTTCGCGCAGCCGGCCCTGTTCGCCCTCCAGATCGCCCAGGCCCGGATGTGGGAGCGGCTCGGGGTCACCCCGTCCCGGGTGGCCGGGCACAGCGTCGGCGCGTACGCGGCACTCTGCGTGGCCGGGGCGCTGGACACCGAGGACGCGATGCGGCTGGTCTGCGGGCGCGGGCGGCTGATGCGGGAACGGTCGGCCCCGGGCGCGATGGTCTCCGCCTTCGTCCCCCGGAGCCGGGTGCGGGAGCTGCTGGCCGCCGTTCCCGGTCTTGAGCTCGCCGTGGTCAACGGCGCGGGTCACCATGTGCTGGGCGGCCCTCCGGGCGCGGTGGACGCGGCGAAGGTCCTGCTGGCGGGACGGGGCGAGGCGTACGAGGTGCTGGCGGTGGACCGGGCGTTCCACACGGCGCTGCTCGACCCGGCGCTTGAGGAGTTCCGGGTGCTGGCCGACAAGGTCGAACTGCTGCCGCTGCACACGGAGTTCGTCGACGGCATCGACGGCTCGGTCCGCCCCGCCGGGTGGCGGCCGGATGCCGCGTATCTGGTCGCGCAGGCCCGCCGCACGGCGGACTTCGCCGCCGTCCTGGACCGGCTGGCCGGACCGCCGTCGTACGAACCGCCATCGGGCGAACCGTCGTTGACCGAACCGCCGTCGGACGGATCCTCCTCGCCCGGAGCCGCGCCGCTGCTGGAGCTGGGCCCGTCCGCCGTGCTGACGGGGATGGTCCGCCGGTCGCTGCCGGACGCGGTCTGCGTACCGACCCGGCAGTGGGAACGGGCGGTGGCCGCACTGCACTGCGCCGGGGCCGGGGTGGACTGGGCCGCGCTGCTCGACGGCTGCGGGGGCCGGCGCGTCCGGCTGCCCACGTACCCCTTCCGACGCCGCTCCCACTGGAGGGGCCCGGCCCCGTACACGCCCCCGGCGCCCGCCGCGCCACGCACACCTCGCACCACCCCTCGCACACCGCACACGGAGGACCGCATGACCGAACAGGCCGTACTGGACAGGGTGCTGGAGCTGACCGCGCGCCACCTCGGGCACCGGCCCGACGAGGTGGCCGCCGACCGCACCTTCGTCGGCCTCGGCGCGGACTCGCTCCAGCTCATCGGGATGGTGCGGCAGCTGGAGGCCGAGTTCGGCACGGAGATCAGCATGCGGGAGATCCTGGAGGAGGCGGGCACGCCCCGGCTGACGGCCGAGCTGATAGCCGGGCGGAGGGCCCCGGCGATATCCGCGTCCGCGGAGCCGACGCCCGCCGCAGACCTACCGACGCACGCGCCTGTGTCCGTGCCTGTCACCGCCGCGCCTGCGCCTGTCGCCCAAGCGCCCGCGCCCGCATCGCCGCCCGCACCCGACGAGCCCGGGTACGCCACCCGGGCCGAGGTCGCCGCGCTCTCCGAGCAGATACGTCAACTGGCCGAGACCCAGGCCGCGATGCTCACCCAGCTCTCCGAGGCCGTCGCACTGCTGACCGCCCGCACCGGGACGGAGACGCGATGAGCGCGACCACGCGGGCGTCCGCCGACGCCGTGGCCAGAGCGGCGGAGCTGTCCCGCAGGCTCACCGACCAGCTCGCGGCGGCCCGGGGCCGGGCGCCGGCAGAACAGGCCGAACAGGCAGAACAGGCCGAAGAGGCCGAACCGGCGGCCGTCGCCGCCGAGACCGCGCACGGCCCCCGTCTCGTCGTCGACGCGGCAGGCGGAATGGCCGGGGCGGGGGCCGACGCGGCGCAGCGGGCCCACACCGCCTCCCTGATCCGCCGGTTCACCGAGCGGACCCGCACCTCCAAGAGGCTGGCCCAGCAGCACCGTTCGGTGCTCGCCGACAGCCGGGCCGTCGTGGGGTTCCGGGACGCCACCAAGGAGATGCTGTACCCGGTCGCGGCCCGCTCCGCGCACGGCTCCCGGCTGGTCGACGTGGACGGCAACCCGTACACCGACATCACCATGGGCTTCGGCGCGCTGCTGCTGGGCCATGAGGCGGAGCCCGTCACCGAGGCCGTGCGCCGCCATCTCTCCGACGGCCTGCGCTTCGGCCCCCGGTCCCCGGACACCGGCGAGGCGGCCGCCCTGCTGGCCTCGCTGACCGGCATGGAACGGGTCGCCTTCGCCTCGTCCGGTACGGAGGCGAACTCGGCGGCGATCCGGCTGGCGCGGGCGGCGACCGGGCGGGACAAGGTCGTCATGTTCCGGGGCTCGTACCACGGGCACATCGACTCCGTCCTCGGCCGCCCCGGCGGCCCCGGGCAGCACGCCGTGCCCGTGTCGCGGGGCATCCCGGACAGCGCGGTGGCGGAGCTGATCGTGCTGGAGTACGGGAGCGCGGAGGCCCTGGAGACGATCGACGCCCTCGGGGACACGATCGCCGCCGTGCTCGTCGAGCCCGTGCAGTGCCGCAACCCGGGCCTGCGGCCGGTGGAGTTCGTGCGCTCGCTGCGTGAACTCACCGCCCGCCGGGGCATCGTGCTGCTCTTCGACGAGATGCTGACCGGGCTCCGTCCCCACCAGCGCGGCGCGCAGGAGCACTTCGGCGTGGTGCCGGACCTGGCCACGTACGGCAAGGCGCTCGGCTCCGGCTTCCCGATCGGCGCGGTGGCCGGGCGGGCGGATCTGCTCGACGGGGTGGACGGCGGGTTCTGGCGGTACGGGGAGCCGGGCGGGCCCTCGCGCGAGACCACGTTCATCGGCGGCACGTACATGCAGCACCCGCTGTCGATGGCGGCGGCCCGCGCGGTCCTCACCCACCTCACCGAACAGGGGCCCGGGCTCCAGAGCGGACTGAACGCCCGCACACAGGCGCTCGCGGACCGGCTCAACGCCTTCTTCCGCGACGAGGAATTCCCGCTGGAGCTCACCCACTTCGGGTCGATGTTCCGCTTCAAACACCGCGCCGACCTGGAGTTGCTCTACCACCACCTCCAACTGCGCGGTGTGTACGTATGGGAGTGGCGCAGCTTCTACCTCTCCACCGCCCACACGGAGGAGGACGTCGACCGGGTCGCGGAGGCGGTGGAGGGCTCGTTGCGGGAGCTGCGCGACGGCGGCTTCTTCCCTCGGTCCGCCCGCCCGGCGGCGTCCGTGCGGCAGCCCGAAGCAGCGCGTCCGGCACCCGACTTCGGCCTCTACTTCTTCGGCGACTACCCGGAGTCCGCCGGGTCCGACGGGGCGTCCGAGGCGGCCGGGGCCGGTACTCCGGAGGCGTACGACACCCTCTTCGAAACCGCGCGCTTCGCCGACGAACACGGCTTCTCCTCGCTCTGGCTGCCCGAACGGCACTTCGACTCCTTCGGCGGGATCTTCCCGAACCCGTCCGTGCTCGCCGCCGCCGTGGCCCGGGAGACCGGGCGCGTCCGGATCAACGCGGGCTCGGTCGTCCTCCCGCTGCACGATCCGGTGCGGGTCGCCGAGGAGTGGTCGGTGGTCGACAACCTCTCCGGCGGCCGGGTCGGCATCGGCTGCGCCACCGGCTGGCACGCCCGGGACTTCGCCCTGCACCCGGACCGGTTCGCGGACCGGCGGCGGATCGCCTTCGACCACCTCGACGAGGTGCGCCGGCTGTGGCGCGGGGAGGCGGTGCGGCGGCGCACGGGCGAGGGCGCGGAGGCGGAGATCCGGATCCGGCCGCGTCCGGTGCAGGAGGAGCCGCCGTTCTTCCTGGCCACCTCCGGGCAGCGCGCGTCGTACGAGGAGGCGGCCCGGCGCGGGCTCGGCGTCGTCACCAATCTCATGAGCCAGAGCGTGGACGAGCTGGCCGCGAACATCGCGCACTACCGGCGTACGCGGGCGGCCTGCGGGCTCGACCCGGCGGCCGGGCGGGTGACGGTGCTGGTGCACACGTATCTGGGCGACGACCACGCCACCGCCCGGGCCGAGGCGCTGGAGCCGATGGTGCGCTACCTGCGGTCCTCGCTGCTGATGCGTTCGGCGGCCACGGCCGCGGGGCAGCGGCGCGAGGACGTGGCGGCGGCGAGCGAGGAGGACCTGGACTATCTGTTCCGCCGGGCCTACGACCGCTACTGCGACCAGCGGGCCCTGATCGGTACGCCGACGAGCGTCGCGCCGTTCGTCGACGCGCTGCACCGGGCGGGCGTGGACGAGATCGCCGCGCTGGTCGACTTCGGGATGGACCGGGAGCGGCTGCGGTCGGGGCTGGAACACCTGGACCTGCTGCGCCGCCGCACACAGGAGCGGGACGCGCGCGGGACCGAGCCCCGGGAGCGGCCGGCCCTGGAGCAGGACGCGCGGGAGCGGGAGACCCGGGAGCCTGCGGTCCGGGAGACCGTCGCGCCCGCCACCTCGGCGCAGCGGCGGCTGTGGCTGGCCGCGCGGTTGATGGCGAACCCGGCGGCGTACAACGAGACCCAGGCCGTACGACTGCGCGGGCCGCTGGACGTGCCGGCGCTGCGGGCGGCGGTCGACGGGCTGGTGGAGCGGCACGCGGGGCTCCGGACGGTGTTCCGGGGCGAGCAGGAGGCCGGCGTCGTCCAGGTCGTCCGGGAAGGGCTCCGGATCCCGCTGACGGTCACGGACGCCGCAGGGCAGGACGCCGAGCGGGCGATCGGGGCGCTGCTCTCCGAGGAGAGCGGCCGGGCCTACGACCTGGCCGAGGGGCCGCTGTTCACACCCAGGCTGCTCCGGCTGGCCGAGGACGACCACGTCCTGGTCCTCGGCATGCACCACATCGTCACGGACGCGCACTCGGCGGCGCTGGTCGCCGGTGACCTCCGGGAGCTGTACACGGCGGCCCTCGCCGGGCGCCCGCCGGTCTTCGAGCGGCCCGCCGGAACGACCGTCGGGGCCCCCGAGCCCGCGTACGACCCGGCCGACCTGGCCTGGTGGCGCGAACTGCTGGCCGAGGGCCCGCCCGCGCCGGCCCTGCCGACGGACCGGCCGCGCGGCCGCCGGGTGGCGGGGCGCGGCGGGGCGGTGGCCCGGACCGTGGGCCGGGAGCGGACGGAGAGGCTGCGGGAGTGGAGCGGCGAGCAGGGGGTGACGCTGTTCGCCACGCTGTGCACGGCCTGGCAGCTGGTGCTGCGGCGGCGGTCGGGGCAGGACGCGTTCCTGCTGGGCACGACGTTCGGGCGGCGGCGGCCGGAGACGGCGGACGCGGTCGGCTTCCATGTGGCGCTGCTGCCGTTGCCGCTGTCCGCCACCGACGCGACCCCGCCGTCGGAGGCCGTACGGAACACCGGCCGGGCGCTGTTCGCGGCGGACGAGCACAGCGGGGTGGACCTGGACGCGCTGCTGGCCGCCGTCCGTCCGGACCCGGGGAATCCGCGTCCGCTGGTGACGGTTTCGGTCGATCTGGACCGCGCGGCGCTGGCCGGAATCGAACTGCCCGGGCTGCGTACGGAGGAGGTGGCGGCCGGAACGGAGTCGGCGCCGCTGGACCTGGCACTGGTGGCCACCCAGCGCCGGGACGGGAGCCTGCGGCTGCGGCTGCGCCACGACGCGGATCTGTTCGACGCGGCGACGGCGGAGGGGTATCTCGCGGAGCTGGACGAACAGCTGGACGCGCTGACGGACCCGCGGGCGGTCCTGCCGACGGACCTGCCGACGGACCCGAAGGCGGACCCGGGCACAGAGCAGCAGGCCGGGGCCACCACCGCCGCCCTCCTCCGTGAGGTCTGGGAGTCCGTCCTCGACGTGCGCGACGCCCCCGCCGACGGCAACTTCTTCGACCTGGGCGGCAATTCGATCGCCGCGATCCGCCTCGTGAACCGGGTCCGGGACACGCTCGGCGTCGACTACCCGCTGGCG
>MUNB01000332.1 GCA_002154345.1 Streptomyces griseus
CGGCCCGCTGTCCGGCCTCCGCCGCCCGTACCGCCTCCCGGGGCCGCCCCGCGTCCCGGGCCAGGAACGACGTGTTGCAGAACGCGTGCGCCTCAAGACCCGCGTCCCCCGCCAGCCGCGCCGTGGCCAGCGCCTCCGCGTAGTGCGAGCGGGCGTCGTCGAAACGGCCCGAGTCATGGGCCAGCCAGCCCACCGAGATCGCCAGCTCACCGGCCCCGGCGTGCAGCCGGTCCGAGGTGGCGCGCCGGGCGGTGGTCCCCGCGTCCAGCAGCTCGTACGCCGCACGCAGCGGCTGCGCGGCCCGCCGGTAGAGCCCGTCCGCGCCGTGCCGGTCGTCCAGCAGCCGGATCTGCCGGACGGCCTTCTCGACGGCGCTCACCTCCGCCTCGCCGACCCGGCGCTGCGCGGGCAGAGAGACCCGGGCGGCGGAGGCGGGCGCTCCGCCGAGACCCAGGGAAGCGGCCGCCACCGTGGCGGTGCCGCTCGTCATGAACACGCGACGCAGCACGTCGCTCTCCTCGGTAATGGGGACGGGGACGGTGATGTCGTCGGTCTCGGGTTCGGGTTCGGTGTCGCGGTGGGGGAGCGCGGGGCCGGCCTCCGGCGCGGGCGCCGGCTCGGACACGACCCGGGCGCCCCGCCCCCGTACGCTCTCGCGGGCCGAGAACCCCAGGTCGGCCAGGGTCGCCCCGGGGAACATGTGCAGGAAGACACGTTCGTAGGCGTAGTTCGGGCAGCGGATCTCCCCGGACTCCACGCGCCCGATGTACCGGGCGTCGCACGCGACCTGCTCCCCGATCTCCCGTGCCGCTCTGCGGACGGCCGCCGCGAACTCCCCGGCGGAGCGCTGTCCGCGCAGCCGACGGAAGGCGAGGTTGGGAACTGCCGCTGTCGACACCATGGCCGGCCCCTCTCTGGTGCGGCCGGGATCCGTGGTTCCCGGTGTCCCGGCGGAGCAAGAACGTACCTGCTGTGACGAGGCGCACACACAGCGTTTCGTTGCGAAAGGGGCATTCCGCCACCGATCCGCCATGAACTGCCACCCTTTGCGGCGGTGTGGGCCCGTAGCCCTTGACGCACCCGCGGCGTTGGTCCATGTGGAGACGGAGTGTGGCTCCGTTCGGCGATGAGAGGAGGGGTTCCCTTGTTGCACCTCGGCAGGGAGACCGGCTCACGGACGACCGCGACGCAACAGATGCCCCCGACTGCCCCGACGGCCCGGACCGGTCCGAGGAACCCCCTCGCCCCCGCGGCGCCCGCCGCCTCCGCACCGGGGGACCAGTCCTGCGACCTCGTCACGGTCCCGGCGCGCCAGGGCCTGGAAGCCGTCGACATCCTCCGCCGGGGACGGGACCAGGAGGCCGTCGGCCCGGTCCTGCACGACGGCGCCTGCGACACCCTCGGCTTCCTCGTGCCGCCGGGCACCGCCGACGCCTGGGACGTACCGGGCAGCGCCTGTACGCGGACCGACGGGCGAGGCCTGCGCATCCCCGCCGAGCCGCCCGCCACCGGCGCCGGCTGGCTGCTCCCGCCCGCCGCCGACGCCCCGGTCACCGATCCGGCCGTGCTCCGCGCCGCCCTCGACCAGGCCGCCCGGCTGATCGAGGCGGCCGACAACTGCTGCTGAGCCCATAATGGCCGGACGGGCGGAACACCTCCGCCGCGGCCGGCGACCCGGGCCCCCACCAGCGAGGATCAGCGAACGTGGCACGTCGAGGAGCGCCGGCCCGGGGCGGGAGCAAGGCCGCGGGCACGGACAGGGCCACGGGCCGGAACAAAGGCAAGGGCAAGGGCGCCGGTACGGGCACGGGTGACCGGGCGCAGGACCGGCGGGGCGAGCGGGAGCCCGTCTCGCGGCAGGTCGGCGGCGGCCTCGCCGAGCTCATACCCGACCGGGAACGCCCGCACGGCTGGACGCTCCTGATCGACCGCGCCCCGCAGTCCCACGTGGACCTCGACGACCCGGCCCACCTCTCCTTCGCCTACCAGCGCCGACTCGGCCACGTCATCGACCTCGCCGCCCCCGCGCTCCAGCCGCTGCACGTGCTGCATCTGGGCGGCGGCGCGTTCACCCTCGCCCGGTACACCGCCGCGACCCGCCCCCGCTCCACCCAGCAGATCGTCGAGCTCGACGCGCCCCTCGTGCAGTTCGTCCGCGACCACCTCCCGCTCGACCCCCAGGCCCGCGTCCGGGTCCGGTCGGCCGACGCCCGCGAAGGGCTCGGCAGGTTCCCGGACGGCTGGGCGGACCTGGTCGTCGCGGACGTGTTCAGCGGGGCCCGCACCCCCGCCCACCTCACCTCGGCGGAATTCCTCACCGAGGTCCGCCGGGTCCTGAAGCCCGAGGGGCGGTACGCGGCCAACCTCGCCGACGGGCCCCCGCTCGCCCATCTGCGCGGTCAGGTGGCCACCGCCGCCGCCGTCTTCCCGGAACTGGCGCTGGCCGCCGACCCGGTGGTGTGGCGCGGCCGCCGCTTCGGCAACGCGGTCCTGCTCGCCTCGGCCCTGCCGCTGCCGGTCGCGGAGTTCACCCGGCGGGTGGCGAGCGACCCGCACCCCGGCCGGGTCGAACACGGCCGTGCGCTCACCGACTTCACCGGCGGCGCGGCCGTCGTCACCGACGCCGCGGCCAAGCCGTCCCCGGCGCCGCCCCCGTCGGTCTTCGAGAACCCCTGACCAGTCCGCCCAGGCCTACGGTTCGACGATCTGCACCGTCGGCGGCGTCCCGTTCCAGGTGCAGAACACCGAGTACGTCGTGCCGTCCTTCCCGCCCCCGTCGCCGAAGTCCACCCGGATCCAGGCGTCGTTCGTCCACACCTGCATCGACCAGCCCGGCTCCGGCGTCGCCGAGACGAGCTTCGCCGAGTCGGCGCCCAGCTCGAACACCACCCGGCCGCCGTCGGTGCGATAGCTCTTCACCGTGCCCGAGCTCGTCGGCGCGGGCGGCTTCGCCGGGGTGGCCGAAGGCGTACGGGACGGGCGCGGGGCCGACGGCGAAGGGCTCGCGCCGCCGGTGCGCGGGGAGGCGGAGGGCGAGGGCGACGCCCGGTGCGTCGAGGAGACCAGCGGCGGCTCGGTGGACTGCCCGATGCGCTGCGGCGGCCCCGCGCCCACCGAGACCGGCACCGCCCGGGGCGGGTCGTACGCCGTCCCCGTCATGACCGTGTGCACACCCCACCACGAGAGCGTGACCGCCGCGCCGGTGGCGAGCGACCACGCCAGCGCGTGTACGAGTCCTCGTTGCATCGGGCACATCCTGCACCACCCGGCGCGTCCCCGCTCCCGCCCGGGGGCCACGGACAACCACCCTTCTCCGGCCTTTGCGGAGGTTTCCGGCGGGGCCGGGACCGGGCCCGCCGGCATGGCGTACGGTGCCGCCCATGGCAAGTGTGCTCGTGGTCGAGGACGACCAGTTCGTACGTTCCGCCCTCATCCGGCACCTCAGTGAGGCCTCCCACACGGTACGGAGCGTGGGCACCGCGCTCGAAGCGCTGCGCGAGGTCGCGCACTTCCGCTTCGACGTGGTCATCCTCGACCTCGGGCTGCCCGATCTGGACGGCGCCGAGGCGCTGAAGATGCTGCGGTCCATCACCGATGTGCCCGTGATCATCGCCACCGCCCGGGACGACGAGAGCGAGATCGTCCGGCTGCTCAACGACGGCGCCGACGACTATCTGACGAAGCCGTTCTCCGTCGAGCACCTCTCCGCCCGGATGGCCGCCGTGCTGCGCCGCTCGCGTGCCACCGGCGGTGAGGCGCCGCCGCCCCGGGTCATCCGCGTCGGCGGGCTCTCCATCGACCCGCTGCGCCGCAGCGCCGAGCTGGACGGGGCCGGACTCGACCTGACCCGGCGCGAATTCGACCTGCTCACCTTCCTCGCCGGGCGGCCCGGCGTGGTCGTCGCCCGCAAGGAGCTGCTGGCCGAGGTCTGGCAGCAGTCCTACGGCGACGACCAGACCATCGACGTCCACCTCTCCTGGCTGCGCCGCAAACTCGGCGAGACCGCCGCCCGCCCGCGCTATCTGCACACCCTGCGCGGCGTCGGCGTGAAGCTCCAGCCGCCCGCCGACGCCCCGCACCCCGACACCCCGGTCGCGGAGCCGCCCGCATGAGATGGGCCCTGGTCAAGGTCTGCCTGGCGGTCACCGCGATGGTCGTCATCGCCTTCGCCGTACCGCTCGGACTCGTCATCCGCGAGATGGCCAGCGACCGGGCCTTCTCCGACGCCGAACGCCAGGCCGCGACGATCGCCCCGGCCCTCTCCATCACCACCGACCGCGAGGAGCTGACCCGGGCCGTCCTGTCCACCGAACCGGGCGACCGGGGCCGCCTGGCCGTCCACGTCCCCGCCGAGGACGGGCCCCTGGACATCGGCACCCGGCGCGCCACCCCCAAGGACGTGGAGACCGTGCGCAAGGCCGGGCGCGCCTCCGTCACCGAGGTCACCGGCGGGTTCGCGCTCCTCCAGCCGACCGCGCTGAGCACCGGGGACATCGCCGTCGTCGAGGTGTTCGTCGCGGAGGGCGACGTCTCCAACGGGGTCGCCACCGCCTGGCTGATGCTGGCGGGCGTCGGCGTCGCGCTGATCGTCGGCTCGGTCGCGGTCGCCGACCGGCTCGGCGTACGGATGGTGCAGCCCGCCCAACGCCTCGCGGGCGCCGCCCAGGACCTGGGGGAGGGCCGCCTCGGCACCCGGGTCCCGGAGGAAGGGCCCACCGAACTGCGGTCCGCCGCCGTCGCGTTCAACTCCATGGCCGACCAGGTCGTCCAGCTCCTGGCCAACGAGCGCGAGCTGGCCGCCGACCTCTCGCACCGGCTGCGCACCCCGCTCACCGTCCTCCGGCTGAACGCCGCCTCGCTCGGCGAGGGCCCGGCGGCCGAGCAGACCCGGGCGGCGGTCCAGCAGCTGGAGCACGAGGTCGACACGATCATCCGGACCGCCCGCGAACAGCGCCCGGCGACCCAGGGAGTGCAGACGGGCGCGGGCTGCGACGCCTCCGAGGTGATCCGCGAACGCATGGGCTTCTGGTCGGCGCTCGCGGAGGACGAGGGCCGCGAGGTGCGGCTCGCGGGAGTCGACCGTACGGTACGGATCCCGGTGGCCCGGCCCGAACTGGTCGCCGCGCTGGACGCGTTGCTCGGCAACGTCTTCCGCCACACCCCGGAGGGCACCGCCTTCGCCGTCGACGTCCACCACAGCGGCGACGCGGTCATCGTGCTCGTCTCCGACGCGGGCCCCGGCATCCCCGACCCGAAGGCGGCCCTCGCCCGGGGCGCCAGCGGCCGCGACGGGTCGGGCGGGTCCGTCGGCTCCACCGGCCTCGGCCTGGACATCGTGCGCCGGGTCGCCGAGTCCACCGGCGGTGACCTGCGCATCGGCCGGTCCGTCCTCGGGGGCACGGAGGTCCGGATCTGGATCGGCCTGCACGGCAGCCGCCCCGAGCGCGGCCGGCGCGGACACGGCCGCGCTCGGGGCGGCTGCCGTGCAGGC
>MUNB01000333.1 GCA_002154345.1 Streptomyces griseus
AGGGCGTCGGCGGCACCTGGTATGCCGTTTCTCCCGATTCCAAACTCGTCGGCGCTCCCAAGTAATCACGGGCCCCGCCGAACAAGCACCCAGGAGCCCCAAGTAGCCCCGAATCACCGGGAAACGGTGACCGGAGTGCCGGTCCGTCGCTGTCCGCATACGCGCAGCGACGGATCGGCCGTTGTTGCCAGCGGAGTGTGACCAATAACGGATCGCTAATTTCCGTTTCCACTCGCTCTCTTGGCGGTCGATCAGTAGCCTCTGGTCAACACTGACCATGAACATGGCCGGATCGCCGTGGCGACTTGTTGGAGACATCGATGGAGCGTCCCGCCTGGGCACCGCAGGGCATTGACATTTCGGTGCCGAGCGTGTCTCGCATGTACGACTTCTATCTGGGCGGATCGCACAATTTCGAGGTGGACCGGGAAGCCGCGCGCAAGGCCATGGAGTTCCTCCCGGGCCTTCCCAAGATCATGCAGGCCAATCGAGCCTTTATGCGCCGCGCCGTCCGCTACGCCATCGCCTCGGGCATCGACCAGTTCCTGGACATCGGCTCCGGCATCCCGACCTTCGGCAACGTCCACGAGGTCGCCCAGGCCGCCGACCCCGCGGCCAAGGTGGCGTACGTCGACCACGACCCGGTCGCCGTCGCCCACAGCCAGGCGGTGCTGGAGGGCAACGACCGTGCGGTGATCGCCGCCGCCGACCTGCGCAACCCCAAGGAGATCCTGGCGAACCCGCAGGTCACCGGACTGCTCGACCTGGACCGCCCGGTGGCCCTGCTGCTCGTCGCGGTGCTCCACTTCATCGAGGACGCCGACGACCCGCGTGCCGCGGTCGCCGAACTGCGCGAGGGGCTGGCCCCCGGCAGCCTGATCGTCCTGACCCACGCCTCGTACGAGGGCATCCCGATGCCCAAGGAGGAGGCGGCCGGCACGGTCGGCGTCTACCGGAACATCCGCAACCCGCTGATCATGCGCTCGCACGAGGAGATCGGTCAGTTCTTCGAGGGCTACGAGATGGTCGAGCCGGGGCTCGTGTCGATGCCCGCCTGGCGGCCCGACAACCCGCAGGCGCCCGAGCAGGAGGACCCGTACGCCTTCTCGGGCTTCGCAGGGGTTGGGCGCAAGGCGTGAGCATTCCCGCCCAGGCGTCCGGGGAACCGGACGCGGAACCAGACGGCCCGGAAGGCCGGCTCCGGAGATTCGCCAGGATCTGGAGCCGGGCCATCTTCCCCCTGACCGCCACCTCCCTCACCCGGCCGGAGTTCGAAGAGCATCTGCTGCCCCTGGCACGCGAGCTGAACGGCATCCTGCACGCCCGCCCCTTCGACGCCTCGCCCGCCCAGCGGATCGGCGCGGCCCTGATCGACGCGCACTGCACCGACCCGGACGCCCTCAGCTCCACGCTCGGCGTCGTCGACTCCTACCTCGTGCTGTACTGCGGCGGCAACGGACCGGAACCGCTCTCCACCGAGGACGGCCGGGCCCGCTGCGCCCGGATCCAGCACACGCTGGCCGCCGGCTTCACGTCGGCCCTGCGCGAGCGCACGCTCGCCGAGCAGGAGGCCATCGCCCGCTCGGCGCTGACCGCCCGCTCGCACGCCGAAGAGGCCCTGCACGCCACCGAGGCACGCTTCCGCGCGGTCTTCAAGGACGCGGCCATCGGCATCGGCATCGCCGACCTGGACGGCAACATCCTGGAGATCAACGACACCCTCACCAAGATGTTCGGCGGTCTCGAGCACCACGTCCGCAGCCACAAGGTGAACGAGTGGGTCCACCCCGAGGACTCGCCGCAGGTGTGGAAGTACTACGACGAGCTGGTACGCGGCGAACGCGACCACTACCGGGTCGAGAAGGCGTACTACCGCAACGACGGCACCGTCCTGTGGACCAACCTCACCGTCTCGCTGCTGCGGGACTCCGAAGGGCGTCCCGAGTACCAGCTCGCGCTGATGGAGGACACCACCGAGCGGCGGCTGCTGAATCTGCGGCTGCGCTACGAGGCCACCCACGACGCGCTCACCGGACTGCCCAACCGGACCCTGTTCTTCGAACGTCTGGAGAAGGCCCTCGCCGCTCAGGAAGGCATCCGCTTCGGCCTCTGCTACCTGGACCTCGACGGCTTCAAGGCCATCAACGACAGCCTCGGCCACGCGGCCGGCGACCGGCTCCTGGTCGAGGTCGCGGACCGGCTGCAGAGCTGTGCGCCCGCGCCCGGCGAGATGGTCGCCCGGCTCGGCGGCGACGAGTTCGTCGCCCTCACCACCGGACCGGACACCGCCGACCAGGTGGACGAACTGGCCGGCCGCATCCTGAACGCGCTCGCCACCCCCATCCGCCTCGACGGCCGTGAACTGACCGTCCGCGGCTCGATCGGCGTCGTCGAGGGGCCCTCCGGGGAGCGCAGCGCCGCCGAGGTGCTGCGCAGCGCCGACATCACGATGTACCGGGCCAAGGCGGCGGGCGGCAACCGCTTCCAGCTCGCCGACGCGGAGGCCGACGCGCGTGCCATCACCCGGCACGGGCTGACCACCGCGCTGCCGGCCGCCCTGGACCGGGGCGAGTTCTTCATCGAGTACCAGCCGCTGGTGCACCTGGGCGACGGCACCGTGCACGGCGCCGAGGCGCTCGTACGGTGGTGCCATCCGCAGCACGGCGTGCTCGGCCCCGACCGCTTCATCCCGCTCGCCGAGCACACCGGGCTCATCGTGCCGCTCGGACGCTGGGTGCTGGAGGAGTCCGTACGGCAGGCGAACTTCTGGCAGGAGCGGCACAGCGACGGAGGCCCGCTGCGGATCAACGTCAACCTCTCGCCGACCCAGCTGCACCACCCGCGCCTGGTCGCCGAGACGGTCGATGTCCTGGAGCGGTCCGGTCTGGAGCCCGGAGCGCTCTGCCTGGAGGTGACCGAGTCCGCGCTGATCGGGGCCGACGACGACCTCCTCAAGCCGCTGCGGCAGCTCGCGGAGATGGGCGTCGACATCGCGCTCGACGACTTCGGCACCGGCTACTCGAACCTGGCGAACCTGCGGCGGCTGCCGGTGAGCGTGCTCAAGCTGGACCGTTCCTTCACCCGGGGCATGCAGCAGCACCCGGCGGACCCGGTCGATCTGAAGATCGTCGAGGGCATCGTGTCGCTGGCCCACAGTCTGGAGCTGGCCGTCACGGTGGAGGGCGTGGAGACGGGCGCCCAGGCCGAGCAGCTGCGACGGCTCGGCTGCGACACCGCCCAGGGCTGGTACTACGCCCGCCCCGGGGCCCCGGACCGCATCCACTCGCTGCTGCTGGCGGACGCGGTCTGACCTTCGCCGTCGCCGGGCGGGGACGGGCCGCCCGGCGGACCGCGTACAGCGGTTCGCCCGCCCGGTGAGCCGTCCGCCGGACCGTCCGCCCGGCGGACCGTGTACGTATCCGGCCCGTCGCGCCCGGTGTGCCGCCCGGTCAGCCGGTGTCCGGGCCGTGCTCCAGCAGCATCCGCTGGAGTTCCCGCGCGGCCCGGGGCGGGGCCACGTCGCTGCGGTGCGCCAGCGCGATCGTGCGCCGCAGCCCGGCACCGGCCAGCGGAGTCCTGCGCAGGTCGGGTCCCGCGCGCCGGGCCGCCATGCTCGGCACCACGGCAATGCCGAGCCCCGCCCGGACGAAACCGAGCACCGCGTCCATCTCGCCGCCCTCGACGGTGAACGAGGGCTCGAAGCCCTCCGCGCGGCAGGCGGCGAGCGTCAGCTCCCGCAGGTTGTACCCGTGCCGGAACATCACCAGCGGCGCCCCCTCCAGATCCGCGATCCGGACCCGGCCGCCCCGCCCCGGCGCCGGCTCCGCCGCCGAGGACACCACCACCAGGTCCTCGTGCAGCAGCTCCACCGTGGTCAGCGCGGGGGAGGCGGCCGGCAGCGGCAGCACCACCAGCGCCAGATCCAGCGCTCCGCGCGCCAGCTGACGTACGAGGTCGTGCGAGCCGCCCTCCTCCAGCAGCAGCCGCACCCCCGGATGCCGGTCGTGGAAGGCCCGCAGCACATCCGGCAGCAGCCCGGTGCACAGGCTCGGCGTCGCCCCCAGCCGCACCCGGCCGCTGCGCAGCGAGACCAGCTCCTGGACCTCCTGCCGGGCCGTCTCGGCGTCAGCGAGGATCCGCCGGGCCAGCGGCAGCAACGCCTCGCCCGCGTCGGTGAGGGCGATGTTGCCCCGGGCCCGGCTGAACAGATCCGCGCCCAACTCCGTCTCCAGCGCGCGGATCTGCTGGGAGAGCGAGGGCTGCGAGACATGCACCGCCTCGGCGGCCCGGGTGAAGTGCCGGGCCTCGGCGACGGCCACGAAGTAGGTGAGCTGCTGGAAGTGCATGAGCCCGACGATAACCTCTGCCGATAGCCAGTGCCTATGGAGATCAGCCGGTCCATGTCTTGGACTGATCGGACCCTTCGCCCCTACCGTCAGGTTCATGGCATTGGCAACGCGGACGGACCGACGGCCGTCGATGACGCGTACGCTCTGGGACTCGACCGTCGGCAAGAAAACGATCATGGCCGTGAGCGGTCTGATCATGCTCGGGTATCTCGTCGCCCACATGGTGGGAAACCTGAAGATCTTCTTCGGACCCGGTGAGTTCGACGGCTACGCCCACTGGCTGCGCACCATGGGTGAACCGGTCCTGCACTACGAGTGGGCGCTCTGGATCGTCCGGGTGGGGCTGGTCGCCGCCGTCGTGCTGCACGGCGTCTCCGCGTACCAGCTGAGCCGGCGCGACATCAAGGCGCGCCCGGCCAAGTACGTCCACAAGAGGCCACGGGCCAGCTACGCCACCCGGACCATGCGCTGGGGCGGGATCATCCTCGCGCTCTTCATCGTCTGGCACATCCTCGACCTGACGACCGGCACCGTCCACACCAGCTTCGAGGCCGGACACCCGTACCAGAACGTCATCGACACCTTCTCGACCTGGTACGGCAACGTCATCTACATCGTCGCGGTGCTCGCCGTCGGCCTGCACGTCCAGCACGGCTTCTGGAGCGCCGCGCAGACCCTGGGCGTCGGCAACGCGACCCGCGACCGCATCCTGAAGACCCTCGCCAACCTCCTCGCGGCAGTGCTGACCCTGGGCTTCATCTCCGTACCCGTCGCCGTCATGACCGGAGTGGTGAGCTGACATGCCCGACTACACGCAGTACCGCACGGGCGAGCCCGCCGTCGACACCAAGGCCCCCGAGGGCCCCGTCAACGAACGCTGGGACACCCGCCGTTTCCAAGCGAAACTCGTGAACCCCGCCAACCGGCGCAAACACACCGTCATCGTCGTCGGCACCGGTCTGGCCGGCGGCGCGGCCGGCGCCACCCTCGCCGAACAGGGCTACCACGTCGTCCAGTTCTGCTTCCAGGACTCGCCCCGGCGCGCCCACTCGGTGGCCGCCCAGGGCGGCATCAACGCGGCGAAGAACTACCGCAACGACGGCGACTCCATCCACCGGCTCTTCTACGACACCGTCAAGGGCGGTGACTTCCGCGCCCGGGAGTCCAACGTCCACCGGCTGGCGCAGATCTCGGTGGAGATCATCGACCAGTGCGTCGCCCAGGGCGTGCCCTTCGCGCGCGAGTACGGCGGCCTCCTCGACAACCGCTCCTTCGGCGGTGTCCAGGTCTCCCGCACGTTCTACGCGCGCGGCCAGACCGGACAGCAGCTTCTCCTCGGCGCCTACCAGGCGCTGTCCCGGCAGATCGCCACCGGCGGCGTCGAACTCCACGCCCGTACCGAGATGCTGGACCTGATCGTGGTGGACGGAAAGGCGCGCGGGATCGTCGCCCGCGACCTCGTCACCGGGAAGATCGACACCTACTTCGCCGACGCGGTCGTCCTGGCCACCGGCGGCTACGGCAACGTCTTCTACCTGTCGACCAACGCCATGAACTCCAACGCCACCGCGATCTGGCGGGCCCACCGGCGCGGCGCCTACATGGCCAACCCCTGCTTCACCCAGATCCACCCCACCTGCATCCCGCGCACCGGCGACCACCAGTCCAAGCTGACGCTGATGAGCGAGTCGCTGCGCAACGACGGCCGCATCTGGGTGCCCAAGGCCGAGGGCGACACCCGCCCGGCCAACCAGATCCCCGAGGACGAGCGCGACTACTACCTGGAGCGCATCTACCCCGCCTTCGGGAACCTGGTGCCCCGCGACATCGCCTCCCGCGCCGCCAAGAACGTCTGCGACGAGGGGCGCGGCGTCGGCCCCGGCGGGCAAGGGGTCTACCTGGACTTCGCCGAGGCCATCCAGCGCATGGGCCGCAAGGCCGTCGAGGCCAAATACGGCAACCTCTTCGACATGTACCAGCGGATCACCGACGAGGACCCCTACACGGTCCCGATGCGGATCTACCCCGCCGTGCACTACACGATGGGTGGCCTCTGGGTCGACTACGACCTCCAGACCACCATCCCGGGCCTCTTCGCCATCGGTGAGGCCAACTTCTCCGACCACGGGGCCAACCGGCTCGGGGCCTCCGCCCTGATGCAGGGCCTCGCCGACGGCTACTTCGTCCTGCCCTCCACCATCAACGACTACCTCGCCCGCAACCCGCACACCGAGGACGTCGACGCCGAACACCCCGCCGTCGCCGAGGTGGTGGCGGAGACCGAGGACCGCATCAACCTGCTGCTCTCCGTCGACGGCGACCGCACCCCCGACTCCTTCCACCGGGAGATCGGTGAACTCATGTGGGAGTACTGCGGGATGGCGCGCACCGAGGACGGTCTGCGCAAGGCGCTCGCCAGAATCCCGGAGATCCGCGAGGAGTTCTGGCGGCGGATCAAGGTCCCCGGCACCGGCGAACAGTTCAACCAGTCGCTGGAGAGGGCGAATCGCATCGTCGACTACCTGGAGCTCGCCGAGCTCATGTGCCTCGACGCACTGCACCGCGCCGAGTCCTGCGGCGGCCACTTCCGCGAGGAGTCCCAGACCCCGGACGGCGAGGCCGAACGGCGCGACGAGGAGTTCTCCTACGCCGCCGCCTGGGAGTTCACCGTCACCGGCGGCGCCCCCGTCCTGCACAAGGAAGACCTCGTCTTCGAGTACGTCCACCCCACCCAGCGGAGCTACGCATGAAGCTCACCCTGCGCGTCTGGCGTCAGCGCAACGCCGAAGAGCCCGGCGCCATGGCCACCTACGAAGTCGACAACATCTCCGCCGACATGTCGTTCCTGGAGATGCTCGACACCCTCAACGAGGAACTCACCCTCGCCGGGGACGAGCCCGTCGCCTTCGACCACGACTGCCGCGAGGGCATCTGCGGCGCGTGCAGCCTCGTCATCAACGGCGACGCCCACGGCCCGGAGCGCACCACCACCTGCCAGC
Organism: Streptomyces griseus; assembly: GCA_002154345.1. Lineage (GTDB taxonomy): Bacteria > Actinomycetota > Actinomycetes > Streptomycetales > Streptomycetaceae > Streptomyces > Streptomyces caviscabies. The sequence continues at coordinate 7,349 of MUNB01000333.1, forward strand.
TCCACATGCGGTCCTTCGCCGACGGCGACACGATCGACATCGAGCCCTGGCGGGCCTCGGCCTTCCCGGTCATCAAGGACCTGGTCGTGGACCGCTCCTCCTTCGACCGGATCATCCAGTCCGGCGGCTACATCTCCGCCCCCACCGGCACCGCCCCGGACGCCCACGCCACCCCGGTGCCCAAGCCGGACGCCGACTTCGCCTTCGAGCACGCCGAGTGCATCGGCTGCGGAGCCTGCGTCGCCGCCTGCCCGAACGGCTCGGCGATGCTGTTCACCTCGGCGAAGGTCAACCACCTCAACGTCCTGCCGCAGGGCGCCCCCGAACGCGAGACCCGCGTCCTGGACATGGTGGCCCAGATGGACGACGAGGGCTTCGGCGGCTGCACCCTGGCAGGCGAGTGCGCCACGGCCTGCCCCAAGGGCATCCCGCTGCCCTCGATCGCCGCGATGAACAAGGAGTGGCTGCGGGCCACCCGTAAAGTCCGCCGCTGACGGAGGAGCTGATCCCGTACGGCTCCGAACTCCCGGCTGCCGTACGGGATCAGCTGTGCAGTGCGCCGCGCACGCTAGCGCCGCAGCGCCTTGGCCAGATACGGCGCCGTGCGGCTTGCGGCGGCACGCGCCACCTCCGCCGGAGTGCCGGTCGCCACGATCCGCCCGCCCCGGTCCCCGCCCTCGGGCCCCAGGTCGATGACATGGTCCGCGCCCGCCACCACGGCCATGTCGTGCTCCACGACCACCACCGTGCTCCCGCCGTCGACCAGCGCGTGCAACTGCCGCATCAACACCTCCACATCGGCCGGATGCAGCCCCGTCGTCGGCTCGTCCAGCAGATACAGCGTGTGCCCGCGCCGGGTGCGCTGGAGCTCGGCCGCCAGCTTGATGCGCTGCGCCTCGCCGCCGGACAGCTCCGTGGCGGGCTGGCCGAGCCGCAGATATCCGAGCCCGACGTCCAGCAAAGTGGTCAGCGCACGCTCGGCGGCCGGAGTCCCGGCGAAGAACGAGGCCGCCGACTCCACGGTGAGGTCCAGAACCTGAGCGATCGTCAGCCCGTCGAGGGTGACCTCCAGCGTCTCCGGGTTGTAGCGCGCACCGTGACAGTCCGGGCAGGGCGCGTAGGTGCTCGGGAGGAACAGCAGCTCCACCGAGACGAAGCCCTCGCCCTGGCAGGTCTCGCACCGCCCGCCGCTCACGTTGAACGAGAACCGCCCCGCGCCGTAGCCGCGCTCCCGCGCCTTTTCCGTCCGCGCGAAGAGCTTGCGTACCGCGTCGAACAGGCCGGTGTACGTGGCCAGATTGGACCGGGGCGTCCGGCCGATGGGCTTCTGGTCGACCTGGACGAGCCGGTCCACCGCCTCCAGGCCGGTGGCCTCCGCGCAGTACCGCTCGGCCACACCGGGCTCCTCGCCCGCCTGCCGGTCCGCCAGCACTCCGGCGAGCACCTGGCCGACCAGGGTCGACTTGCCCGAGCCGGACACCCCGGTCACCGCCGTGAACACCCCGAGCGGGAACGCCGCGTCGACGCCCCGCACATTGTGCCGCTCCACACCGCCGAGCCGGAGCCACCCGGACGGCGTACGCGCCCGGCGTACCGGCCCGGCCCCCTGTCCGCCCTCCGGGAACAGGAAGCGGCGCGTCGCCGACTCCGGGACCTGGGCGAGCCCTTCCGGCGGTCCGCTGTGCAGCACCCGCCCGCCGTGCTCCCCGGCCAGCGGGCCCACGTCCACCAGCCAGTCCGCCCGCCGCACCACATCCATCTGGTGCTCCACCACGAAGACCGAGTTCCCGGCCTCCTTCAGCCGCCCCAGCACCCCGAGCAGCGCCTCGGTGTCCGCCGGGTGCAGCCCGGCCGACGGCTCGTCCAGCACATAGACCACGCCGAACAGTCCCGACCGCAACTGCGTGGCCAGCCGCAGCCGTTGCAGCTCACCGGAGGACAGGGTCGGGGCCGTCCGGTCCAGGCTCAGATAGCCGAGCCCCAGCTCCGTCACCGTCCCGATCCGCGCCAGCAGATCGCCCGTCAGCACCCGGGCCGTCTCCTCACCGCCCGCGCCCGCACCGCCGGCCCCGGCACCCGACAGCACCTCGGCCAGATCGGACAGCGGCAGCCCGGCCAGCTCCGCGATGGTCCGCCCGGCGAAGGTCACCGCCATCGCCTCGGCCCGCAGCCGGCTCCCACCGCACACCGGACACGGGGCACTGGTCAGGAAACGCTCCGCCTTCGCCCGCAGGGAACGGCTCTTGGTGTCGGCGAAGGTGTGCAGCACATAGCGGCGCGCGCTCATGTACGTACCCTGGTACGGGCGTTGGATCCGGCCCGCGTCCCGTACCGGATGGACCGTCACCACCGGCTGCTCGTCGGTGAACAGGATCCACTCGCGGTCCTTCGGATCCAGCTCCCGCCACGGCCGGTCGACGTCGTACCCCAGCGCGTCCAGCACATCCCGCAGATTCTTGCCCTGCCAGGCCCCCGGCCACGCGGCGATCGCCCCGTCCCGGATCGACAACGCCGGGTCCGGGACCAGCAGCTCCTCGTCCGTCCGGTGGATCCGCCCCAGCCCGTGGCACTCCGGGCACGCGCCGACGGCGGTGTTGGGGGAGAAGGAGTCGGAGTCCAGCCGCTCGGCCCCCGGTGGATAGTCCCCGGCCCGGGAGAAGAGCATCCGCAGCGAGTTGGAGAGGGTGGTGACCGTCCCGACGGACGACCGGGCCCCCGGCGCGGAGCGCCGCTGCTCCAGCGAGACGGCGGGCGGCAGCCCGGTGATCTCCCCGACGGCCGGTGCGCCCACCTGATGGATCAGCCGCCGCGCGTACGGCGCGACGGACTCGAAGTAGCGGCGCTGGGCCTCCGCGTAGAGCGTCCCGAAGGCCAGCGAGGACTTCCCCGAGCCCGACACGCCCGTGAAGACCGTCAGGGTGTCGCGCGGGATGTCGACCTGGACGTCCTTGAGGTTGTGCTCGCGGGCGCCGCGCACGCGGACGTACGGATCGTGGGGGGAGGGCATGGGGCTCGGCTCCGTACGGGTGGGGTTCTGACGCCTTGGGACAAACAGTTCGATTCTAGGCGTCGGCGCCGACGGAGGCCGCCCGGGATCCGGCGGCGTGCCTCACGGGGCGCAGGCGCGGACGACCGCGTCGGTGTCCCAGTAGAACGGCCGTATCTCGGAGATCAGGCCATCCCGGACGGTGAGGGTCTGGAGGACGGGGAATGTCAGCTCCCGCCTGGTTGCCCGGGACCTGGCGCGGACGATCGTGTGCACCACCGAGATTTCACCGGTGGCCAGGAAGTCTTGCTCCACCAGCTCGAACATGGCCCAGATGTCGCTCATCGCCAGGAAGAACCGCTCCATCCCCCGGTGTCCGCGCCAGACCCCGCCGTACGGGAGCGCGGCCGCCTGGTGCAGGACCACGTCGGGTGCGAAGCAGGGTGCGAGGAGGTCGAAAGAGGCGGTGCCGGGTCCGCCGGCCGCCAGATAGCGGGCTTCGGCTGTGTACATGGCGGTGAGGACCGCCCGGGAATCCGTCGTCGGTGAGTGGGTCATGCCTCCCAGCGTTCCCGCTCCTCGTGGCCGGGTCCGGCGGTTATCGGACGTCGAGGCCTCGTTGCCGCACCCGCTCGTCGATCCGGGCGATCCGGGCGAGCCGCCGCAGCGAGTCCGTCAGCGCCTCGCGGTCGTACGTGCTGGTGGTGACGAGCACCTCGTCCGCCCCGGTCTCCGTGATCGCCTTCTCCAACTGCTCGGCCACCTGGTCCTCGGTGCCGTGGACATGGCCGTCGAGCCCTTGCTCGTACAGCCTCCGCTCCTTGGCCGTCATGGTGAGGGCCTCGACGCGTTCGGCCGGGGCCAGCGGCGGAAAGTCCCCGTGCGTACGGGAGTAGGCCATGGCCCACGCCTCCGGTACGAGCAGCCGGCGGGCCGCCTCCTCGGTGCCGGCGACGGCCACCGAGCCCGCGACGATCACCTCGGGCCGCTCGGCGCGCGCGGAGGGGCGGAAGTCGCGGCGGTAGACCTCGATCGCGCGCAGCACCTTCTCCCGGCCGCGCAGATCGCCGATGACGAGCGGGAGCCCGGCGGCCGCGGCGACGGCCGCGCCCTCCCCGATCGCCAGGACGTACGCGGGGATGTGCAGGCCCTCCGCCGGATGGGCGTGGACCCGGGGGTGGGCCTGTTGGGTCCCGTCGATCCAGCCGAGCAGTTCGGTGAGCCGTCCGGGGAAGTCCTCGGCGTCCTCCTTGCCGTGGCCGAGCGCCCGGCGCACGCCGTCGGTGAACCCCACGGAGCGGCCGAGCCCCATGTCGATCCGGCCGGGGAAGAGCGAGGCGAGCACCCCGAACTGCTCGGCGACGACCAGCGGCCGGTGGTTGGGCAGCATCACCCCGCCGGTGCCGACCCGGATGGTGGAGGTCGCGGCGGCGACGGCGGCCGCCAGCACCGTCGGCGCGGACCCCGCGACCCCGGGCACACCGTGGTGCTCGGAGACCCAGAAGCGGTGGAAGCCGAGCGCCTCCGCCTCCCGCGCCAGGTCGACGGTGTCGCGCAGCGCCCGGGGCGCGTCGTGCCCCTCACGGGTGCGCGAGCGGTCCAGGACGGAGAAGCGGGTCGAGGCGATCACAGAGCTCACGCTCTGTTCAACGCGCTCGGTCCGCAGGGATTCCCGAGGTGCTTCGAGCTGCTTCCTAAGCTGGGGGAGTGAACGACGACGCACGGCCGCTGGCCGTTTTCGACCTGGACGGCACCCTTGCCGACACCGCCCACCGGCAGCACTTCCTGGAGGGCGCCACACGCGACTGGGCCGGATTCTTCGCCGCGGCCTCGGCCGACCCGCCGCTCCCGGAGGGCGTACGGATGGTCCTCGCGAGCGCCGAGGAGTGCGAGATCGTCTATCTGACCGGCCGGCCCGAGCGGTGCCGTCGTGACACCGTGCGCTGGCTGAGCCGTCAGGGGCTGCCCGAGGGCACGCTGTTCATGCGGCGCAACGACGACCGGCGCCCCGCACGCCGGACGAAGCTGGACATCCTCCGGCGGCTGGGGCGGACGGGGCAGGTGCGCATGCTCGTGGACGACGACGCGTTGGTCTGCGATGCGGCCGAAGTGGCCGGATTTACCGTGGTGCGGGCCCGCTGGGCCGACCCGTCGGAGGCGCTGAAGGACGCGCAGGAACGCGAGGGGCGCACCTGATCAGGTCGATCAAGCGGATCAGGTGTTTTCGTCGAGCCTGAAGCCCACCTTCAGGCCGACCTGATAGTGCGCGATTCGGCCATCTTCGATATGGCCACGAACTTGATTAATCTCGAACCAATCGAGATTGTGCAACGTTTCCGCCGCTCTTGCGACGCCGTTCCGGATTGCCGCGTCGATGCCCTCCTCGGAGGTTCCTACGATCTCGGTGACCCGATAGGTGTGGTTCGCCATTGTTTGTCTCCTTTCCTGTGACCACGTTGCCCCAATCCGTGAGGTCCCGCGAGGGGGCGGGTGGGGTGCATCGGGACGAGCGCCCGCCTTGACCTACTGATTGGTCCATACCAAAATTCAGCCAACCACCCGTGCGAGCGCCGCCCGCAATCCCCCCACACCGGGTCCCGATTTCGTCGTGCCGTTTCGCAGAAGGTGACCACGTGAAGAACCGCATACTGGCCGGAGCCATCGCGCTTGTCTCAACCGTCGCCCTCGGCGGATGCGGCTACATATCGGGCTCGGGCAGCGGTGACCGCACGGTGACGATCTGGCTGATGAAGGACAGCGTCTCGCCCGGCTTCCTGGACAAGTTCACCCGCTCGTACGAGGAGGAGAACCCCTCGATCGAGCTGGACTTCAAGATCCAGGAGTGGAGCGGTATCGGCCCCAAGGTCATCTCCGCACTGGAGGGAGACGACGCCCCGGACGTGATCGAGGTCGGGAACACGCAGGTCGCGCAGTACGCGGAGAGCGGCGGCCTGCGCGATCTGACCCTGGAGTCGATGCGCGACCTGGGCAGCGAGGACTGGCTGCCCGGTCTGGCCCAGCCCGGCAGCATCAACGGCGTGCAGTACGGCATCCCCTGGTACGCGGCCAACCGCGTGGTGATCTACAACAAGGAGATCTTCGAGAAGGCGGGCATCGACTCCGTCCCGAAGACGCGCGCCGAGTGGATCGCCGACTCCGAGAAGCTCAACAGCGCGGGGAACCAAGGCATTTACTTGGCCGGTCAGAACTGGTACGTACTCGCCGGATTCATCTGGGACGAGGGCGGCGAGCTCGCCGACGAGAACGGCGGCGACTGGCAGGGCGCCCTGGACACTCCGGAGGCCCTGGCGGGCATGGAGTTCTACCAGAAACTCCAGGCGCTCGGCGACGGCCCGACGGACGCCGACGAGGAGAAGCCCCCGCAGACCGACGTATTCGCCAAGGGCGACGTCGCGCAGATCATCTCGGTGCCGGGCAGCGCCGCGCTCATCGAGCAGAAGAATCCCGAACTCAAGGGAAAACTCGGCTACTTCCCCATTCCCGGTAAGACCGCGAAAGCCCCCGGCTCGGTATTCACCGGCGGCTCCGACCTCATCGTCCCGAAGAACGCCGACGAGCGCAGCGCCGGCATCGCCGTCGTCAAGGCGCTGGCGAGCGAGAAATGGCAGACGGAGCTCGCCCGGGGCATGAGCTACGTGCCCAACAAGCCCAGCCTCGCCCATGTCATCGAGGGCGACGAGGGCACCGCGGCGATGGCGGAAGGCGCCACCCGGGGCCGGGCCACCCCCAACTCGTCCCAGTGGGCCCGGGTCGAGGCGGAGAACCCGATCAAGCCCTACATGACGGCCGTGCTGGAGGGCGGCGACCCGGCCCGTGAGGCCAAGGCCGCCTCCGAGCGGATCACCGCCATGCTCACCGGCAGCGGCTGACCCCTCCCGGACGGCGGGCCCGGGACGCGGCGGCACCGCGTCCCGGCGCACGCGTGGAGGCCCCGGTGCGCGCCGTGGCGAAGGCCCGGTGGCCCGGTGCAGGCACGGCGGCCCCAGGCCGCCGTCGGCCCCAGGCACGGCGGCCCCGGGCCACCGTCGGCCCCGGGCTCGGCGGCCCCGGTCCGGCGGCTCCCCGGGGCCGGGCGG
>MUNB01000334.1 GCA_002154345.1 Streptomyces griseus
CCGCCGCCCCGCCCGTGGGCTCCGGGAAGATCAACCTGGACAAGGGGCGGGTCAGCCTCCAGAAGAACCAGACCGTGTCCCTCGTCAAGGGCGGCGCCCCGCTGCTCTCGCGGGTCAGGATGGGTCTGGGCTGGGAGCCCGCGTTCCGCGGCAAGGACATCGACCTGGACGCGTCGGTGATCGCGTACGGCCCCAACCGCAACCACCTGGACAGCTGCTACTTCGGCAAGCTGACCATCCTGAACGGGGCCATCAAGCACTCCGGTGACAACCTCACGGGTGAGGGCGCGGGCGACGACGAGACGATCGTCGTGGACCTGGGCCGGATCCCGGCCGAGGCGACGGGCCTGGTCTTCACGGTGAACTCGTTCACCGGCCAGAAGTTCAACGAGGTCGCCAAGGCCTACTGCCGGCTGATCGACGACGCGTCCGGCGAGGAGCTGGTCCGCTTCGACCTCACCGGCGCGGAGCCGCAGACCGGCGTGATGATGGCCAAGCTCATCAAGCAGTTCACCGGCGAGTGGGAGATGACCGCGATGGGCGATTTCGTGAAGTCGCGCACCGTGCGGGGCATGGTGAAGCCCGCCGCCCAGGCCCTGTAGCCACCGTGGGCCCTCCGTCCGGAAGGCCCGAACGGAGCCGGGACGGCCCACAACGGAGTCCGGGGCGCCTGAAATCTCTTCAGGCGCCCCGGATCCGGAGAAGGCGGACGCTGCCGAGGACGGGCACGGGGCTCGTCCCGCGTCTCAGAGCTTGGTCAACTTGGAGTACGGGCTCAGGATCCTTCCCTGACGCCCCGAGAAGTCGATGAGGACTGCGTCGTTGTCGCCCTCGACAGCAAGAATCCTGCCGAGCCCGAACTGGTCGTGCGACACCCTGTCGCCCACATCGAAGCATTCGACCGGTGGGGCCTCCTGGGCCGGGCGGTTGAAGGGACTGGAAGGCAGGTGACGCCGGGATCCGGCTGACTGTTTCATTACGTCGAGTATGCGCCCTGTGAAGGCCCGACGCCATGCCCGCCGACGCCCGGGGCCCCAGACGTACCGGATTCGTAATCAGCGCTCACCACGGCCAGTCAGCGCTTCCGCCCGCCTCCAGCAGCGGAACCATGCGGAACGCCGCGTCGGAAAGCCCCCCGAACGTGTGGCGGTTCCGGTCGCCGGACGGGGCGTGGCCGAGGCGATATCCGGCCAGATTCCAGGTGTAGACGGGCACCGTGTCCGGAACGCTCCGGGTCGCGTCGCCACCCCGCGTGTACGAGGCCTGCTCGTCGGTGACGATCAGTACCCGGTCGTGGTCCCGGTAGTGCCGTCGTACCGCTTCCGCCGTGTTCGTACCGCCCAGGTCGCCGAAGCGGTCCAGGACCCGCAGGACGGATTCACCCCGGCGGAAGGAGACGGGCGCGCTGGTCGTGCCGAACTGCACCAGGTCCGCGTCGGCGGCGCGCAGCGCCACGGCCGCGCCGAAGACGGCCGCGGCGTCGGCCCGGTTCAGCCGGGAGCGCTCGGAGAGCGGCGCCCCCATCGAACCGGAACGGTCGACCAGGACCAGGGTGCGGCCGGGCAGCGCGGGCACCTGGCCCAGCGAGTGCCCGAGCGCCTGCTCCAGCGGGTGGGCCCAGCGGAGCGACGGCGCGTGCCGGTACGCGGCGAGGTAGCGGAAGGGGAACTGGCGCGACGCGGCCACGGCCTCCGGATCGCTGATCCGGGCCGCGGCGAGCGCGGCGACCTCGTCCCGTACGCCGGCCTCGTCGAAGTTCCGGAGGTTCCGGACGAGGGCCATCGTGCCCATCGACGGAATCACCGCCTCCCACACCGCCGCGTCCATCGGCCCCTGCATCCAGCCCGCCAGCGCTTCCCAGGTCATCCCGGCCTCGGCCAGCCGCTCCGCGCCGCCGGGTCCGGTGACGACGGGGCGACGCTCGGCGACCGGCAGCTCCATCAGCTCCCGGTGGGCGCTCAGGGTGCGGTCGGCGGCGGGCGGCTCGGCGCTCTCCGGCCGGTGCCTGCGGTCCAGCGCGTACCGGAACAGCTCGCCCTGCCAGGGCTTGGCGGGGTCGGGCGCGGCGTGCACCAGGTTGAGCACGTCGCCGAACCGGAAGCCCTTGGAAGCGGTGTCGTACTTCAGCAGCGCGCGGCCGGTGTAGAGGCGGCGCACGGCGTCGGCGACGCCCCGCTTCACGGGCTTCGGCAGGGCGCGCCCGTAGCGGGAGGTCCAGTAGCCGAGCAGTTCGCCCGGCTCGTCGGCGCGCAGCAGTACGGAGTCGATGACCTGCCGGTTCGTGGGCCCCTCGGTGCACCCGGCCGCCAGCCGCGCCGCCACGTACTCCGCGCCGCCGACCAGCGAAGCGGTCCGCATCTGCCCGTCGCGGCGCAGCCAGTGGAGCAGCCCCGCGGTCCACGCCGGGTCCTCCACGGCGAGCCGGCGCACGAGCGCGGCGAAGCGGTCGTCGCGCCGGTCCCCGCCCTCGTAGGCGGTGTCCTGGGCCACGAAGTTGGCGACGGCGAGCAGGAAGAGCTCGGAGCGGGCGTCGCGCACCTGCCCGACGCCGCCCCGGTGGTTGGGCGCGCGCGTGCCGGTGGTCGTGACGGGCGAGGTGGGCCCGGACCGGGCGGACCGGGGCCGGTGGGTACGGAAATTGAAACGGGCCATGAGAAGAATTCCCCCGAATTCCTGGGGAAGGGCGCGGCGGCGGAACGGGGTGCCCGAGATCAGGAGTCGGCGACGGGGAACAGTCCGATGCTCTGACCGCTGAGCTACCGGCCGAAGCCGGGCGGGAATCGAACCCGCGCACCTCGGATCCAGAAGTATCCGTCGCCTGCGCACCGGGCACCCCGGCGCTCGCGCCTCCCGAGATCAGCAGTGGCTGCGGCACATTTCGTTGAAAGGAAGGAGCCGCCGCCTTCGCACCGGGAGGTGCATGTCCATGACCTTAGGGAACGGGCCGCCCGCACGCGACGGAATTTCGGGGTGCAACCGAACCGAGGGGCGCGGGCGTCGCACAGAATGGTTCCGGGGTGATCGTCCCCGGGCTCGGACCGGCGGCACGGAACATCGACACGGACCGGCGGCACGGACCGACGGCACGAGGGGGCGCACAGGATGGAGCAGGTCGCGGGGTACCGGCTCGTGGCGCTGCTCGGCGAAGGCGGTATGGGCCGGGTCCACCTGGCCCGTACGGCGTCGGGCCGGCTGGCGGCCGTGAAGACCGTCCATGAACACCTCGCCGCCGACCCGCAGTTCCGGGAACGGTTCCGGCGCGAGACGCTCGCCGCGCGGGCGGTCGCCGGCCCCTTCACGGCGGCGGTGCTGGACGCCGACCCCGACGCCGTACGGCCGTGGCTGGCCACCGAGTTCTGTGCCGGCCCGACGCTCGCCGAGACCGCCGGGGCGCTCGGGCCGCTGGACGCCGGGCCGCTGGCCGGGCTGGGGGCGGCGCTCGCGGAGGCGCTGGCGAGCATCCACCGGGCCGGGCTGGTCCACCGCGATCTGAAGCCGTCGAACGTGATCCTCACCCGGGGCGGCCCCAAGGTCCTGGACTTCGGCATCGCCCGGCGGGCGGCCGACGAGACCCTCACGGACACCGGGGAGGTGATCGGCTCCCCCGGCTTCATCGCCCCCGAACTGCTGACGGCCGACGACGAACCGTCCCCCGCCGCCGATGTGTTCGCCCTCGCGGCCCTGCTCGCCCGGCTGGCGACGGGCCGGGCCCCCTTCGGTTCCGGCCCCGCGCACCAGGTGCTGTACCGGACGGTGCGGGGCGAGGCCGATCTGGACGGGGCGCCGACGGACGAGTGGCGCGCGTTCCTCGCCTCCTGCCTGACGGGCGACCCGGCGGAGCGCCCCACGGTGGCCGAGGTGCTGAGCTGGTGCGCGGAGCGGTCACCGGCCGACGCGTGGTGGGAGCGGGAGCCGGTGTCCGGCCTGGTCCGCGACCACGAGAACGGCGTCGCGGCGCTGGTGGCGGGCGACGAGGGCGACGAACCCGACGAGCGCGCCAGGACCGCCCGGGCCGACGCGGCGACCGCCGTGCCCGTTCCGACCGCCGGTGCCGGTGCCGGTGCCGGTGCCGGTGCCGTACCCGATCCGGAACCCGATCCGGAACCTGATCCGGCCCCCGCCGACGCGGCACCCGCCTCCGCAACGCCCGCGACCGCGACCACCCCGGCCGACGCCGTCCCGTACCGGGCCCGTCCCGCCGCCGCGCCGCAGGACGCCGTCCCGTACGACAGAACGCCGGGCCGGGGCCCGACCAGGCGGCGGCTGCTCGCGTTCGGCGGGGCCGCGCTCGTGGCGGGCGGGGGCGTCGGCGGCGCGGCGCTGCTCCGGCTCACCGAGAAGGACGACCCGGCCGGCTCGCGGCGGCCCGCACCGCGGCCGGCGACCCGCTGGACCCGGGGCCGTCCGCTGTGGACCAGGACCGTCGGCGAACTCGGCCACACCGGACGGATGCTGCGCCACGGCGGTGCGCTCCTCATCACGGACGGGGCCGCGGTGACCGCTCTCGACGCGGCCACCGGCGCGGTGCGGTGGCGGTATCCGGTCCAGGGCGTCACGGCCGTCCGGCCGCTCGGCGACCGGGTGCATCTGCTGCGCTCCGGGCTGCTCTTCGCACCGGAACTCCTCACGCTCGACGCCCGTACCGGCAACCGGCGCTGGGCGGCCGTGCCGGTCCACCCGCCCGGCGCCCGGACGTCCGACGCCCCCGACGGCCAGTCGGCGTTCTTCGCGGTCGACGGCGCGACGACCGCGCTGGTGTCCTACGCCTCCGACGCGACCCGGTGGGAGAAGCGCACCCTGGGCGAACGCCCTTGGCGGGCCTACGGATTCGACTCGCGTACGGGAAAGGCGCTCTGGTTCCACGAAGGGACGCGGGCCGCGGTGACCGGCATCGACGCGGCGGGCGGGCGGCTGGCCGTCGGGCTCCGCCCGCCGGCCCGTTCCGGGGACGCCGCCGAGGAGCCGTTGCTCGTGCTGCGGACCTCCGGCGCGGTACCGGTGAGGGAGTCGGAGATACCCGGCGGCGCCCCGTTCCCGCAGGCGCACCCCGGTGCCTCGGGCACCCGGTACTACGCGAGGGGCGGCCGGATCGTCCCGGTCGATCTGGCGACCCGGCGCACCGCCTGGCGCCGGAAGCTCGACGGATCGCCCACGGTCACCCCCACCGCGACCGACGGTGCGGTGTACGCCGCGACGCCGGGCCGGGTCACCGCGCTGGACGCCCGGAGCGGCCGGATCCGCTGGAGTCGCGGCGACATCGGGCGGCTCGCCGGTGACGACGGCAGCAGCGTCGAGGCCGACGGGCCGCCGCTGGTGGCGGACGGCACGCTGTACGCCACCGGGCCGCGGCCGGGCGGCGGCGAGAAGGCCGGGGAGGGCGCGCGCTGGGGTGTGCACGCCCTGGACGCGGTCCACAACCGCCGGCTGTGGTCGGTGCCCGTCGAGGCGGACGGGGCGCTGCGGGCCGCCGCGGGCGGGGGCCTCCTCCATGTCTGCGTCGGCGGGACCGTGCGGACCTTCACCGGACCGGAGTCGGCGTGACGGGCCCCCTGCTCCCCGGCGACCCCCAACGGCTCGGCTCCATCCGGCTGCTGGGCCGGCTCGGCGCGGGCGGCATGGGCACCGTCTATCTGGGCCGGACGCCCGGCGGGCTGACGGTCGCGGTGAAGACGGTGCACGAACACCTGGCGGCCGACCCGCACTTCCGTGAACGGTTCCGCCGCGAGGCCGCCGCCGCCCGCGCGGTGACCGGTGCGCACACGGCGGCGGTGCTCGACGCGGATCCGGAGTCGGCGCGGCCGTGGCTGGCCACCGCGTATCTGCCGGGCGTCACGCTGCGGCACGCGGTGGCGGCGACCGGACCGCTGGAGCCCGCCGCCGTACGGTCCTTGGGCGCGGCGCTCGCCGAGGCGCTGGAGGCCGTCCACCGGGCGGGGCTCGTCCACCGGGACCTGAAGCCGTCGAACGTGCTGATCACCGCCGACGGTCCCCGGGTCATCGACTTCGGGATCGCCCGCGCNNNTCCGGGGTTCATCGCCCCGGAACAGATCACCGGAACCGTCGTCACCGGGGCGGCCGACGTGTTCGCGCTCGGGGCGGTCCTGGTGTTCGCCGCCACCGGAGGCAGCCCGTTCGGTTCGGTGACCCCCGCGGTGCTGCTCTACCGGGCCGTCCACGAGGAGCCCGGCCTCGCCGACGTACCCGAGGAGGTACGGGAGGTGGTGACGGCCTGCCTGGCGAAGGACCCCGGCCGCCGGCCGACGGTGGGCCAGGTGCTGCGGGCCACCACGGATCCGCGTCCGCCGCTCTGGTGGCGTATGGATCCGCTGCGCTCGCTGGTCCTGGGCGAGGCGGCGGAGCCCGCTCCCGGGAAACCGGCCGAGGAGGGCGGCGGG
>MUNB01000335.1 GCA_002154345.1 Streptomyces griseus
CTGCCCGCCCCGCCCGCTCCGTCGGGGACGAGCAGCTGCTCTCCCTCACCCGGGGCCTCGTGTCGGATGCGGCGAAGGTCCGGGAGCGGGCGTGCGAGACGATCAGCGACCGGGTGCGGTCCTTCGACCGGCGGGAGGTCCGGACGCCGGCCTCGCTCCTCGCTTCGGCCGCCGTCCTGGAGCAGGACGCGGACTGCCTGGAGTCCGAGCTGAACGCGCTGGGCGAACTCGCGGTCACCGGGCTGTTCGAGGCCGAGGACATCGCCGCTCGGCGCCGGCTGCCGCGCGCGTCCGTGCGGCCGGCCGACGCAGAGCATCTGGACTGCCTGACGGTGGAGTATTTCTGATCAGCGGTCAGGAATGTCAGGCCCAGGGGTCGAAGGGGATTCCGGCGGGCTTGGAGTTGTTGAGGAGGTTGCGGAAGCGGTCGTCCTTGTCGGTGACCTTGATGGTCGCGGACCCGAAGTCGGCGTTCATGAGCTTGTCGCGCAACTCCGCGCTGGGGAAGCCGTTCCAGTCGACGATCGGCGGGTAGCGCCAGTCGCCGTAGTGGTTCTCCGGCGGCTCGTCGTTGCCGTTGGCGAGGCGGAAGAAGTGCGTGCTCGGACCGTCCTTGTGGTAGACGGCCTTGGGGTGCGAGCCGTCGAACCGCACCTGTGAGCGCGGGTAGGTTTTGACCGTGCTGTGCTGCGTGGTCGAGACGTATTCAACCTGGTTGGAGCCCTGGTCGACCCAGGAGATCACATGCTCGAAGTCGTGCCGGTGGCCGCCGAGTCCACTGCCGTGGACGGCCTGGTCCTTCTCGAAGTAGCTCGCGTAGACGATGCCGCACCAGCCGTTGTTGCACTTCGAGCGTGCGTACGTCTGGGAGTTGTCCAGGTCCCACTGGTCCCGGCAGCTGCCGTTGATCGCGCCGCTCGTCTTCAGACCGGGCGCGAGGGTGCCGTCCGGGCCGATGGCGGGGGTGGCGTAGCAGCCGTCACCGTCGTAGTCGTAGGCGGGCGAGAAGGTCTGCTCGTAACCACCCGCGTTCTGCGGCAGGTTGCCCGGCGGATCGGCATGGGCGGCGGAGCCGGTGCCCAGGACGAGAAGACCGGCGGCGGCGAGGACGGCGGCGGTACGGGCGGGGGTGGGTATCAGCTGCTTTCGCACGGGTGGCTCTCCTGGCTCGTCGGCACGGGACGGTGGGGTGGCGTCGCGCATGAGTTGCCCGGAGCATGACAGAACGAAACGGGGATCTTCCCGAAGGCTTGCCCTGGAGCGCACTCGAAGTCCTACAGTGCGGCGGGTCCGGCCCCGGCACACCCGCATCCACCAGGGAGCTCGACCATGCACTACCGCACACTCGGCGGCACCGGCATCGAGGTCAGTGCCTACTGTCTCGGCACGATGATGTTCGGCTCGGTCGGCAACCCCGACCACGACGACTCCGTACGCGTCATTCACGCTGCCCTCGACGCGGGCATCAACTTCGTGGACACCGCGGACATGTACTCCGCCGGTGAGTCCGAGACGATCGTCGGCAAGGCGCTGAAGGGGCGGCGCGACGATGTCGTCCTCGCCACCAAGGTCCACTTTCCGATGGGCGAAGGACCCAACCGGGGCGGCAACTCACGGCGTTGGATCGTCCAGGAGGTCGAGGAGAGCCTGCGCCGCCTCGGCACCGACCGGATCGACCTCTACCAGGTCCACCGCCCCGACCACACCACGGACATCGAGGAGACCCTCTCCGCGCTGAGCGACCTCGTGCGCGCGGGCAAGATCCGCGCCTTCGGCTGCTCGACGTTCCCGGCCGAGGAGATCGTGGAGTCGCAGGTGGTCGCCGAGCGGCGCGGCCTCGGCCGGTTCCGGACCGAGCAGCCGCCGTACTCGATCCTCGCCCGGGGCATCGAGCGGGCCGTCCTGCCCGTCTGCCGGCGCTACGGCATGGGCGTGCTGACCTGGAGCCCGCTCGCCTCCGGCTTCCTGACCGGCAGGTACCGCAAGGGCGGGACCATCGACCTGACCACCGGGCGGGCGGCGCTGCAACCGCACCGGTTCGACCCCGAGGCGCCGCTGACCGCCGCCAAGCTGGAGGTCGTCGAGCAGCTCGTCGCCGTGGCCGACAGCATCGGGGCCACCCTGCCCGAGCTGGCGGTCGCCTTCCCGCCGGCCCACCCGGCGGTCACCTCGGTGATCATCGGCCCGCGCACGATGGAGCAGTTGGAGGGGCTGCTGAAGGGGGCCTCGCTCACGCTGGACGACGAGACGCTCGACCGGATCGACGCGATCGTCGCGCCCGGCACCGACGTCTATCCGCCGGACGGCGTGTGGACCCCGCCCTCACTGACCGATGTCGCCCAGCGCAGGCGGCCGGTGGGCGAGCGCGCGGCGGCCTAGCTCCTTCGGCTGCTCCGGCTTCCGGGCCAGGAACCCGGCGACCGGCCGGTTCGCGCCCGCCTCGGGTTCCTGCAACGTCCGCCCGGTGACGACGAACCCCGCCCGCTCCAGCAGCTCCGCGATCCGGTCCGCGGGCAGCCGGTAGCTGTCGAACGGGACGGCCTCGCCGCCCCCGTAGCCGTATGTCCGGCGCTGGTGCCCGGTGTCGCCGACCCGGGTGACGAGCAGCAGGTGCCCGCCGGGCGCCAGCGTCCGGTGGAACTCGGCGAACGCGCCGGGCAGCGCCTCCGGCGGCAGATGATGCGTGGAGTAGAACGCCAGGACGCCGCCGAGTTCACCGTCGTCCGCCTCCAGCGCGGACATCGAGCCGACGTCGAACCGCAGCTCCGGATGGGCCGCGCGGGCCAGCCCGACCATCCCCGGCGAGAGGTCGACCCCGAAGGCGTCGACGCCCAGCCGGGTCAGGTACGCGGTGACCTTGCCCGGTCCGCAGCCCACGTCGGCCGTCGGCCCGAGGCCCGCCGACGCGACCAGTTCGGCGAACGCGGCCAGCACGGCACGCGACAACGGGTCCAGCTCGGCCGGGTCCTTGACGGACCGGGCGTAGTCGGCGGCGACGGCGTCGTACGACTGCCGGATCGCGTCCAGGTGCGGAGCTTCCATCACGCCGCAACGGTATGACGCCGGGGCGGGAAGAGGTGGGCGGGGCGGGCGAACAACCCTGCCCCGCTCCTCTCCTCCGCGCTCAGCTGGGCAGCACCGGCAGCAGTTCCGGCAGATGGCCGTCCGATGCCGTGGCCGCCGCGACCCGTTCGGCCGGGACCTCCCCGTACAGCGTCGTCCGCGGGCGGGACGGGCGGCCCGCCAGGTCGGCGATGGCCTTCAGGTCCTGGATCGAGCGGTACGAGCCGTAACTCGACCCGGCCATCCGGGAGATGGTCTCCTCCATCAGCGTGCCGCCCAGGTCGTTCGCGCCCGAGCGCAGCATCTCCGCCGCGCCCTCCGTGCCCAGCTTCACCCAGCTGGTCTGGATGTTGGTGATGTGCGGGTGCAGGAGCAGCCGCGCCATCGCCGTCACCGCCCGGTTGTCGCGGTCGGTCGGGCCCGGGCGGGCGATGCCGGCGAGGTAGACCGGGGCGTTGGTGTGGATGAAGGGGAGGGTGACGAACTCCGTCAACCCGCCGGTCTCCTGCTGGAGTCGGGACAGCGTACGGAAGTGGCCGAGCCAGTGGCGGGGCTGGTCGACATGGCCGTACATCATCGTCGAGGACGAGCGCAGGCCCACCTCGTGCGCCGTCTTGATGACCTCCAGCCAGGTGGCGGTGGGCAGTTTGCCCTTGGTGAGGACCCAGCGGACCTCGTCGTCCAGGATCTCCGCCGCCGTACCGGGGATCGAGTCGAGCCCGGCCTCCTTGGCGGCGGTCAGCCAGTCGCGGATCGACATCCCGGTGCGGGTCGCGCCGTTGACGACCTCCATGGGCGAGAAGGCGTGCACGTGCATGCCGGGGACGCGCTCCTTCACCGCCCGCGCGATGTCGAAGTACGCCGTGCCCGGCAGGTCCGGGTGGATGCCGCCCTGCATGCAGACCTCGACCGCGCCCACGTCCCACGCCTGCGCCGCCCGGTCCGCGACCTGGTCCAGCGAGAGGGTGTACGCGTCGGCGTCGGTGCGGCGCTGGGCGAAGGCGCAGAAACGGCAGCCGGTGTAGCAGACGTTGGTGAAGTTGATGTTCCGCGTGACGATGTACGTGACGTCGTCGCCGACCACGTCCCGGCGCAGCGCGTCCGCGATCCGGCACAGCTCGTCCAGCGCCGGGCCGTCCGCGTGCAGCAGGGCGAGGGCCTGGTCGTCGGTGAGCTTCGTCGGGTCGTCGGCCGCCTGGCTCAGGGCCTGGCGTACGTCGGCGTCGATGCGGGACGGGACCATGCCGGGGGCCGCCGCCTCGCGGAGCGCCTCCCAGTCCCCGTACACCACGTCGAAGTCGTCACGCCGGTCGCCGGTGCGGCCCTCGGTGTCGATGGTGGCGTGCAGGTCGGTGCGGCCGGAGGAGGTGAAGCCCTCGTCCGGCTCCTGCCAGGGCAGGCCGACGGGCAGCGCGTCCTCGCGGGCGAGGCCGGTCTCCGGGTCGGCGAGCGCGCGGACGTGCGGGAGGAGACGGGGGTCGAGCCAGGGCTCGCCGCGCTGGATGAACTCGGGGTAGATGGTGAGGCGTTCACGGAGCGTGAAGCCCGACTCCGCCGTCTTCTCCGCCAGTTCGTCGATGTGCGGCCAGGGGCGCTCGGGGTTGACGTGGTCGGGGGTGAGCGGCGAGACGCCGCCCCAGTCGTCGATGCCCGCGCCGATGAGGAGCGCGTACTCGGCGTCCACCAGATTCGGCGGGGCCTGGATCCGGGCGGACGGGCCGAGGATGTGCCGGGCCACCGCGATGGCGGCGGCCAGCTCCTCCAGCTCGGCGTCGGGCATTCCGCGCATCGCCGTGTCCGGCTTGGCGCGGAAGTTCTGCACGATGACTTCCTGGATGCCGTGGTAGGCGCGGGCCGTCTTGCGCAGCTCGAAGAGCGAGTCGGCGCGCTCCTCGTACGATTCGCCGATGCCGATCAGGATGCCGGTGGTGAAGGGGACGTTGGAGCGCCCCGCGTCCTCCAGGACCCGCAGCCGTACGGCCGGTTCCTTGTCCGGGGAGCCGTGGTGCGGGCCGCCCGGCTCGGACCACAGACGGGTCGCCGTCGTCTCCAGCATCATCCCCATGGAGGGCGCGACGGGCTTCAGCCGCTGGAGGTCGGTCCAGGTCATGACGCCCGGGTTGAGGTGGGGCAGCAGGCCCGTCTCCTCCAGGACCCGGATCGCCATGGCGCGTACGTACGCGAGCGTGTCGTCGTACCCCTCCGCCTCCAGCCACTCCCGCGCCTCGGGCCAGCGGTCCTCGGGGCGGTCGCCGAGGGTGAACAGCGCTTCCTTGCAGCCCATCGCCGCGCCTTCACGGGCGATCTTCAGCACCTCGTCGGGCGAGAGGAACATGCCGTGGCCGTCCCGGCGGAGCTTGCCGGGGACGGTCACGAAGGTGCAGTAGTGGCACCGGTCGCGGCAGAGGCGGGTGAGCGGGATGAAGACCTTGCGCGAGTACGTGATCACGCCCGGCCGGCCGGCCGCCTCCAGGCCCGCGTTCCGGACCCGGGCGGCGGACGCGGCCAGATCCTTCAGATCGTCGCCGCGCGCCTGGAGCAGGACGGCGGCCTCGGTGACATCGAGGGCGACACCGTCACGGGCGCGTTTGAGCGCGCGCCGCATGGCGTTGGAGGTGGGACGTCCGCTCTGAGGATCAGGATCGGTCATGAACCGAGCATACGAGCGAGGCGCCTGCGCCGGACCAGGGCCTGGTACGGGATGCGCAGGCCGCGGGGTGTGTCCGATCACTCTTCGGTGTCCCGGTGGTCACCCGTGCGGGCCGACTCACCCGGATGAGACCCCGTCGACGGTGTCCTCGCGCCTAGTGTCGGAACGGTGATGGAAACGATCGTCCTCGACATCGGCGAAACCCTCGTACGCGACGACCGGCACTGGGCGTCCTGGGCCGACTGGCTCGGCGTACCACCGCACACGCTCGGTGCGCTGGTGGGCGCGGCCGTCGCCCAGGGCCGCGAGGCCACGGACGCGCTGCGGATCCTGCGGCCCGACATGGACGTCGAGGAGGCGTACCGGGCCCGGGCCGCCGCCGGGCGCGGTGAGCACCTCGACGAGTCGGACCTCTATCAGGACGTCAGGCCCGCGCTGGCCGAACTGCGGGCCGCGGGCATCCGGGTCGTGGTGGCGGGCAACGGCACGGTCCGGGCCGGGGAGTTGCTGCGGGCCCTGGACCTGCCCGCCGACCTGGTGGTCACCTCGGGCGAGTGGGGCGTACGGAAGCCGGACCCGGAGTTCTTCGCACGGGTGGCCGAAGTGGCGGGCGCGGCCCCGGAGGCGACGCTGTACGTGGGCGACCACCCGGCCGACGACCTGTTCCCGGCCGCCGCGGCGGGGCTGCGGACGGCGCATCTGCGGCGGGGGCCGTACGGGCACTGGTGGGCGGAGCATCCGGACGTGGTGGAGACGGCGGACTTCCGTATCGACGCGTTGACGGAGTTGGTGGGGTTGGTGGCCTCTGCCTCCTCTTCCTCCTCTTCCTCCTCTGCCTCCGCCACCTCTGGTGTCGCGCCCGAGGCGGAGGGGGAGACGGGGGTGCGGCGCGGGGTGCTGAGGTCGGTGCGTCAGGTGTACTGAACGATGAGACCGGGGCACACCCCCCTTCGTGCCGCGACCGCGATGATTCGGCATGACCGGAAGGCGGCTTGTGGGACGACCGCACGCGAATCGGCTGGTATTACTGGGGTATGCAGGAAGAGACTGCCCGATCCGCGATCGACACGTTCATTTCCGCGTTCAACACCTCGGACGACAGCCATGTGACTGCCCTGCTCGCCCAGGCTCTGACCTCGGACGTGGTCTTCTGGGGGCCGCTGGGCCGCAGCGAGGGAATCGCCGCGGTCGAACGGTTCGTGCTGGACATCCGGCGCCATCCGGCGGGGACCGGCACCATGGTGCGTTGCTCGGCCGTGGACATGCCTGACGAGTGGGCGAGGTACCAGTGGGTCTTCACCACGCCGGACGGAGGCCCCCGCCTGACGGGAACCGACATCGTTCATCTGCGGCGCAGCCTCATCGACCAGATCATCGTTTTCGCGGGAGAGGTCCGGCCGTCCACCTCCTGAGGCCCCCTTCTGTCGCTGCTCCTCCCCCGAAGCGCACTGGACGCCCGGGCCCCGCCCGTACGTCAGCCCGCGGCTCCCCTCCGCAGTGCCAGGGCGAACGCGCAGCTGGTGACGGGCAGGATGACGATCGGTGGGGCGGGCAACAGGAGCAGTGCAAGCCCGAAGGCGGCCAGGGAGGCCACCAGGGACACCCGGCCGAAGGCGGTCCGCCGCCGTACGAGGTCAGGGGCGTGGCGGACGGCGGCGAGCATCAGCAGACCGCAGGCGATGGCGAAGAGAGCCATGGCGATGCTCATGCCGTGGGTGACGTCGAGGGCGGTGCGTTCCAGGCCGAGCAGGGTGAAGGTGGACTCCCGCATCGCCGCGTCGGCCGTACGTTGCTCGGGGGTCGGGGTGGCCGAGGCCCTTGCGGCGGTGAAGACGAGGTGACCGGCCCCGAGGACGACGAATCCGTACGCGCCGATCCTGAAGGGCCGTACGGGGTCCGCTCCGGTGGAAGTCCGGGCGGGGATCGCGGTGTTCATCGCTGCTGCTCCTCCTCGATGTCGGCGGACCGGCGTGGGGCCCGGGCCGGACCGGGTGCCGGACCCGGGCCGACCGGTGCTGGCCCGGCCGGGGCCGGGCCCGGCGGGGGCTGCCAGCCGAGGAGCGTGTCCAGCCCTCGTGTCGTGACCACCGACGGTGTGACCCGTACGGCGACGTCGCGGACGGAGACCGCCAGGGGGTGGGAGAGCCGGGCGAGGCCCCCCATGCGCCGGGAAAGGCGGCTGATCCGCGTCGTGCGCCCGTGCCGGGCCGCCGTGTAGGCGGCGAGCGCGGCCGGTACGCCGGTGTCGCCCGCGAGGAGGTGCGCCAGGACGACCGCGTCCTCGACGGCCTGGCAGCCGCCCTGGCCCAGGTTGGGTGTCATCGCATGGGCGGCGTCACCGAGCAGGGCCACCCGGCCGGAGTGGAACCGGGGCAGGGGCACGGCGAGTTCGTGGAAGTCGTGGTGGAGGACGGTCACGGGGTCGGGCTCGCGCCGGTCCAGCCGCTCCAGCAGTGCCGGGATCGGATCGTGCCAGGCGCCGAAGCGCCGGATCAGCTCCGCGCGGTGGTCGGCCGGCCGCGTACCGGGGCCGGTGACAGCGGTCGCGTACACGTAGACCCGGCCGTCGGCGAGGGGGACGATCCCGAACCGCTCCCCCCTCCCCCAGGTCTCGGCGGCCGGGAGCGCGGGCAGGCCTGCGCCGGACAGCACCGCCCGCCAGCCGGTCTCACCGGCGTAGCGCGGACCGGGGTGCCGGGGGAAGAGCTGTCCCCGGAGCGCGCTGCGCAGTCCGTCGGCCGCCACGACGGCATCGGCCCGCTGCTCCCCCGCCGACGTCCGCACCACCACCGCACCCTCGGCGGCCTCGTCCACCCCGCCCACCGAGACGCCGAGGCGCAGCGCGCCGGGCGGCAGGGCGGCGGCGAGGGTGTCGATCAGGAAGCCGCGGTGGACGGCGCGGGCGGGAAGCCCGTAGCGGGAGGCCGTGGCGCCGGTCCGGCTCAGCCACGCCCCGTCGGGGGTACGGAGTCCGAGCACACCGGCCAGGGGCTCGCCCGCCGACACCGCGGGGCCCAGGCCGATCGACTCCAGGGCGCGCAGGGCGTTGGGGGCGAGCACGATGCCCGCCCCGGTCCCCGTGAGGGCGGAGGCCCGTTCACACACGGTCACCCGCCATCCGCGACGGCTCAGCGCCACCGCGGCGGTCAGGCCGCCGATCCCGCCTCCGGCCACGACAGCATGACGAACACCCACAAGGACCGCCTCCCCACGCAGGCCCTCTACAGCTGTAGAGGATCACGGTCCGCACTCTACACCTATAGAGTTCGGACCATGACTGCTCCCCTCCCCGACCGCCGGGACCTGATCGCCGACACCGCCATCGCCACCGTGGCCGCCGCAGGTCTGCGCGGCCTGACCCACCGCGCGGTCGACACGGCGGCGGGGCTGCCCGCCGGCAGTACGTCGTACTACTTCCGCACGCGATCCGCCCTGATCAGCGCCTGCTACCTCCGCCTGGCCACGCTGACGGTCACCGACGTGGACCGCTGGGAGGAGCGGCACGGGGTTCCGGACCCGGACTCCGCCGCAGAGGCCCTGGCCGCGCTGCTGCACCACTGGCTGACCGAGGGACGGGACCGCCAACTGGCCCGTTTCGAGCTGAGCCTGGAGGCGACCCGCCGTCCGGAACTCCGCGCCGGCCTGGAGACCGCCGGCCGCGCCGCACGCGCCAGGGCCGCCGCCCTGCTGGCGTCGCTCGGCGCGCCCGATCCGGAAGAGGCGGCGGACCTGCTCGTCGCCTGGACCGACGGCCTGCTGTACGACCGCATCGCCGGCGCCCCGGCCGCGAGCCGGCCGGCACCGGATCCGGCCGAACTGGCCCTGGTCGTCAGGCGGATGCTCACCGCTCTGCTCGCCCCCTGAGGGCTCGAGAACGCGCGGCCCTTCAGCCCGACCGGCGTCGCGCGCGGCCCTTCAGCCCGTCCGGCGTTTGAGGACGGACCCCTTGCCAGGGAGGGCGGCGCGACAGCGAGGGTCCTGGGGCACAGCGTCCTGTTGGAGGCACCCGGGCCCACCTGCACGGTTCCGTCCTCAAACGCCGGACGGGCTGGGTGGGGGCAAGGGTTCCGTCCTCAAACGCCGGACGGGCTGGGGTGGCGGGCTCACGCCGGACGGGCTGGGATGGCCCCCGAACGGGTTGGGGTGGCGGGCCCGCGCCGGACGGGCTGGGGTGGCCCCTAGTCGCCCAGCACCGCCTGCATCACGCTCTTCGCGATCGGGGCGCCCAGCCGGCCGCCCGAGATGTCGGAGCGGGAGATGTCCATGTCCGTCGGGTCGATGAACACCGCGACCGCGACCGAGCGGCCGTCGTCCTTCTTGCCGTAGCTGACGAACCAGCCGTACGGCACCTCGTCGCGGACGTCCACACCGCGCTGGGCGGTGCCCGTCTTGCCGCCGACCGTGACACCGTCGATCAGGGCGCGCTGGGCGCTGCCCTCCTTCGCGGTGTGCTCCATCATCTCCTGGACCTTCTTCGCCGTCTCCGGCGAGACGGCCTGGCTCATCTCCATCGGCTCGTTCTTCTCCAGCGTGGAGAGGTCCGGGCCGCGCAGCTCGTCGACAATGTAGGGCTGCATCAGCTTGCCGTCGTTGGCCAGGGCCGCCGTGACCATCGCCATCTGCATCGGGGTGCTGGTGAGGCTGCCCTGGCCCATGCCGGTGAGGGCCGTGCCGGGCTTGTCGAGCTTCGGCGGGTAGAGGCTCTTCGTGGCGAGCAGGTCGCCGAACTCCTCCGCGTACACGTCCTCGTTGAAGCCGAACTTCTCCGCCGTCTCCCGCATCCGGTCCTCGCCCAGTTCGGCGGCCGCGTCGAGGAAGACGTTGTTGCACGAGTACTGCATGGCGGTCTTCATCGACGCCTTGTTGCAGACCGCGTCACCCGCCTCGCTGCCGATCTTGTTCGAGGAGAGCGGCAGCGGGTAGGGCGAGACCGCGTCCGTCCGGGCGTCCACATCGGTGACCACGCCGTGCTCCAGCGCCGCCGCGGCCGTGAGGATCTTGAAGGTGGAGCCGGGCGGGTAGGTCTCGCGCAGCGGGCGGTTGGCCAGCGGCTTGCCCTTCTCCTTCTCCAGCGCCGTGAAGCGGTCGCTCTCCTTGAACGAGATCCCGGCGAAGACCTCCGGGTTGTACGAGGGCGTCGAGACCAGGGCCAGCACCTTGCCGGTGCCCGGGTCCAGGGCGACGACCGCGCCCCGGGCGCCCAGGTCGGTCAGCCCCTTGTAGCCGGCCTTCTGCGCCTTGGCGTCGATCGTGGTGATCACGTCGCCGCCGCGCCGGGGCTGCCCCATCAGGACGTCCTTGGCGTGCCGGAAGGCGAAGCGGTCGTCCTGGCCGCTGAGGATGCTGTCGTAGGTCCGCTCCAGCAGCGAGGTGCCGCGGGCCTGGGAGGCGTAACCGGTGACGGGTGCGTACATCGGGCCGTCCTTGGAGGTCCGGCGGAACGCGTAGTCCTTGCTGTCGGTCTCCTTCGACCCGGTGATCGCCTTGCCGCCGACGATGATGTCGCCGCGCGGGGTGGCGAAACGCTCGAACCGCACGCGGGCGTTCTTCTCGTGCTGGGCCAGTTCCTGGCGGTCGACGTGCTGGAGCCAGTTCGCCCGCAGCAGCAGGGCCAGCACCAGCAGCCCGCAGAAGATGGCTATGTGCCGCAACGGCCTGTTCATTCCACTCCCCACCCGGGCGGGCCTCCGGCCCGCGTATGCGATCCCCGATGAGTAAGGATGCCTTGTACGCGGGCACGGTTGCACCGGCGACCCCGGGCCGCCCTGCCTCACGGACCGGTCAGAGGTACGCGGCGTACGCGTCCAGCGTCCGCAGGACCTCCGGTTCGGCCGCCGGGGGCAGCTGGAGCACGACCTCTTCGATGCCCAGTTCCGCGTAGTGGCCGAGCTTCCCCGGGCTGGGCAGAACCGCGTACGGCACCACCTGGAGATCCTTCGGGTCGCGCCCGGCCTCCTCCCAGGCCGCCCGCAGCTTCGGCAGCGACTCCGTGAGGCCCCCGCCGCCGATGGGCAGCCAGCCGTCCGCGTACTCCGCGATGTGCGCGAACAGCTTCGGGCCCGCCCCGCCGCCGATCAGGGTACGCGGGCCGTTGACCGGGCCCCGGGGCCGCTGGGCCGGCTTGGGGTGCGCCTCGCTCGGCTGCACCGACCCGAACGCGCCCGCGTAACCGGTCGGCTCGTCCGCCCACAGGGCCCGCATCAGCGCCATCCGGTCCCGCCCCAGGTCCCGGCGCGTCGCCCACTCCACCCCGTGGTCGGCCGCCTCCTCGACGTTCCAGCCGTAGCCGATGCCGAGCGTGAACCGGCCGCCCGAGAGGTGGTCCAGGGTGGCCGCCTGCTTGGCCAGGTCGATCGGGTCGTGCTGGGCGACCAGCGTGATGCCGGTGCCCAGCGTCAGGCGCTCGGTGACGGCGGCGGCCTGGCCGAGGGCGACGAACGGGTCCAGCGTGCGGCCGTACTCGCGGGGCAGCTCACCTCCCATCGGGTACGGCGTGCGGCGGCTCACCGGGATGTGCGTGTGCTCGGGCAGATACAGCCCGCCGAACCCCCGCTGCTCCAGCTCGCGGGCGAGCCTGACCGGGGTCACCGTCTCGTCGGTGAGGAAGATCGTGGTGGAAATCCGCATCGAAGCCACCTCCGTGGTCGTCGTCGTTCCGTACGCCGGTACGCCGTCTTGTTACGTCGTCCTTCTGTACGTCGTCCGTGCGAAGCGCCAACGTAAGCCGTATGTCGGCAGAATCCGAGACCGTGACGGCCATGAACACCGTCACGAACACCGCCGTGAACACCGGCATGAAGCGGCGCGGCCTCCTCGCCGCGACCGCCGCCACCGGCTTGACGTTGGCCACCGTGAGCTTCGCCCGTGCCGAGGACCGCCCCGGGTCCGGCCCCGACGGTCCGCACCGCACCCGGACCGTGCGCGGGACGCTGCCGGCCGGGGCTCCCGATTACGTATACCTGCCCGTCGAAGTGCCGGACGGGGTGGCCGAGTTCGCCGTCTCGTACACCTACGACAAACCGCCCGTGCCGCCCGGCGTCCAGGGCAACGCCCTCGACATCGGCCTCTTCGACGAACGCGGTACGGAGCTCGGCGGGCGCGGCTTCCGCGGCTGGTCGGGCGGGGCCCGCACCTCGTTCTCCGTCCGGTCCGACTCCGCGACCCCCGGCTACCTCCCCGGCCCCGTACGCCCCGGCGTCTGGCACATCGCCCTGGCCCCCTACACCGTCGCACCCGAGGGCCTCCCGTACGAGG
>MUNB01000336.1 GCA_002154345.1 Streptomyces griseus
GGGTGGGTGCCGGTGGCCCTGGCGCTCTTCGGGGCGGGCTCGTTCGCCGGGGTCGCGGTGGCGGGCCGGTTCGCCGACGCCCACCCGATCACCGTGGTCGCCATCGGCATGACCGCCCTCACGGCCGGCTGGGCGGCGCTCGCCCCGGCGGCGGGCAGCCCGGTGCTCACCCTGGCCCTGATCCCGCTCCTCGGCATGCTCGCCTTCGGTACGGGCACCGCCCTGATCACCCGGGTGCTGGGCCTCGCCCCCGGGGCCCCGACGCTGGCCGGCGCCTTCTCGACGACCGCGTTCAACCTGGGGGCGACGGTGGGCCCGTGGGCGGGCGGACTGGCCCTGGACGCCGGATTCGGCTACCGGGCGCCGGTTCAGGTGAGCGCCCTGCTGATGGTCCTGGCCCTGCTCGTCGCCGCGACGACGGCGAAGGGCCGCCGCCCCCGAGCGGGGGAGCGGCGGCCCTCAGCCGTGCACCGGTGCGCCCGGGGGCGCGACGGCTCTCCGGGCGAACACCCGGGGAACCGCTTGTGAATCAGAGAACGCGGACCGCGCCGGTCGGCCGGTCGTAGTCCAGGGAGCGCTGCACCGTGCCGGTGCTGGAGTTCTGCGCACCGACGAACTCGCCGCCGCCGACGTAGATCGCCACGTGGTACGCGCTGCCCGCGCCGCCCCAGTACAGGATGTCGCCGGGCTGGAGGTTGTCCAGGGAGACCTGGGTGCCGGCCGTCGACTGGGACTGCGAGACGCGCGGCAGGTCGATGCCCGCCGTGCGGTAGGCGGCCTGGACCAGGCCGGAGCAGTCCCACGCGTTGGGGCCGGTGCCGCCGGAGACGTACGCGTCGCCGACCTGGGCCTTGGCGAACGCCACGATGGAGGCGGCGGAACCGCTCACGTTCGAGGAGGAGGACGGGGCGGAGGCGGAGCTGCCCGTGGAGTCCGAGGAGCCGGAGGAGGCGCTGAGCGTCGTGCGCTCGGCGGTCCGGGAGGCGCGCTCGGCGCGCTCCTTGGCCTCCGCCTCGGCCTTCGCGGCGGCTTCGGCCTTCTTCTTGGCCTCGGCCTTGCGGACGGCCTCGGCGTGGGCCTTCTTGGCCGTCTTCGCGGCCTTCTCGGCCGCGGCGTCCTCGTCGGCCTGGGTCTCCAGGTCGAGGGCGACCTGCTGGGTGGCCTGAGCGGAGGCGGCCACAGCGGTGGAGAAGCCGGACGTGATGGTGGGCATCTCGATCGTCTGGGTCACCGGCTCGGCCTGGGCCGGACCGGCGGCACCCGCGACCGCGATGGTGCTGAGGACGCCACCGGCAACTCCGGCTCGCAGTGCCGACTTCGAGGCGCGCTGGCGGGGCTTCCGGTGGCTGGGTATGTGAGCGGTGTGGGACATGGGTACTAGCGCTATCAGGGCTGTAGGGGTCCCATCAAGAAACGTGTGTTGCGACACAGTTACGTTCGGAATCTGTGAATCCGCTTTCTGAGCGCCTTTATTGACGCCGTAACGGGCAAATCGGGCGGCCGCGATCAGGGCCGTGATCACGGCCTTTCGGTAATACGCCCGAATTGCCCGTCGCTTACCATCCGTTCACACCGATGGCCAAGCCCGGTTTCCTGAGGTGCGGGGGCGAGTGGCGCAGGTCACAGTGTGAGTCCACCGCGACAGGCAACCCTCGCGCCCGCGACCCGCGTGGGCGTCCATGGCCGGAAACGGGCTGCGGCCCGTGGCCGGAACCGGAGTGCCGGGTGTCGTCGCGGCCGGCGCGCGGCCGTCGCCGCGGACGTGATCCGGAAGTTCGTGAATGCGGGCACATGTCCCCTTCGGTCCCGACCGCCCCTCGTCCGGGTGAGCGTCAGCGTCGGACGGCGCTCTTATCACCTCCAGGCCGTCCACCGCCAATTTGCTTGTACAGGCCGTCGATTGATAGCGCCACGCGCCTTTGACCAGCGGTAACACCATCGAATGTCACGTCTCGTGATCACTCGGCCGCTTCGCGTACGAAGATCACCGCTCATACGACTTCATGATCCTTCGTCAGGTGGTGGAGATCACAAAGCCGTTGTCGTACCCCGTGTCGCAGATCACAGGGGACCAGGCATAGGATGCGGGGCAGTCGGGCTTGTGAACTGCCTCACATGTGCACGATCTTGGTGAGGTGGCGAGCCGGTCGCCCGATGCGGTCCAAAGGTCAAGGACGACTGGAAGGAGCGAGGAGCGTGAATGCCTACGCGCCCATCCTCGTGCTCGGCGCCCTCGGGGCAGGGTTTGCGATCTTCTCCGTGGTCATGGCCACGCTTATCGGCCCCAAGCGCTACAACCGGGCAAAGCTCGAAGCGTACGAGTGCGGTATCGAACCCACCCCGACTCCGGCCGGTGGCGGCCGCTTTCCCATCAAGTACTACCTGACGGCGATGCTTTTCATCGTCTTCGACATCGAGATCGTCTTCCTCTATCCCTGGGCGGTCTCCTTCGACGCCCTGGGGATCTTCGGGCTCGTGGAGATGCTGCTCTTCGTGCTCACCGTCTTCGTCGCCTATGCGTATGTATGGCGTCGCGGCGGCCTGGAATGGGACTGAGGGGCTGAGGGGCACACCATGGGACTCGAAGAGAAACTGCCGAGCGGCTTCGTTCTGACCACGGTCGAGCAGGCCGCGGGCTGGGTGCGGAAGTCATCCGTCTTCCCGGCCACGTTCGGACTCGCCTGCTGCGCCATCGAGATGATGACGACCGGCGCGGGCCGCTACGACCTCGCCCGGTTCGGGATGGAGGTCTTCCGCGGATCGCCGCGACAGGCGGACCTGATGATCGTCGCGGGACGGGTGAGCCAGAAGATGGCGCCCGTCCTGCGCCAGGTCTACGACCAGATGCCGAATCCCAAGTGGGTCATTTCCATGGGGGTTTGTGCGTCATCGGGTGGAATGTTCAACAATTACGCCATTGTGCAGGGTGTTGATCACATTGTCCCGGTCGATATCTATTTGCCGGGTTGTCCGCCCCGTCCCGAGATGCTGCTGGACGCCATCCTCAAGCTCCACCAGAAGATCCAGGACGGCAAGCTCGGGGTCAACGCGGAGGAAGCCGCCCGCGAGGCCGAGGAAGCGGCCCTCAAGGCACTGCCCCTGATCGAGATGAAGGGGCTGCTGCGGTGAGCGACCACACCCACGGCGAGGGACAGAACGGCAACGCCGTACCCGCCCCGCGCGACACCGGCGGCGAGGTCATCCGCGTACGCAAGGGCATGTTCGGCGCCAACAACGGCGGCGACACCTCCGGCTACGGCGGCCTCGTCCGCACCGTCACCCTGCCGGGAGCCGCTTCCCGGCCCTACGGCGGCTGGTTCGACGAGGTGGCCGACGAGCTCGAAGGGGCCCTGGAGGAACAGGACCTGCTTCCCGAGAACGCCATCGAGAAGACGGTCGTCGACCGCGACGAGCTGACCTTCCACATCGCCCGCGAACACCTCGTCCAGGTCGCCCGCACCCTGCGCGACGACCCCGCCCTGCGCTTCGAACTCTGTACGGGCGTGAGCGGCGTCCACTTCCCGGGCGACAAGGGCCGCGAGCTGCACGCCGTCTACCACCTGCGCTCGCTCACCCACGGCCGGCTGATCCGGCTGGAGGTGTCCGCCCCGGACAGCGACCCGCACATCCCGTCGCTCGTCGAGATCTACCCGACCAACGACTGGCACGAGCGCGAGGCGTACGACTTCTTCGGGCTCATCTTCGACGGGCACCCGGCCCTGACCCGGATCATGATGCCGGACGACTGGCAGGGCTTCCCGCAGCGCAAGGACTACCCGCTCGGCGGCATCGCCGTCGAGTACAAGGGCGCCCAGATCCCGGCTCCGGACCAGCGGAGGTCGTACTCCTGATGACCACTCCCCACGCGACACCCCGAGCGACCACCGAGGGGACTGTATATACAGTCACCGGCGGCGACTGGGACGAGGTCGTCGAATCCGCGGTGAAGTCCGACGACGAGCGCATCATCGTCAACATGGGCCCCCAGCACCCGTCCACGCACGGCGTGCTGCGCCTCATCCTGGAGATCGACGGCGAGACCGTCACCGAGGCCCGCTGCGGCATCGGCTACCTCCACACCGGCATCGAGAAGAACCTCGAATTCCGCAACTGGACCCAGGGCACCACCTTCGTCACGCGGATGGACTACCTGACGCCGTTCTTCAACGAGACGGCGTACTGCCTGGGCGTCGAGAAGCTCCTCGGCATCGAGGACCAGGTCCCCGACCGGGCCACCGTCATCCGCGTACTGCTGATGGAGCTCAACCGGCTCGCCTCGCACCTGGTGTGCATCGCCACCGGCGGCATGGAGCTCGGCGCGACCACGATCATGATCTACGGCTTCCGCGATCGTGAACTGGTTCTCGACCTCTTCGAGCTCTTCACCGGCCTGCGGATGAACCACGCGTTCGTCCGCCCCGGCGGCCTCGCCCAGGACCTGCCCCCGGGCGCGGTCGACCAGCTGCGCGAGTTCATCAAGACCATGAAGAAGAACCTGCCGGAGTACGACAAGCTCGCCACCGGCAACCCCATCTTCAAGGCCCGGATGAAGGACGTCGGCTACCTCGACCTCACCGGCTGCATGGCGCTCGGCGCCACCGGCCCGGTGCTCCGCTCCGCCGGACTCCCGCACGACCTGCGCAAGAGCGACCCGTACTGCGGCTACGAGACCTACGACTTCGACGTCCCGACCGCCGACACCTGCGACTCCTACGGACGCTTCCTCATCCGGCTGGAGGAGATGCGCCAGTCGCTGCGCATCATCGAGCAGTGCATCGACCGCCTGGAACCCGGGCCGGTCATGGTCGCAGACAAGAAGATCGCCTGGCCCGCCCAGCTCGCGCTCGGCGCCGACGGTCTCGGCAACTCGCTCGACCACATCAGGAACATCATGGGCACCTCCATGGAAGCCCTGATCCACCACTTCAAGCTGGTGACCGAGGGCTTCCGGGTACCCGCCGGACAGACGTACACCGCCGTCGAGTCCCCCAAGGGCGAACTCGGCGTCCATGTCGTCTCCGACGGCGGCACCCGCCCCTACCGGGTCCACTTCCGCGACCCGTCCTTCACCAACCTGCAGGCCATGGCGGCGATGTGCGAAGGCGGCCAGGTCGCCGACGTCATCGTCGCCGTCGCGTCCATCGACCCCGTGATGGGAGGCGTCGACCGGTGACCACCTCACGCCAAGACGTCAGTCTGGGGATGCCGCAGCTCCCCGCCACCCCCTACCCGGCCGAGGTGCGCGCCCGGCTCGACGCGGACGCGAAGGAGGTGCTCGCCCGCTACCCCGGCAGCCGCTCCGCCCTGCTGCCGCTGCTGCACCTCGTGCAGTCCGAGGAGGGCTACGTCTCCCGTACGGGCGTCGCCTTCTGCGCCGAGACGCTCGACCTCACCACCGCCGAGGTCACGGCCGTCGCCACCTTCTACTCCATGTACCGGCGCAGGCCGAGCGGCGACTACCAGGTCGGTGTCTGCACCAACACCCTGTGTGCCGTCATGGGCGGCGACGCCATCTTCGACACGCTCAAGGACCACCTCGGCGTCGGCAACAACGAGACCACCGAGGACGGCAAGGTCACCCTCGAACACATCGAGTGCAACGCCGCCTGCGACTTCGCGCCCGTCGTGATGGTCAACTGGGAGTTCTTCGACAACCAGACGCCGGAGAGCGCCACCCAGCTCGTCGACGACCTGATCGCCGGCCGGACCGTCGAGCCCACCCGCGGCGCGCCGATCTGCTCGTACAAGGACACCGCCCGCATCCTGGCCGGCTTCCCCGACGAGCGCCCCGGCGCCGTCGAGGCGACCGGCGGCGCGGGCCCCGCCTCCCTCGTCGGGCTGAAGCTCGCCAAGGGCGAGGCGCTCCCGAAGGCGCGCGTGGTCTCCCCGCGCGCCGGGCAGCCGCAGGACGCACAGCCGCACGACCCTTCGCCGTCCGAGCACCTCAGCTCGCACGACGCACCGCAGCAGACCTCGGCCTCCGACCCGGAGCACCCGGCCGGGCCCGCAGCCGAGGAGGGGGAGTGATGACCTTGGCCGCCGAGATCGACCACAACGGGACGAGCCCCGAGAAGCTGCTCGCACCCGTCCTCTCCGCCTTCTGGGACCAGCCCGAGTCCTGGACGCTGGACACCTACCGCCGCCACGAGGGCTACGAAGGGCTGCGCAAGGCGCTGGCCATGGCGCCCGACGACCTCATCGCGTACGTCAAGGACTCCGGTCTGCGCGGCCGCGGCGGCGCGGGCTTCCCCACCGGGATGAAGTGGCAGTTCATCCCGCAGGGCGATGGCAAACCGCACTATCTCGTTGTCAACGCCGACGAGTCGGAGCCGGGGACCTGCAAGGACATCCCGCTCCTCTTCGCGAACCCGCACAGCCTCATCGAGGGCATCGTGATCGCCTGTTACGCGATCCGTTCGTCGCACGCGTTCATCTACTTGCGCGGTGAGGTCGTCCCCGTGCTGCGACGACTGCACGAGGCCGTACGAGAGGCGTACGAGGCGGGTTATCTGGGGACGAACATCCTGGGTTCAGGACTCGATCTGGAACTCACGGTGCACGCGGGCGCCGGTGCGTACATCTGTGGTGAGGAAACCGCGCTGCTCGACTCTCTCGAAGGACGGCGTGGCCAGCCCCGGCTGCGGCCCCCCTTCCCTGCGGTCGCCGGTCTGTACGCCTGCCCCACTGTGGTGAACAACGTCGAGTCCATCGCCTCGGTTCCCGCGATCCTGAACAAGGGCAAGGACTGGTTCAAGTCGATGGGCAGCGAGAAGTCCCCGGGCTTCACGCTCTACTCGCTCAGCGGCCATGTCACCAGCCCCGGCCAGTACGAGGCCCCGCTCGGCATCACGCTCCGCCAGCTCCTCGACATGAGCGGCGGCATCCGGGCCGGTCACCGCCTCAAGTTCTGGACCCCGGGCGGCTCCTCCACCCCGATGTTCACCGAGGAGCACCTCGACGTCCCCCTCGACTACGAGGGCGTCGGCGCCGCCGGGTCCATGCTCGGCACCAAGGCGCTCCAGTGCTTCGACGAGACGACCTGCGTCGTGCGGGCCGTCACCCGGTGGACCGAGTTCTACGCCCACGAGTCCTGCGGCAAGTGCACACCCTGCCGCGAAGGCACGTACTGGCTGGTCCAGTTGCTCCGCGACATCGAGGCCGGCAAGGGCGAGATGGCCGACCTCGACAAGCTCAACGACATCGCCGACAACATCAACGGCAAGTCGTTCTGCGCGCTCGGCGACGGCGCCGCCTCGCCGATCTTCTCCTCGCTCAAGTACTTCCGCGAGGAGTACGAGCAGCACATCACCGGCAAGGGCTGCCCCTTCGACCCCGCCCGGTCCACGGCCTGGGCCGACGACAAGAACACCGACGGCAAGAACGCTCACCGGGGGGTGAACGCATGACAGTCACCACGAGTGCGCCCTCCGGGGGCGGCGAGGCGGCGGTTCCGCCCGAGGACCTGGTCACGCTGACCATCGACGGCATCGAGATCAGCGTCCCGAAGGGGACCCTGGTCATCCGGGCCGCCGAACTCCTCGGCATCGAGATCCCGCGCTTCTGCGACCACCCGCTCCTCGACCCCGCGGGCGCCTGCCGCCAGTGCATCGTCGAGGTCGAGGGCCAGCGCAAGCCGATGGCCTCCTGCACCATCACCTGCACCGACGGCATGGTCGTCAAGTCGCAGATCACCTCTCCTGTCGCCGAGAAGGCGCAGAAGGGCGTGATGGAGCTGCTGCTGATCAACCATCCGCTGGACTGCCCCGTCTGCGACAAGGGCGGCGAGTGCCCGCTGCAGAACCAGGCGATGTCGCACGGCGGCGCCGACTCCCGGTTCGAGGGCAAGAAGCGGACCTTCGAGAAGCCCGTCCCGATCTCCACCCAGGTGCTGCTGGACCGCGAGCGGTGCGTGCTCTGCGCGCGCTGCACCCGGTTCTCCAACCAGGTGGCGGGCGACCCGATGATCGAGCTGATCGAGCGCGGCGCCCTCCAGCAGGTCGGCACCGGTGAGGGCGACCCCTTCGAGTCGTACTTCTCCGGCAACACCATCCAGATCTGCCCGGTCGGCGCGCTGACCTCGGCGGCGTACCGATTCCGCTCCCGCCCCTTCGACCTGGTCTCCACCCCCTCGGTGTGCGAGCAGTGCGCGGGCGGCTGCTCGACCCGGACCGACCACCGGCGCGGCAAGGTCATGCGACGCCTCGCGGCCAACGAGCCCGAGGTCAACGAGGAGTGGATCTGCGACAAGGGGCGGTTCGGCTTCCGTTACGCCCAGCAGCGCGACCGGCTCACCACCCCGCTGGTCCGCAACGCCGAAGGCGTCCTGGAACCGGCGAGCTGGCCCGAGGCGCTGGAAGCCGCGGCGGCCGGACTCCTCGCCGCCCGCGGCCGTACCGGCGTCCTGACCGGCGGCCGGCTGACCGTCGAGGACGCCTACGCGTACAGCAAGTTCGCCCGGGTCGCCCTCGACACCAACGACATCGACTTCCGCTCCCGCGTCCACAGCGCCGAGGAGGCCGACTTCCTGGCCGCCCGGGTCGCCGGACGCGGCCGGGACCTCGACGGCGAGGGTGTCACGTACACCGCCCTGGAGAAGGCCCCCGCGGTCCTGCTCGTCGGGTTCGAGTCAGAGGAGGAGGCGCCCGGCGTCTTCCTGCGGCTGCGCAAGGCCCACCGCAAGAGCGGCCAGAAGACCTTCGCGCTCGCCTCGCACGCCACCCGGGGCCTGGTGAAGGCGGGCGGCACCCTGCTGCCCGCCGCCCCCGGCACCGAGACCGAATGGCTGGACGCGCTCGCGGGCGGCGTCGGCCTGGAGGCCGAAGGGGCGGCGGCCGCCGAGGCGTTGCGCGGTGAGCACGCGCTGATCATCGTCGGCGAGCGGCTCGCGGGCGTGCCCGGCGCACTGTCCGCCGCGATCCGCACCGCCACCGCCACCGGCGCACGCCTGGTGTGGATTCCGCGCCGGGCGGGCGACCGGGGCGCGGTCGAGGCGGGCGCGCTCCCCTCGCTGCTGCCCGGCGGCCGCCCGGCCACCGACCCGCGGGCCCGCGACGAGGTCGCGGAGCTGTGGCGGGTGGCCGAACTGCCCACCCGCCACGGCCGCGACACCGGCCAGATCGTCGAGGCCGCGGCCACCGGCGAACTGGGCGCGCTGCTCGTCGCCGGGGTCGGCGTCGAGGACCTGCCCGACCCGAACCGCGCCCTCCAGGCGCTGAACGAGGTCGGCTTCCTGGTCTCGCTGGAGCTGCGGCCGAGCGCGGTCACCGCCCGCGCGGACGTGGTCTTCCCGGTCGCCGCCGTCGCGGAGAAGTCCGGCACCTTCCTCAACTGGGAGGGCCGGGTCCGGATGTTCCAGGCGGCGCTGAAGCCCGAGCAGATGTCCCGGACGCTCGCGCCGGCCGACTCCCGGGTGCTGCACATGCTGGCCGACGCCATGGACGTGCACTTCGCCCTGCCGGACCTGACCGCCGCCCGCCGCGAGCTGGACCGGCTCGGCGGCTGGGAGGGCGGCCACGCGGACGACCCGCGCGAGAGCGCGCGGCCGCTGCCCCGGCCCGGCGACGGCGAGGCGGTCCTCGCGGGCCACCGGATGCTGCTCGACCTGGGCCGGCTCCAGGAGGGCGACACCGCGCTCGCCGGCACCCGGCACGCGGCCGTCGCCCGGCTCTCGGCGGTCACCGCCGCCGAGTCCGGCGTCAAGGACGGCGACCTGCTCGCCGTCACCGGCCCCGCGGGCACCGTCGAACTGCCCCTCGCGGTCACCGACATGCCGGACCGGGTGGTCTGGGTGCCGCTGAACTCGGTGGGACGCGGCATCCCCGCCGACACCGGCGTGAACCCGGGCGGCCTGGTGCGGATCGGCCCCGCCGCCGCACCGGGTGCTCCCGTCGAACCATCGGAGGTACGAGCGTGACTGGCCTCGCCGCACTCACGACGGCGCCCGAGCGCGCCGTCCTCGCCGCCGAGGATCTCTCGATGTTCGGCACCGACCCCTGGTGGCTCGTCGCCATCAAGGCGGTCTTCTGCTTCGCCTTCCTGATGCTGATCGTGCTGTTCTCCATCGTGTGGGAACGCAAGGTCGTCGCCTGGATGCAGCTGCGCATCGGCCCCAACCGGCACGGGCCCTGGGGGCTGCTCCAGTCGCTGGCCGACGGCATCAAGCTGATGCTGAAGGAAGACGTGATCGTCAAGCGCGCGGACAAGGCGGTCTACGTCCTCGCGCCGATCCTCGCCGCGATCCCGGCCTTCATGGCGATCGCCGTGATCCCCTTCGGCCCGGCGGGCAACGAGGTCTCCATCTTCGGGCAGCGCACCGCGATGCAGCTCACCGACCTCCCGATCGCCGCGCTCTACATCCTCGCCGTCGGCGCGGTCGGGGTGTACGGCTTCGTGCTCGGCGGCTGGTCCTCGGGCTCGACGTACCCGCTGCTCGGCGGAATCCGCTCGTCCGCCCAGATGATCTCGTACGAGATCGCCATGGGCGCGGCCTTCGCCTCGGTCTTCCTCTACTCCGGGTCGATGTCCACCTCGACGATCGTGGAGGCGCAGGCGGACCGCTGGTACATCATGCTGCTGCCGGTCTCCTTCATCATCTACATGGTGACCATGGTCGGTGAGGCCAGCCGGGCCCCGTTCGACATGCCGGAGTCCGAGGGCGACCTGGTCGGCGGGTTCAACACCGAGTACAGCTCCATCAAGTTCGCGATGTTCATGCTCGCCGAGTACATCCACATGGTGACCGTGTCGATGATCGCGGTGACGCTGTTCCTCGGCGGCTGGCGGGCCCCGTACCCGGTCTCCGCCTTCTGGGAGGGCGCGAACCACGGCTGGTGGCCGATGCTCTGGTTCTTCCTGAAGCTCCAGCTGCTGATCTTCTTCTTCATCTGGCTGCGCGGCACCCTTCCCCGGGTGCGCTACGACCAGTTGATGAAGCTGGGCTGGAAGGTCCTCATCCCGGTCTCGGTGGTCTGGCTGATGCTCGTCGCCACCGTCCGCGCCCTGCGCAACGAGGGCTACGACTTCTCCCGGATCGTGCTGTACGTCGCCGCTGTCGTGATCTCGATCCTGCTGATCTCCTTCGTCGTCGACATGTACCGCGACCGCAGGCGCAAGGCCGAGGAGGAAGCGGCCGGACCCGAGCCCGCCTTCGACCCGATGGCGGGCGGGTTCCCGGTGCCGCCGCTGCCCGGACAGACGCTGCCGCCGGTGCCCAGGCGCAGGCCACGACGGGACCGGGAGCTCGTTGTCAGTGGCGGGGCGGATACTCAGAGTGACGAAAGCGCGAGTGACGGAAAGGAGGCCGGCGGTGTCTGAGAAACCAGAGCTCACGGGCTCATCGGGATCCGCTGGATCCTCGGGCCGGGCGGGACAGACCGGGGAGTCGGGGGAGTCCGGGGAGAAGTTCCAGAACCCCGTGGCCGGCTTCGGCGTGACCTTCAAGGCCATGTTCAAGAAGCGGCTCACCGAGCAGTATCCGGAGACGCCGAAGGTGACGGCGCCCCGCTTCCACGGCCGCCACCAGCTCAACCGCCACCCGGACGGCCTGGAGAAGTGCGTCGGCTGCGAGCTGTGCGCCTGGGCCTGTCCGGCCGACGCGATCTACGTGGAGGGCGCGGACAACACCGAGGAGGAGCGCTACTCCCCGGGAGAGCGCTACGGCCGCGTCTACCAGATCAACTACGCGCGCTGCATCCTGTGCGGACTCTGCATCGAGGCGTGCCCCACCCGGGCGCTCACCATGACCAATGAGTTCGAGCTCGCCAACACCACCCGCGAGAGCCTCATCTACACCAAGGACGAGCTGCTCGCGGGCCTGGACGAAGGCATGGTCGACAGCCCGCACGCGATCTTCCCCGGCATGGACGAACAGGACTACTACCGGGGCGTGGTCACCGAGGCCGCCCCCGGTACGGTCCGTCAGACGGCCGTGTCCAAGGGCGAGAGCGACAAGCCCGACGAGGACCCCATCGAGTCCACCCGGGCCGCCGACGCCCGGCAGGACAGGGGGGTGGAGGCGTGAACGCCCTGGCCGCGGCCACCGCCACCTCGACCGGCGAGGCCATCCAGTTCTGGATCCTGGGCACCGTCGCCGTGATCGGCGCGCTCTCCACGGTGCTGATGAAGAAGTCCGTGCACAGCGCCCTGTCACTC
The DNA here is from genome assembly GCA_002154345.1 of Streptomyces griseus. GTDB lineage: Bacteria > Actinomycetota > Actinomycetes > Streptomycetales > Streptomycetaceae > Streptomyces > Streptomyces caviscabies. The sequence goes on from MUNB01000336.1 coordinate 12,151, forward strand.
GCCGGCACCATGATCGTCCTCGCCGTGTTCTACCTCGCCAACGGCGCGTATTTCCTCGGCATCGTCCAGATCGTCGTCTACACCGGCGCGATCATGATGCTGTTCCTCTTCGTCGTCATGCTCGTCGGCGTCACCGCGGCGGACTCCCTCAAGGAGACCCTCAAGGGCCAGCGCTGGCTGGCCCTCGGGTGCGCCCTCGGGTTCGCCGTCCTGCTGATCGCGGGCATCGGCAACGCCTCGCTGAGCACCTTCAACGGGCTCGGCGCGGCCAACGCCCTGCACGGCGGCAACGTCGAGGGAATCGCCAACCTCATCTTCACCAAGTACGTCTTCGCCTTCGAGATCACCGGCGCCCTGCTGATCACCGCGACCGTCGGCGCGATGGTGCTCACGCACCGCGAGCGCACCGAACGGGCCAAGACCCAGCGGCAGATGTCCGAGGAGCGCGTGCGCGGCAAGCACCTCCCGCCGCTCCCCGCCCCCGGCGTCTACGCCCGGCACAACGCGGTGGACATCCCCGGTCTGCTCCCCGACGGCACGCCGTCCGAGCTCACCGTCATGCAGACCCTGCGTGAACGCGGCCAGATCCGCGATGTCTCGCAGGAGTCCCTCGCCGATCTCAAGGCGCTGGAGCAGCGCTCCGGGGAGCGGCTCGGGCGCAAGGACGTGGAGAATTCGGAGGCCGCCCAGTGAACCCGGTCAACTACCTCTATCTCGCGGCCCTGCTGTTCGCGATCGGCGCCTCCGGGGTGCTGATCCGGCGGAACACGATCGTGCTGTTCATGTGCGTCGAGCTGATGCTCAACGCCTGCAATCTGGCGCTCGTCACGTTCTCGCGGATGCACGGCAACCTCGACGGGCAGATCGTCGCGTTCTTCACGATGGTCGTCGCCGCCGCGGAAGTCGTCGTCGGACTCGCGATCATCGTGTCGTTGTTCCGCTCCCGCCACTCGGCCTCGGTCGACGACGCCAGCCTGATGAAGCTGTAAGGGGTCGGAAACGTGGAGAACCTGATTGCGCTGCTCGTCGCGGCGCCCCTGCTCGGAGCGGCGGTCCTGCTCTGCGGCGGCCGCCGGCTGGACCGGACGGGCCACTGGCTCGGCACCGCCCTGGCCGGCGCCTCGTTCGTCGTCGGACTGATCCTCTTCACCGACATGCTGGGGAAGGGCGCCGAGGACCGGGCCCTGCACCAGCATCTGTTCAGCTGGATTCCGGTGGAGGGCTTCCAGGCCGACATCGCCTTCCAGCTCGACCAGTTGTCGATGACGTTCGTCCTGCTCATCACCGGTGTGGGCACGCTGATCCACATCTACTCCATCGGCTACATGGAGCACGACGAGCGCAGGCGCCGCTTCTTCGGCTATCTCAACCTGTTCCTCGCGGCGATGCTCATCCTGGTCATCGCCGACAACTACCTGCTGCTGTACGTCGGGTGGGAGGGCGTCGGCCTGGCGTCGTTCCTGCTCATCGGCTTCTGGCAGCACAAGCCCACCGCGGCCACCGCCGCGAAGAAGGCCTTCCTGGTCAACCGGGTCGGCGACATGGGCCTGTCGATCGCCATCATGCTGATGTTCACCACCTTCGGCACCTTCGCCTTCGGGCCGGTGCTGGAGTCGGCGGGCGAGACGAGCCAGGGCAAGCTGACCGCCATCGGCCTGATGCTGCTGCTGGCCGCCTGCGGCAAGTCGGCCCAGGTGCCGCTGCAGTCCTGGCTCGGCGACGCGATGGAGGGCCCGACCCCGGTCTCCGCCCTCATCCACGCCGCGACCATGGTGACCGCCGGTGTCTATCTCATCGTCCGCTCCGGCGCGATCTTCAACGCCGCCCCGGACGCCCAGCTGGTCGTCGTCATCGTCGGCGCGGTCACGCTCATCTTCGGTGCGATCGTCGGTTGCGCGAAGGACGACATCAAGAAGGCCCTGGCCGGGTCCACGATGTCGCAGATCGGCTACATGATCCTCGCCGCGGGCCTCGGCCCCATCGGCTACATCTTCGCGATCATGCACCTGGTGACGCACGGCTTCTTCAAGGCCGGGCTGTTCCTCGGCGCGGGCTCCGTCATGCACGGCATGAACGACGAGGTCGACATGCGCAAGTACGGCGGCCTGCGGACGTACATGCCGGTCACCTTCGTCACCTTCGGGCTCGGCTATCTGGCCATCATCGGCTTCCCCGGCCTGTCCGGCTTCTTCTCCAAGGACAAGATCATCGAGGCGGCCTTCGCCAAGGGCGGCACCGAGGGCTGGATCCTCGGCTCCGTGGCCCTGCTGGGCGCCGCGATCACCGCGTTCTACATGACGCGCGTGATGCTGATGACCTTCTTCGGCGAGAAGCGCTGGCAGCCCGACGCCGAGGGCCACGAGCCGCATCCGCACGAGTCCCCGAAGTCGATGACGATCCCGATGATCGTGCTGGCCTTCGGCTCGGTCTTCGCCGGCGGGTTCTTCGCGATCGGCGACCGGTTCATCAACTGGCTGGAGCCGGTGACCGGTTACGACCACGGGCACGCCCCGCTGAGCGCGGCCACGGTCACCGGAGCCACCGTGGTGGCCCTGGTCGTCGGCGTCGGCATCGCCTGGGCGATGTACGGGCGCAAGCCGGTCCCTGTGGTCGCCCCGCGCGGCTCGGTCCTCACCCGGGCCGCCCGCCGCGATCTCCTCCAGGACGACTTCAACCACGTGGTCCTGGTCCGCGGCGGCGAGCACCTCACCCGCTCGCTGGTCTACGTGGACCACTCCCTGGTGGACGGCGTCGTCAACGGCACGGCCGCCTCGGTCGGCGGGCTCTCCGGCCGGCTGCGCAAGCTGCAGAACGGCTACGCCCGCACCTACGCGGTCTCGATGTTCGGCGGTACGGCGGTCGTCATCGCCGCGACCCTGCTGATGAGGGCGGTCTGATCACATGTCCTTTCCCCTCCTGACCGCGACGGCGGCGCTCCCGGCGATCGGCGCCATCGCCACCGCCGCCGTCCCCGCCGCACGGCGCACCGCGGCCAAATGGCTCGCGCTGCTCTTCTCGCTCGGCACGCTCGTCCTGGCGGCCGTCGTCTTCCTGCGCTTCGAGCCGGGCGGCGACCGCTACCAGCTCACCGAGTCCCGCTCCTGGATCGCCGACTTCGGCGTCCGCTACGAACTGGGCGTGGACGGCATCGGGGTGGCGCTCCTCGGCCTCACCGCACTGCTGATCCCGTTCGTCATCGCGGCCGGCTGGCACGACGCCGACCCTCTGGAGACGAAGTCCTCGCGCTGGCGTCCGACCCAGGGCTTCTTCGCCCTGATCCTCATGGTCGAGGCCATGGTGATCCTGTCGTTCGTCGCGACCGACGTCTTCCTCTTCTACATCCTGTTCGAAGCCATGCTCATCCCGATGTACTTCCTCATCGGCGGCTTCGGCGACCGGGCCCACGCGGGCACCGACGAGAGCGCCGCGACCCAGCGCTCGTACGCGGCGGTCAAGTTCCTCCTCTACAACCTGGCCGGCGGCCTGATCATGCTGGCCGCCGTCATCGGGCTGTACGTGGTCGCGGGCACCTTCTCGCTCTCCGAGATCGTGGAGGCCCGCGCCAACGGCTCGCTGGAGATGGCGACCAGCACCGAGCGGTGGCTGTTCCTCGGGTTCTTCCTCGCCTTCGCGATCAAGGCCCCGCTGTGGCCGCTGCACACCTGGCTGCCCAACGCGATGGGCGAGGCGACCGCCCCGGTCGCCGTGCTGATCACCGCGATCGTCGACAAGGTCGGCACCTTCGCGATGCTCCGCTTCTGCCTCGGGCTCTTCCCGGAGGCCAGCAAGTGGGCGACGCCGGTGGTGATCGCCCTGGCGCTCGTCTCCATCGTGTACGGGGCGCTGCTCGCGGTCGGCCAGCGCGACATCAAGCGGCTCATCGCCTACGCCTCGATCTCGCACTTCGGCTTCATCATCCTGGGCATCTTCGCGATGACGAGCCAGGGCCAGTCGGGCGCCACGCTCTACATGGTCAACCACGGGATCTCCACGGCCGCGCTGCTGCTGGTCGCCGGATTCCTCATCACCCGGCGCGGATCGCGGCTCATCGCCGACTACGGCGGGGTCCAGAAGGTCGCCCCCGTGCTGGCGGGCACCTTCCTCATCGGCGGTCTGGCGACCTTGTCGCTGCCGGGGCTCGCCCCGTTCGTCAGTGAGTTCCTGGTCCTGGTCGGCACGTTCAGCGCGTATCCGGTGGCGGGCATCATCGCCACCACCGGCATCGTGCTCGCCGCGCTCTACGTCCTGGTCCTCTACCAGCGCACGATGACCGGGCCGGTGAAGGAGTCGGTCCGGTCCATGCCGGACCTCAAGGCCCGTGAGCTGGCGGTCGCGCTTCCGCTGATCGCCGTACTGATCTTCCTGGGCGTCTTCCCGAAGCCGCTCACCGAGGTCGTCAACCCGGCGGTCGAGCACACCATGTCCGACGTACAGAAGAAGGACCCCCAGCCCGAGGTGGAGGCCGCCAAGTGAGCGCAACAGCTGTCCACAGTCTGTGGACGACGGCGAGCGGGGTGACATCGGCGGCACCGGGCACCTCGTTCACGGCGCCGAAGATCGAGTACACCCAGCTGATGCCGGTCCTGATCATCGTGGGCGCCGCCGTCCTGGGCATCCTGGTGGAGGCCTTCGTGCCGCGCCGGTCCCGCTACCACGCCCAGCTCTTCCTGACCGTGGTGGCGGTCGCCGCCTCGTTCGCCGCGATCGTCGGCCTCGCGGCCGGTGGGTACGGCACCACGAAGGCCCAGATCGCGGCGATGGGCGCCATCGCGATCGACGGCCCCACCCTGTTCCTCCAGGGCACCATTCTGCTGGTCGCCATGGTGGCGGTGTTCACCTTCGCCGAACGCCGGCTGGACCCCACCGCCCACGGCAACCGGGTCGACTCCTTCGCCGCCCAGGCCGGAGCCGTACCGGGCGGTGAGGGCGAGAAGGCCGCGGTCCGGGCCGGCTTCGCCACCACCGAGGTCTTCCCGCTGCTCCTCTTCTCGGTGGCGGGGCTGCTGGTCTTCCCGGCCGCCAACGACCTGCTGACCCTGTTCATCGCGCTGGAGGTCTTCTCCCTCCCGCTCTACCTCCTGTGCGCCGTGGCCCGCCGCAAGCGGCTGCTCTCGCAGGAAGCCGCCGTGAAGTACTTCCTGCTCGGCGCGTTCTCCTCGGCGTTCTTCCTCTTCGGGATCGCCCTTCTCTACGGCTACGCGGGCTCCCTGTCGTACGCCGACATCGCCAACGTCGTCGACGGCTCGGTCCTGGAGATCGACCCGGCCCTCGCCGACACCATGGGCAACGACGCGCTGCTGCTCATCGGCGGCGCGATGATCCTGGTCGGCCTGCTGTTCAAGGTCGGCGCGATCCCGTTCCACATGTGGACCCCGGACGTCTACCAGGGCGCCCCGACCCCGGTGACCGGCTTCATGGCCGCCGCCACGAAGGTCGCCGCGTTCGGCGCGATGCTGCGCCTGCTGTACGTGGCGCTGCCGGGCCTCACCTGGGACCTGCGGCCGGTCATGTGGTCCGTGGCCATCATCACGATGCTGGGCGGCGCGATCGTCGCGATCACCCAGACCGACATCAAGCGGCTGCTGGCCTACTCCTCGATCGCGCACGCGGGCTTCATCCTCGCGGGCGTCATCGCGGCCAGCCCGGAGGGCATCTCCTCGGTCCTCTTCTACCTGCTGGCCTACTCCTTCGTGACGGTCGGCGCGTTCGCCGTGGTCACGCTGGTCCGGGACGCGGGCGGCGAGGCCACGCACCTGTCGAAGTGGGCCGGGCTCGGCCGCCGCTCGCCGCTGGTCGCGGCGGTCTTCGCGGTGTTCCTGCTGGCCTTCGCCGGGATTCCGCTGACCTCCGGGTTCTCGGGGAAGTTCGCGGTGTTCAAGGCGGCCGCCGAGGGCGGTGCCGGCGGACTGGTCGTCGTCGGTGTGCTCTCCTCGGCCGTCGCGGCGTTCTTCTACATCCGGGTGATCGTCCTGATGTTCTTCAGCGAGCCGAAGGCGGACGGCCCCACGGTCGCCGTCCCGTCCCCGCTGACCATGACGACGATCGCGGCCGGCGTCGTCGTCACCCTGGTGCTGGGCCTGGCCCCGCAGTACTTCCTGGACCTGGCGAGCCAGGCGGGAGTCTTCGTGCGGTAGCCCGCGCGGGTTCCCCGCAGTATGAGCGACAGCAGCGCCGGACGGTCGGTTATCCACAGACCGTCCGGCGTTGTCGTAGGAGCCGCCTATCGTGGACGGGGACGAGAGCAGGACGGACAGGGCCGGGCGTGCGGACCCTCGGGGGACAGAGCATTGGGCGTGACCATGGATGAGACCACCGGGACGGTGACCGGCACCGGCACCGACACGGGCGGCGAGAGCGAGGCGCAGCGGACGCTGCACCGCGTCTTCGGGTACGAGTCGTTCCGCGGTGAGCAGGGCGCGGTCATCGAGCATGTGGTGGCGGGCGGCGACGCGGTCGTGCTCATGCCCACCGGCGGCGGAAAGTCCCTCTGCTACCAGATCCCGTCCCTGGTCCGCCGGGGCACCGGCGTCGTCGTCTCGCCGCTGATCGCCCTCATGCAGGACCAGGTCGACGCCCTGCGGGCGCTCGGTGTCCGGGCCGGCTTCATGAACTCCACGCAGGACTTCGACGAGCGGCGCTCGATGGAGGCGCAGTTCCTCGCGGGCGAGCTGGACGTCCTCTATCTGGCCCCCGAGCGGCTGCGCCTGGACTCCACCCTCTCCCTCCTGGCCCGGGGCGAGATCTCCGTGTTCGCGATCGACGAGGCGCACTGCGTCGCCCAGTGGGGCCACGACTTCCGCCCCGACTATCTGGCCCTGTCGGTGCTCGGCGAGCGGTGGCCGGACGTGCCGCGCATCGCCCTGACGGCGACCGCGACGAACGCCACGCACGAGGAGATCACCCGCCGCCTCGGCATGCCGGACGCGAAGCACTTCGTGGCGAGCTTCGACCGGCCGAACATCCAGTACCGGATCGTGCCGAAGTCCGACCCCAAGAAGCAGCTGCTGACCTTCCTCAAGGAGGAGCACGCCGGGGACGCGGGCATCGTCTACTGCCTCTCGCGGAACTCCACCGAGAAGATCGCGGAGTATCTGAGCCGCAACGGCGTGCGGGCCGTTCCGTACCACGCGGGCCTGGACGCCGCCACGCGCGCCGACCACCAGGCGCGGTTCCTCCGCGAGGAGGGGCTCGTCGTCGTCGCGACGATCGCGTTCGGCATGGGCATCGACAAGCCGGACGTGCGCTTCGTCGCCCATGTCGACCTCCCCAAGTCCGTCGAGGGCTATTACCAGGAGACCGGCCGCGCGGGCCGTGACGGGGAGCCGTCGACGGCCTGGATGGCGTACGGACTCCAGGACGTCGTCCAGCAGCGCAAGCTCATCCAGGGCGGCGAGGGCGACGAGGCCCACCGCCGCCGGGCCGCCGCCCACCTGGACTCGATGCTGGCGCTCTGCGAGACGGTCCAGTGCCGCCGGTCCCAGCTGTTGACCTACTTCGGCCAGGAGCCCACGGCCGCCGCGTGCGGCAACTGCGACACCTGCCTGACCCCGCCGGAGACCTGGGACGGCACGGTCGTCTCGCAGAAGCTGCTCTCCACGGTGGTGCGGCTGAAGCGCGAGCGGAATCAGAAGTTCGGCGCGGGCCAGATCATCGACATCCTGCTGGGTCGCAAGACCGCCAAGGTCATCCAGTTCGACCACGACCAGCTCTCCGTCTTCGGCATCGGCGAGGAGCTGGCCGAGGCGGAGTGGCGCGGCGTGGTGCGCCAGCTGCTGGCCCAGGGACTGCTCGCGGTCGAGGGCGAGTACGGCACGCTGGTCCTCACCGACGAGAGCGCGACGGTGCTCGGCCGCGAGCGGGACGTGCTGCTGCGCAAGGAGCCCAAGAAGCCCACGTCCCGTTCCTCGTCCTCCGCGGGCGGAGCGAAGGGCCGGGGCAAGGCGGCCGCCGCCGACCTTCCCGAGTCCGCCGTCCCGGTCTTCGAGGCGCTGCGCGCCTGGCGCGGGGCGACGGCGAAGGAGCAGGGCGTCCCGGCGTACGTCATCTTCCACGACGCGACGCTGCGGGAGATCGCGACGCTGCACCCGGCCTCGCTCGCGGAGCTGGGCGGCGTCAGCGGCCTGGGCGAGAAGAAGCTCGCGACGTACGGGGAAGGCGTGCTGGAGGTCCTGGCCCAGACATCCCCGGGACCGGCCCCGGAGGCACCCGCGTCCCAGGCTCCCGCC
>MUNB01000337.1 GCA_002154345.1 Streptomyces griseus
CCGCCGCACCAGCAGCAGCCGTACCCCGGTCAGCCCGGTCAGCCCGGCGCACCGCTGCCCCCGCAGGCGCACCCCCAGGCCCCCCAGGGCGCGGGCGGCTACGGCTTCCCCCAGCCCGGACAGCCGGGGCAGCCCGGACAGCCCGGACCGGCGCCTCAGCAGGGCCTGCCGGGGCAGCCCCCCAACGCGCCCCAGCCCAACGCGCCGTTCCCGGCCCAGGGCACTCCGAACCTCCCCGCGCCCGTCGCCCCGCAGCAGCCGGAGGCGTACGGGCAGCAGCAGCCCCCGGTCCAGGGCCAGCCGCCGCACCAGCAGCAGCCGCCCGTCGACCCGCGTACGGGCGGGGCCTGGCCCACCCCGGTCGCGCACGACCAGCGCGAGCGGTCGGTGCCCGGCGCCCCGCTCGGGTACACCGCGGCCGTCGAGCTCTCCTCCGACCGGCTGGTGCGCGGCAAGCAGAAGGCCAAGAGCAGCCGTAACCCCTCCGCCGCCTCCCGGTTCAAGCTGGGCGGCAAGAAGGAGGAGGCCGAGCGGCTGCGCAAGCTGGAGCTGATCCGCACCCCGGTGCTGTCCTGCTACCGGATCGCCGTCATCAGCCTCAAGGGCGGCGTCGGCAAGACCACCACGACGACCGCCCTCGGTTCGACGCTGGCCACCGAGCGGCAGGACAAGATCCTCGCCATCGACGCCAACCCGGACGCGGGCACGCTGGGCCGCCGCGTGCGCCGCGAGACCGGGGCGACCATCCGCGACCTGGTCCAGGCGATCCCGTACCTCAACTCGTACATGGACATCCGGCGGTTCACCTCGCAGGCGCCCTCCGGTCTGGAGATCATCGCCAACGACGTGGACCCGGCGGTCTCCACGACGTTCAACGACGAGGACTACCGGCGCGCGATCGAGGTGCTCGGCAAGCAGTACCCGATCATCCTCACCGACTCCGGCACCGGGCTGCTCTACAGCGCGATGCGCGGGGTGCTGGACCTCGCCGACCAGCTCATCATCATCTCGACGCCGTCGGTCGACGGCGCGTCCAGCGCCTCCACGACGCTGGACTGGCTCTCGGCGCACGGGTACGCGGACCTGGTGCAGCGTTCGCTCACCGTCATCTCGGGCGTCCGCGAGACCGGCAAGATGATCAAGGTGGACGACATCGTCCAGCACTTCGAGACGCGCTGCCGCGGCGTCGTCGTCGTCCCGTTCGACGAGCACCTGGCGGCGGGCGCCGAGGTCGACCTCGACATGATGCGGCCCAAGACCCGTGAGGCGTACTTCCACCTCTCGGCGCTGGTGGCCGAGGACTTCGCGCGGGCCCAGCAGCAGCAGGGGCTGTGGACGGCGGACGGCCAGAACCCGCCGCCGCAGTACGCACCGCCGCTGCCCGGCCAGCAGGGCTACCCGGGACAGGGCCAGCCGATGCCGGGCCAGCAGATCCCGGGGCAGCCCGGAGCCGGACAGCAGGTTCCCGGACAGCCCGGAGCCGGACAGCAGATCCCGGGGCAGCCGATGCCCGGTCAGCAGCCGTACGCACCGCAGCAGCCCGGCCCCGGCCAGCCCTATCCGCCACAGCAGCACCCGGGGCAGCCCGGGCAACCGCAGCCGGGGCAGCAGCCGTACGCGTCGCAGCAGCCCCAGGGTGGACAGCAGCCGTACGGCGGGCAGCCGCCGTACGGGGGATATCAGGCGGCGGGTCAGCCGGGTGCTCCGCAGGCCCCCTACCCTCCGCAGCCGGCCCCGGGCGGACCGCAGAACGGATGGCAGCAGGCGCCGCCGCCGCAGGCCGGGCCGGGTGCGCCCGGGGCCGGTGCGCCGCAGCAGGGACAGCCGGAACAGCAGGGCGGTCAGGGCAACACGGCAGGCCAGCCCGATCTGCACGGTCCGGTGCCTCCGGCCGGCTGGCAGCAGACGCCTCCGCAGCCGCCGCCGGCGCCTCCGCAGTAAGGCCGACAGGAGGCCGACAACCGGCCGAAGTGGTTTAGACCAATGAGGGCTCGCATCGCTCACGCGGTGCGAGCCCTTCCGCATTCCCGCAGCCCACACACGGTTTGACACACCGTTGACGAGCCTCGACCACCGCTGATAAACCTTCGCTTCACCAACTGGCGAACCAGAGATCTGCCCGCCTTCTCCCAGCGAGTGATGACGCGAGGTCCCCGTCCATGGTCACAAGAGTCCCCACCCGCTCCTCCCGGCCACGCCGACGTCTGCGCCTCCTGCTGGCCTCCGGCGCGGCAGCCCTGGCGCTCGCCGCCGGGTCCGTCGTCCCGGGAAATCCGCTCGCGCCCACGCCCTCCGAGGCCCGCGCCGACGACGGGAAGACGACGCTCACGGTCGCCGTCGCGCAGAGCGTCGACTCGCTCAGCCCGTTCCTCGCGCAGCGGCTGGTCAGCACGAGCATCCACCGGCTGATGTACGACTACCTCACCAACTACGACGCCAAGGACAACAAGGCGATCCCGGGCCTCGCCACCGCGTGGGAGCCCTCCGCCGACAAGCTGACGTGGACGTACACGATCCGCTCGGACTCGAAGTGGTCCGACGGACAGCAGGCCACCGCCGAGGACGCGGCCTGGACGTTCAACAAGATGATGACCGACGAGGGCGCCGCGACCTCCAACGGCAGCTTCGTCGGGAACTTCGAGGAAGTGACCGCGCCCAGCAAGGACAAGCTGGTCATCAAGCTCAAGGAGCCGCAGGCCACGATGGCCGCGCTCGACGTCCCGATCGTCCCGAAGCACCTCTGGGACAAGGTCGGCGACTTCTCGAAGTTCAACAACGACCAGGAGTTCCCCATCGTGGGGAACGGTCCGTTCATCCTGACGGACTACAAGGTCGACAGCTATGTGAAGCTCAAGGCCAACAAGGACTTCTGGCGCGGCTCGCCCAAGTTCGACGAGCTGGTCTTCCGCTACTACAAGGACCAGGACGCGGCCGTGGCCGCCCTGCGCAAGGGTGAGGTCTCCTTCGTCGCGGGCAGCCCCAGCCTGACGCCCGCCCAGTCCGCCTCGCTGGAGAACGCCCCGGACATCAAGGTGAACGACGCCCCGGGCCGCCGCTTCTTCGCGCTCGCCGTCAACCCCGGAGCCCGGACCAAGGACGGACAGAAGTTCGGCGACGGACACCCGGCGCTGCTGGACCAGAAGGTGCGGCACGCGCTGTTCATGGCGGTCGACCGCAAGACCATCATCGACAAGGTCTTCCAGGGCCACGCCGTCGAGGGCGAGGGCTACATCCCGCCGCGCTTCGGCGACTACTTCTGGAAGCCGGCGGACGGCCAGAAGCTCGCCTACGACCCGGCGAAGGCGGCCTCCCTCCTCGACGAGGCCGGGTACAAGAAGAACGGTGCGGGCAAGCGCGTCGGCAAGGACGGCAAGCCGCTCGACTTCCGTATCCTCTGCCACGCCACCGACCCCAACGACAAGGCGATCGGCAAGTACCTCCAGGAGTGGTGGGGCGCGCAGGGCATCGGGCTGAAGGTCGACTGCCTCGACAACGTCTCCGACCCCTGGTACGCCGGTGAGTACGATCTCGCCTTCGACGGCTGGTCCGTCAACCCGGACCCCGACTTCGTCCTCTCCATCCACACCTGCGCCGCTCTGCCGTCCAAGGCGAAGGAGTCGGCCGCGACCGACAACTTCATCTGCGACAAGCAGTACGACGAGCTCTACAAGAAGCAACTGGCGGAGTACGACCCCGCCAAGCGGGCGGATCTGGTCAAGCAACTGGAGTCGCGGCTGTACGACACCGGGTACATGAACGTCATGGCGTACCCGAATGCCGTCGAGGCCTACCGCACCGACCACATCGAGTCCATCACCACCATGCCGTCGGCCGCGGGCAACATCTACGGCCAGGACGGCTACTGGAGCTGGTGGTCGGCGGTCCCGGCCGCCGGGGCCTCCTCGTCCGGTTCCTCCGACTCCGGTGGTTCCTCCACCGGGGTGCTCATCGGGGTCGGGATCGCCGTCGTCGTCCTCGCCGGTGGCGGACTGCTGTTCGCCATGCGTCGCCGCTCCACCGCGGAAGACCGTGAATAGTCCATGAGCTCAGAAAGCACTCCCGCGCTGTTGAAGAGCGCGGCAGGCGTGGAGAGCACCGCATCCGGCGGCCCGGCTCCGGCCGGGCCGTCGGCCCGCTCCCCGCGCTCCCGCTCCACCGCCGCCTACGCCCGTTACGCGGCGGGCAAGCTCGCCGGTGCGGCCGTCTCCCTCTTCGCCGTCCTCGTCACCAGCTTCTTCCTCTTCCGGCTGATCCCGGGCGACCCGGTCAAGCAGATGACCGGCGGCCGCCAGGTGTCGACCGAACAGATCGCGGCGATGCGCCGTGAGTTCGGGCTCGACCTGCCGCTGTGGCAGCAGTTCACGCAGTACTGCGGCAAGGCGCTGACCGGCGACTTCGGTACGTCGTACCAGTTCCGCGCCCCGGTCGTCGACAAGATCGCCGAGGCGCTGCCCGCCACCCTGCTGCTGACCGGCACCGCCTTCGTGATCTACACGCTGCTCGGCATCTGGCTGGGCGCGCGCTCCGCCTGGCGCAACGGCAGCGCCGGGGACCGGGCCAACACGGCGTTCGCGCTGACGCTGTACTCGGTGCCCTCGTTCTGGCTCGGTCTGCTGCTCATCATCACGCTGTCGGTGGGCATCGGCCCGATCCCCGGGATGTTCCCGACCGGCGGAATGGAGTCCGGGAACACCGAGGGCTTCGACCGGGTGCTGGACATCGCCCACCACCTGGTGCTGCCCGTGATCACACTGGTCGCCGTGGAGTACGCGCGGACCCTGCTGGTGATGCGCTCCTCGCTGCTGGACGAGATGGGCAGCGACTATCTGACCACCGCCCGCGCCAAGGGGCTGCGCGACGACCTCGTGCGCCGCAGGCACGCCGTGCCGAACGCGATGCTGCCGACCGTGACGCTGCTCTTCGTGAACCTCGGTACGACGGTGGCCGGCGCGATCCTGGTGGAGACGGTGTTCTCCTGGCCGGGTCTCGGCGGCCTGTTCTACCAGGCGCTGAGCGTGCCCGACCTGCCGTTGGTGCAGGCGCTGTTCTTCGTGTTCGCCGCCGCGGTGATCCTGATGAACACGCTGGCCGATGTGATCTATCCGCTGCTCGATCCCCGGGTGGGCCGATGACGACGTCGATGGAGAAGCCCTCCGAACCGCGGGAGCCGGACGCCCGCAAGCCCCCCGGGGAGGTCCGGGGACCGAGCCCGCGGGCGCTCACCCGGGCCCGGCGGCGGCAGGCGGTGGCCCGCTTCTGGCGGCAGTACCGCACGCACCGGGCCGGGCTCGTCGGACTCGCCGTGCTCGCGGTGATCGCCCTGCTCGCACTGACCGCCCCGCTGCTGGTGGGGGCCGACTCGCAGAGCGTGACCAATGCTCCGGGCGGCCCGATGGAGGAGCCGAGCGGTGAATTCCCGCTCGGCACCGACCAGTTCGGGCGCAGTCTGCTGGCTCTCATGCTCTGGGGCACCCGGGTCTCCCTGACCGTCGGGCTGCTCGCCGCGTTCCTTTCGGTGGCGATCGGCACCCTGGTCGGTATCACCGCGGGTCACTTCAAGGGCTGGTACGCGACCGTCGTCATGCGGGTGACGGACTGGTTCCTGGTCATGCCGACCCTGGTGCTGGCCATCGCCCTGGCCACAGTCCTGTCCCGGTCGGTCTGGACGACGATCCTGGCGATCGGCGTGACGACCTGGCCGACGACCGCCCGGCTGGTCCGGGCCCAGACGCTGTCCGTCGAGTCCCGCCCGTACATCGAACGCTCCCGGGCGCTCGGCGGCGGGCACCGCCACATCATGTCGCGGCACGTCCTGCCCAATGTGATGCCGCTGGTGCTGGCCCAGACCACGCTCGTGATCTCCACCGCCATCCTCACCGAGGCGACCCTCGCCTTCCTCGGGCTCAGCGATCCCACGATCGTCTCCTGGGGCGGTCTGCTCCAGGACGCCCGCGAGGCCGGCGCGGTCAGCTCCGGCAACTGGTGGTACCTCGCTCCGCCCGGACTCGCCATCGCCGTCGTCGCCCTCGCCTTCACGCTGTGCGGCCGCGCCATCGAGTCCGTGCTCAACCCCAAACTGGGGGTGTCCCGTTGACCGCCGCCACCACGACCACCACACCGAACCCGGACCCGTCCGGCTCGCCCGGCACGACGAAGCCCACCGGTGATCCGCCGCTCCTGGAGGTGCGGAATCTGACCGTCACCTACGGGAGCGGGGCCGACGCCGTGCCCGCCGTACGGGGCGTCGATCTACGGGTGGAGGCCGGGCAGAAGCTCGGCATCGCCGGGGAGTCCGGCTGCGGGAAGTCGACGCTGGCCCTCGCGCTGCTGCGGCTGCTGCCGACGACGGCCACGCTGTCCGGCGAGATCCTGCTCGACGGCGAGGACGTCCTGACCATGAAGTGGGGCCGGCTGCGGGCGGTCCGCTGGGCGGGCGCGTCGATCGTCTTCCAGGGCGCGATGCACTCGCTGAACGCGGTGCACCGGGTCGGCGACCAGATCGCCGAGCCGATCCTGCTGCACAGCGGGGCCACGCCCGCCGCCGCCCGCAAGCGGGCCGGTGAGCTGCTGGAGCAGGTGGGGCTGCCCGCCGCCCGCGCCCAGGCCTATCCGCACGAGCTGTCCGGCGGGCAGCGGCAGCGCGTGATGATCGCCATGGCGCTGGCCTGCGATCCGCGCCTGATCGTCGCGGACGAGCCGACCACCGCCCTCGACGTGATGATCCAGGCGCAGATCCTGCGGCTGATCGAGCAGCTGGTGGCCGACCAGGACGTCGGGCTGATCATGATCAGCCATGACCTCGCGGTGCTCGCCGACACCTGCGACCGGCTCTCGGTGATGTACGCGGGCCGGGTCGTCGAGGAGGGCCCGGCCCGGCAGGTGTACGCGGACGCCCGCCACCCGTACGGCAGGGCGCTCTCCGCCGCCTTCCCGAGGATCGGCGATCTGTCCTCCCGGCACGCCCCGCGCGGGCTGCCGGGCGATCCGCCGGACCCGGCGGCGCTGCCGGGCGGCTGTACGTTCCATCCGCGCTGTCCGGTGGCGCTCGACCCCTGCGCCACCGAGGACCAGGTGCTGCGGGCGGCCGGGGGCGAGCGCCGGGCGGCCTGTCTGCTGGTGGACGCGGACCGGGCACAGCACGGGGACGAAGATGCGAGGAGCACCCGATGAGCACCACCCCTCAGGCCGGGCCCTCCCCGGCCGACACCGCTCCCCTGCTCAGCGCCGAGACGCTGAAGGTAGCCTTCCCCGGCCGGCGCGGAGCCGCCACCGCCCGGGCCGTCGACGGCGTCGACCTGGACATCCGGCCCGGCGAGATCGTCGCGCTGGTCGGCGAGTCCGGCTGCGGCAAGACGACGCTCGCCCGGTCGCTGCTCGGCCTGGTGCCGCCCACCTCGGGGCGGGTCGCCTTCGGCGGCGCACCGCTCGACTACACGGGCCGGGCGCTGAAGGCGTACCGCAAGCGCGTGCAGCTGGTCCTCCAGGATCCGAGCGGGTCGCTCAACCCCCGGCACACGGTGTACGACGCGGTGGCCGAGGGGCTGCGCATCCACGGGTACGCGGGCGACGAGCGGGCGGCCGTCTCGGAAGCCCTCTCCCGGGCCGGCCTCCGCCCGCCGGAGCGGTTCTTCCTGCGCTTCCCGCACGAGCTGTCGGGCGGTCAGCGTCAACGCGTCGTGATCGCCGGGGCGTTGGTGCTGGAGCCGGAGCTGATCGTGGCCGACGAGCCGGTGGCGTCGCTGGACGCGTCGGTACGGGGCGAGATCCTGGCGCTGCTGCTGCGGCTCCGCGACGAGCTGGGGCTCTCCGCGCTGGTGGTCACCCACGATCTGGGGCTCGCCTGGAACATCGCGGACCGGGTGGCGGTGATGTATCTGGGCCGGATCGTGGAGACGGGCCCGGTCGAGCAGCTGCTCACGGCCCCGCGGCACCCGTACACCCGGGCCCTGCTGTCGGTGCTCCCGGAGGCGGAGGGCGAACCGGTCGTGCTGGCCGGGGAGCCGCCGGACCCCTCGAAGGTGCCCTCCGGCTGCCGGTTCCACGTCCGCTGCCAGGTGCTGGCCTCGGGCGAGGCGGAGCGGGCGGGGGTGGCGGAGGCGTGCCGCACGGTGGATCTGCCGGTGCTGGACGGAGGCGGGGCCGCCCAGGTGGCGTGCCACTGGGCGGCGGCGTGCGGGGAGAGCGCCGAGCTGCCGGCGAGCTGAGGCCGGGGCTCCTCAGCGGGTCCGGTAGCGGGCGTAGATCAGCCCACTCGCGGCGAAGGCGCGCTCCTCGACGAGTTCGAGGTCGAGGCGCACGCCGTCGGGGAAGAAGCGTTTGCCGCCGCCGACCACGCTCGTGGTGATGAAGAGGTGGTACTCGTCGACCAGGCCGGCCGCGATGGCCTGGGCGGCGAGGTTCGGGCCGTCGACGGTGAGGTCGGCGTCCGCCTCGTCCTTGAGCCGCCGCACCGCTTCCGGGTCGAAGGACCGCTCGATGCGGGTCTTCGCGCTGGACACCGAGTCGAGCGTCGTGGAGTACACGACCTTCTCCGCGGCCTGCCAGTCGCGGGCGTACTGCGCGATGTGCGGCGGCTGATCGGGCTCGTCGAGCGCGGTCTCCCAGTAGACCATCGTCTCGTACATCCGCCGGCCGTAGAGGTAGGTGCCGACGGGGCGGAAGAGGCCGTTGACGAAGGTGTGCACCTCCGGGTCCTCGGCCCCGGTGCCGAGGCCGCCCTCCGCCGCCTCGGCGTAGCCGTCGAGCGAGGTGATCATGGAGTAGATGAGCTTGGCCACGGGGTCTCCTTCAGCAGCGGGCACTTCGGTCTGCGGGTGTTCCCGGTGTGCTGACCTCCGGACCGGCCGGAACTCATCGGTCCCGGTGGATCGCGCCGGTCAGATCGCCGAGCGGGCGGCCCGTGCCGCCCCAGCGGTGCTGGATGATCTCGGCGGCGATGGAGACGGCCGTCTCCTCCGGGGTACGGGCTCCGAGGTCGAGGCCCACGGGTGAGGCGAGGCGTTCGAGGTGCGCCTCGTCCACTCCGGCCGCGCGGAGCCGGGCCAGCCGGTCGTGATGGGTGCGGCGGCTGCCCATCACGCCGATGTATGCGGCGGGCGTGCTCAGGGCCGCGACGAGCAGGGGCACATCGAACTTGGGGTCGTGGGTGAGGACGCAGATCACCGTGCGGGCGTCGACCTCGGTGGACTCCAGATAGGTGTGCGGCCAGGCGCGGACCACCTCGTCGGCGGTGGGGAAGCGTTCCCGGGTGGCGAAGGCGGGGCGGGCGTCGCAGACGGTGACGCGGTAGCCGAGGAACGAGCCGATGCGGGCGGTGGCCGCCGCGTGGTCGATCGCGCCGAAGACGAGCATCCGGGGCGGCGGGGCGTACGTCCGGACGAAGACGGCGACCTCCTGCATCCGGCGCTGACCGTGCGCCCCGTACCGCTGGATGCCGGTGAGGCCCTGGGCCAGCAGGCCCCGGGCGTCGTCGGTGACGGCGGCGTCGAGCCCCTCGTTCCCCAGCGTGCCGGTGGTGGGCCCGGCGTCGGCGGGGCGGACCACCAGGCGGGCGCCGGTCTCCGCCGCGCCGGACAGCACGGTGGCCTCGGCGACCGGCCGGTCGGCGGCGATCAGGTCGAGCAGCGCCGCGAGCTCGGTCCGCTCTCCCTCCGAGGCGTACCCGCGCACCAGGACCTCGATGGTGCCGCCGCAGGTCAGCCCCACGCCGAACGCCTCGTCGTCGCTGATCCCGTACGACACCAGGCGCGGCCCCGCCCCGGCGAGCACCTCACGGGCCACCTCGTACAGATCGCCCTCGACGCAGCCGCCGGAGACGCTGCCGAGGACCGTGCCCGCCGCGTCGACGGCCATGACCGCGCCGGGATCGCGGGGCGCGCTGCCGTGCACGGCGACGACGGTCGCCAGGGCGAAGGGGACGCCGTCGGCGCACCGGGCACGGAGGTCGGGCAGGATGTCGCGCACCCTGTCAGCATCCGTCGTCCGCGCCCCGGGTGCACGGGGACGGCGTGCGTCAGTGGGTGACGTCAGTGCGCGCGGTCGTACGCGGCGATCAGCTCGCTGGAGCGCTTCACATCGGCGGCCATGGCGACCAGGAGGTCGTCGATCGAGTCGAACTTCAGCATGCCGCGGACGTACGCGAGGAATTCGACGGCCACGTGCAGCCCGTACAGGTCCAGGTCGACCCGGTCGATGGCGTACGCCTCCACGGTCCGGTCGACGCCGTCGAACTGCGGGTTGGTGCCGACCGAGATCGCGGCGGGCATCGACTCGCCGTTCACCTCCAGCCAGCCGGCGTAGACGCCGTCGGCGGGGATCGCGGTGTGCGGCAGGGTCTCGACGTTGGCCGTCGGGAAGCCCAGCTCCCGGCCGCGCTGCGCGCCGCGCACCACGATGCCCTCGACGCGGTGCGGGCGGCCGAGGATCTCGGCGGCCCCGGCGACATCGCCCTCGGCGATCAGCCGGCGGGTGAGCGTGGAGGAGAACGGCTGTCCGCCGCCCGCTTCGCCGGTGACGTACAGGTCGATGACCTCGACGGTGTAGTCGTAGGTGGCGCCCAGCTCGGTCAGCAGCGCGACGTTCCCCGCGGCCCTGTGGCCGAAGCGGAAGTTGGGGCCCTCGATGACGGCCTGGGCGTGCAGCCGGTCGACGAGGACCTTCGCGATGAAGTCGGCGGGCGACAGCTTCGAGAACTCGGTGGTGAACGGCAGGATCAGCAGGGCGTCCACGCCCAGCTCCGCCATCAGCTCCGCGCGGCGGTGGTGCGGGGCGAGCAGCGGCGGGTGGCTGCCGGGCCGGACGACCTCGCTGGGGTGCGGGTCGAAGGTGACGACGACGGACGGAACGCCCAGCTCACGGGCGCGTTCGACGGCCCGGCCGATGATCAGCTGGTGTCCGCGGTGCACGCCGTCGTAGGAGCCGATGGTGACGACGCTGCGCCCCCAGTCCTGGGGGATGTCCTCCAAGCCACGCCAGCGCTGCACTGTGACCGCTCCTCGCCCGAACCTGTGTACGTGTGTATGTCGATTACGCAGGTCTAAGACTGCCATGCTCGCGCCCCGCCGCCTGCATCGGCATCGGCATCGGCGGACGTGATGTCTCCAACGCCTCGACCGTGCGCCGGGCGCTCGGGCCCACGACCGCCGCCCACTCCTGCGGGGCGTCGGCCAGCCAGCGGGTGACGAGGGCGGCGAATCCGGGCACCTGGCGGGCGAGTTCGACCAGGCCCCGGTCGAAGCGGGCGGCGCCCTCGGGGGTGCGGACCAGCAGCATTCCGGTGCGGTGGACGAGGGCGCGGGTACGGATCTCCGGGCGGTGCCCCGAACCCTCAGCGGCGGCCCGGAGCAGGGCCTCCAGCACCTCCGGGTCGCGGCCGGTGACCTGCTCGAACTCCAGCAGCACCTCCAGCAGCTCGGCCCGCAGCGGCCCGGACGCGGGGCTCCCGGCCCCGGCGAGGACCCGGGCGAGCGCGGCCCGCACCGGCGGCGGGGCGGGGCGGTCCCGCAGCAGCCCGGTGACCAGGGGCAGCAGGAGCGCCCGGGCGGCGGGACCGTGCTCCAGGCGGAGGTCGACGTACTCCGCCGCGTGCGTGCCGTCCTCGGGGTGGGCGTCGATGTACTCCCGTACGAGCCCGGCGACGTGCAGCGCGAGCGCGGGCGTGTCGAGGCCGGCCAGCGCCCGCAGCACCGCTCCCCCGCCGTTGCCGGGGCGGGCGAGGCGGGCACGGAGGGCGGCGAGGACCGGCTCCGGGTGGGCCGGGAAGACCTCGGCGAGCAGTTCGACGGAGAGCCGGGAGTCTCCGGCGGCGAACGCGCGCAGGGCCGCCGGGAGGTGGCTCCTCCTGGCCACCGGGTCGCGGACGAGGAGGGCGAGGGCGGCGGCGTGCAGCTCGGCGTCCTCGGCCCGGTCCAGCAGCACGAGGGCGGCGGAGCGCAGCAGGGCCCGGTCGCCCTCGGCGGTGACCCGCTGCTGGAGGAGTCCGGCGTAGCGGGCGGCGGCCGAGCGCCGGGCCGGGCGGTCCTCGTCGCGGGCCCAGCGCTCGACGGCCCGGCAGAGCGCGGTGGGCTCGTCCTCCGCGAGGGCCAGCAGCAGCTCCCCGGCCCGCTGGTGCGGGGTGGCGATCAGCGCGTCGGTCAGATCGTCGACGGCGAGGTCGCGGCGGGCGTAGAGCAGGGCCTGCGCGGCGGCGGCGACGGTGGGCCGTAGCGGGACGTCCGGCGCGTCGGGGCCCACGAGCAGCGGGCGTTCGTCGGTGAACCAGCGGCACAGCAGCGGCTGCACGGCCGGGGCGTCGAGGGCGAGGCGGCGGGCGACCGCGTCCAGATAGCGTTCGTCGCCGTCGGTGCGGGGCAGTCCGTCGGCGGGCACCAGGCGGCGCAGCAGGTCGATCCGGTCCTCCTCGGGCAGCCGCAGCCGCCGCCAGAACCAGGGCCCGAACTCGCCGTACGCCCCGAGGTCGCCGGGTCCGTCGGGGGCGGCGGAGCGGCGGGTGATGCGTCCGGCGAGGACCCGCAGGACGCCGAGGTACGGGCGGGCGTCGGGCACCCGCAGCAGGCTCCCGTTCAGCAGGTGGGCCGCCCACCAGGCGGCGTCCTCGTCGCGCGGGCCCTCGTCGGTCCACAGCCGGTCCAGCGCCTCGATCAGGTCGGCCATCCGGTGCGCGAGCGCGGCGGTGCCCTGGCGTCGGCCGAGGAGCACCATCGCCTGGATCACCGGCCCGATGCGGTGCCGGGGCACGGGCAGGCTGCGGGGCTCGCCGCCGCCGTGGGGGTGCGGGGCGGGGCCCGTGCTCCCCCGGTGCCAGCGGTGCACCAGGGAGCGCAGGGCGGCGTCCAGGTCGAGGTGGGCGCCCTGCACCCAGTCGCCCAGCTCCTCGTGGGCGAAGCGGTAGCCGGCCCCGGCGGGCACGAGGAGGCCCTCGGTGAGCACGGCGGAGGCCCAGCCGGTGCGCCAGGGGAAGATCTCCTCGAACGCCGCCCGGTCCAGCTCGCCCTGGCCGGGGCCCAGACAGCGGCGGGCCGCCTCGTGGACCTGGCCCGCGACCCGGGCGGCGAGCCGGCGCACGGCCGCGCCGCGTGGCTGTTCGTCGGCGGCGGCCGCGATCCGGACGGCGGCGCGCACGCACAGCAGGTCGAGGTGGGCGCCGAAGACGTCCTCGGTGTCGGGGCGGCCCGGCACCCCGGGCGGCAGGGCGGCGCGGACCTCGGCGAGGAGCCGCAGGGTGAGCGGGTGCCGGTCGTGGCCGGGGGCGAGGGCGGCGGGCGGGATGCCGTACGCCTCCTTGGCGCTCTCGGCCTGCTCGGGGGTGAGGTCGCC
>MUNB01000338.1 GCA_002154345.1 Streptomyces griseus
CCCCCGGCCCGGCCCCTGGCTGAAACCACCGCACAGCGTTCCCCTCCCCGCGTCCCGCCCGGCACCTCGGCACCCAGGCACCCGGGAACCACCGTCGCGCGCCGCCCGCCCCCGTACGGAGAGAGGCGAGCCACTTCCACGGGAAGGCCGAACTGCCCGATGGTGCAACGCCGTTCGCGAAGCCACCGCCCTTCAGCCGGTCATCAGGTCCAGCAGGGCCAGCAGGGCCAGCAAGGCCAGCAGGGCCATCACGGCGGCAGCCGAACGGGCCGTCAGATGAGGCCCTGCCGCATCGCGTACGCCACCGCGTGCGAGCGGTTGCGCAGCTGCAGACGGGTCATCACCGAGTGCAGCACGTTCTTGATCGTGCGCTCGGAGTACGCCAGCTTCGTCGCGATGTCCGCGGTGTCGTACCCCTCGGCGACCAGCCGCAGCACGTCCACCTCGCGCGCGGCCAGGCCGGTGAAGTGCAGACCGCGCGGACCGAGCACCTGGCCCTGGAGCCGGCCCACCTCTTCGAGGAGGCGTCCGAGCAGGTCGGAGGGGAGGTGTCCCTCGCCGCGCGCCACCGTGCCGATGACCTGCACCAGATGGTCCGGCGTCGAATCCGAGCGCCGCACGACCCCCGCGACCCCGCACTCCGCGGCGCTCACCAGCTTCTGTTCGTCGATGTCCGTGGTCACCAGCACCGTGCGGCAGGTGCTGGTGCGCTGGATGTTGCGCAGAACGCGCAGGACCTCGTCGTCCACCGCGTCCACCACCATGACCACGACCTGCGGCGCGGCCTCTCCGTCGTCCCGGTCGACGACACTGACCTCGGGGCGGGCTCGTAGCTGACTGGCCACTCCGGCCTGGGAAATCGGGTCCTGCGCACGTAAAACGACAGTGATGCGCTCCATGCGAATGCTCCCCCTGGGCACCAGCCGGGAAGCGTCACACAGCATGCACAAGCTCCACAGCTGTATTCGTCCGCCCCATCAGTCGTGAGGCGGTCAGAAGATTCCCGTTCTTACTCGCGAGGAAACTGAAAGGTTGCTCCGGGCATCACATCTGCCCGAAAGTGTTCCTCCGTGACCGGTGCCCGCCCCCCGGCCCGGTTCTACGGTCCGGCGTATGAGTCTTACGGCAAGCCTCGACGCGTCGTCCGTCACCGTCGCACCGGGCGAGGAGACGACCCTTCCCCTGCAGATTCTCAACTCCGGCCGGACCGTCGAGGAATACCGCTTCGAGGTGGTCGGCGCGTGTGCCGCCTGGTCGGCGGTGGAGCCCGCGGTCCTCTCCCTCTACCCAGGAGACTCCGGAACCGTCTCGCTGGTCCTGCGCCCGCCGCGCGACGCGACGGTCCCCGCGGGCGAGACGACGTTCGGGATCCGGGTGAAGCCGACCGGCGACCAGGGCGACACGGTGGTGCCCGAGGGCCGGGTGACGGTCCTGCCGTTCACCGAGACGACCGCCGAACTGGTCCCGCGCAGCTCGAACGGCTCGCGGAGCGGACGGCACCAGTTCGCCGTCGACAACCGGGGCAACACCCCGGTGACCGTACGGCTGGGAGCCCAGCCCGGTACGGAACGGGCGCGGGTGGTCTTCGCCGCCTCCGAGCTCCGGATCGAGCCGGGGCACGCGGAGTTCGCGAAGCTGCGGGTCCGCCCGGCGAAGCGGATGTGGCGCGGTACGCCGGTGACGCACGCCTTCCAGGTGTTCGCCGCCCCGCAGGTGCCGGAGGGTGCGGAGCCGCCGCCTCCGGTGCTGGTGGACGGCTCCTACCAGCAGGAACCCATCCTGCCGCGCTGGCTGCCCCGGGCTCTGCTCACCGCGGCTCTGCTGCTCCTGGTCCTGGTGGGCCTCTGGTACGCGCTGCTGCGCCCGGCGGTGAAGTCCGCGGCCCGGGAGGCGGTCACGCCCGAGGCGGTACGGTCGGCCGCCGCGGCCGACAAGAGCAAGGCCCCGGAGGAGGGCGGACAGGGCGGTGCCGGTTCCGGGGGCGGCGACTCCTCCGGCGCGGGCACGGGCGGCGGCTCGGCCGGGCCCACCCCGTCACCGGGCGCGTCCGCCCCGGGCGGCACCGGCGGCGGCGACGCGGCGTCGGGCGCCCCGACCAGCGCGCAGGCCCGGGTGCAGGACGCGGTGGGCGGCGGCCCGAACACCGGGACGGCCCTGGAGGTACCGGCCGGCCACACCTTCCAGCTCACCGACATCGTGGTGCAGAACCCGCAGGGCGACGCGGGCACGGTCACCGTCACGGCCGGCGAGGACACCCGGGTCCTGAGCCTCGGGCTGGAGAACTTCCGCGACTCCGACTACCACTTCGTGACCCCGATCCTGGTGCCCGCGGGCGGCAAGGTCACGATGACGATCGACTGCCGGCGGGTCGGCAAGCCGGTGGGCGCCCCGGCCCCGGCACGGTGCTCGACCTCGATGTTCCTGGGCGGGACGATGCGCCCGGACTCGGCGGGCTGACACACCCCTGGACCGGATCCGGGGCGTCAGGCCAGGGTCTTCGGGCCGGGGACCTCAGGCCGGAGGCGTCTCCTCCTCTTCCTCCTCCGGCTTCTTCTCCGCCGCTCGCTGCACGAACGACCCCTGTACGTCGGCGGGTTGCTCGTCCTCGTCCTCCGTGGCCTCTCGCTGCACGGCGGGCGCGGGCATGGATGCGGTGGCGGGGGCGGACTCGGAGGCGGCCGGGGCCGCGGTCTCCGGCGCGGGGTCGGCCAGCACCCGGTCGGCGTTCGCGACGGCTTCACGCTCGAAGCGGTCCGAGGGGTCGCTGACCCGGATGCCGCCCGGGGCCTCGGTGCCCTCCACCGGACCGTTGCGCTGCTGGATCACATGGGTCAGCTCATGGGCCAGCGTGGTGCGGCCCTGCGGCGACCCGGGGTCGTAGGCGTCGCGCTGGAACACCACGTTGTTGCCGACGGTGTACGCGTGCGCGCCGACGCCCTTCGCCGACTCGTGGGCGGCGGAGTCGTGGTGGACGCGTACGTCGGAGAAGTCCGCGCCCATCCGGCTCTCCATGTCCGTACGGGTGTCGGTGTCCAGGGCCGAGCCGCCGGAGGAGATCACGTCGTGCACCGGCGACCGCTGCGCCTCACCCTCTTCCGCCTGCGCGGCCTCCTCGGTCCGCTGGACGGCGGGCTCCGCGGCTGCGGACCGGGCGCGCTGGACCATCGCCCCGAGGGCGCCGTTGCCGGCCGTCCGCTGGATCAGCCCCATCCCGGCCGCCCCGACCACATCGGCCCGGCCCGCGGCGGCCGCCCGGAAGACGTGGTGGTCCTGCTCGCCGGGCGTCCGGTCAGCGGTTTCACCTTGCTGCTCATCGCGCTGGTGGGCCTGCTCCCGCGCATCATGTCCGTGGTGGTCGTGATGGTCGTGCTGCTCCTGCTCGACGTCGTACGCGTCCATGCTCATCTCCCCTGACCTGACCGCGTCCTCTGACCTGACCGCGGCCCCTGACCTCACCGTCCCCGGCATTCCACGATTACGGCGCGGCCCCCGGACCGTCCAGCCCGCGCCCCGGCCGGGCAGGGGCATCCGCGGCTGCCTCATCGGGCAGCGCGGCGGCACGGACGGACGCGCACACCACGGCCGCCCCGCTCCTCCTTACTCCCTTCGGCCGACAGGGAGAGGCCATCGGCGCAGCCCCGGTCGCCGTGGGCCACCGGCCTCGCGATGATCGGCACCATGACCACGAGCGACAGCGGCAAGGACATCACCCTGCGGATCGCCCAGAATCCGGAGGCCGACGAGCTCCTCGGCCGCAGCCCGCTGGCCGCTCTGGTCGGCATGCTCCTGGACCAACAGGTGCCGATGGAGTGGGCGTTCACCGGCCCGTACACCCTCGCGGAACGGATGGGCTCCGACGACCTGGACGCGGGCCGGATCGCCGCGTACGACCCGGACGCCTTCACCGAACTGTTCACCGCCAAACCGGCCCTGCACCGCTACCCCGGTTCCATGGCCCAGCGGGTGCAGCAGCTGTGCCAGTACCTGGTGGCGGAGTACGACGGCGACGCGAGCGCGGTGTGGCGGACCGCCA
The DNA here is from genome assembly GCA_002154345.1 of Streptomyces griseus. Classification (GTDB taxonomy): domain Bacteria; phylum Actinomycetota; class Actinomycetes; order Streptomycetales; family Streptomycetaceae; genus Streptomyces; species Streptomyces caviscabies. The sequence goes on from MUNB01000338.1 coordinate 4,034, forward strand.
CGACCGGCGACGAGCTGCTGGAACGGCTCAAGGCACTGCCCGGCTTCGGCGAGCAGAAGGCCAGGATCTTCCTCGCGCTGCTCGGCAAACAGCTCGGCGTACGGCCGACGGGATGGCGGGAGGCGGCGGGCCCGTACGGAGAGTCCGGATCGCATCGGTCGGTCGCCGACATCACGGGCCCGGAGTCGCTCGTCGAGGTGCGCGCGTACAAGCAGGAGGCCAAGGCGGCGGCGAAGGCGGCAAAGGCAGCGAAGACGGCTAAGACCCCCAAGGCGGCCAAAGCAGCCAAAGCGGCGAAGAAGCCCGGAACCGCGCGGAAGAAGTGACGCGTACATGCGCAGGAACAGGCCGACGCCCCTGTCCGACCGATCAGAACCGGCCACACCGGTTCACAGGCGTCACGCCACTCGCTAGCTTTCGCAGCACATTCGTTCAGCCGTTTTCGGACCGGAAGGACTCCTGTGCACGCAACACGTCGCAGAGCCATCGCTGTTGTGGCCGCCACCGCTCTGGCCACACCGCTCCTCCTGGCCGCGTCCCCGCACCCCGGGCGCCCCGCACCGCACGACCCCGGCAAGGAAGCGGCGAAGCTGTCACGGGAGTTGGTGAGGAACGCGTCCGCGCGTGAGGCGCACCGCCACCTCCGGCAGTTCCAGGCGATAGCCGACTCCGCCGAAGGCCACCGCGCCGCCGGCTCGCTGGGCCACGACGCGTCCGCGGCGTACGTCTACCGCCAGTTGCAGCGGGCCGGGTACAAGGTCTCGTACGAGAGCTTCCGCTTCATCTACACCGAGACGCTGGCCGAAAAGCTCTCCGTGGTGACGCCGACGCCCCGCGACGTCACGATCAAGGCCATGACGTACACGCCGTCGACGAAGGAAGGCGGCCTGACGGCAGAGCTCGTCGCCGTACCCGTCGACGAGACGACCGGTTGCGAGGCCTCCGACTACGCCTCCGCGAACTTCACCGGCAAGATCGCGCTGATCAAGCGCGGTGGCTGCTCCTTCGCCGAGAAGCAGGCGGCCGCCGCCGAGGCGGGCGCGGCCGGAGCGGTCGTCTACAACAACGTCGAGGGCGTCCTGTCCGGCACGCTCGGCGAGGTCGCCGCCGGCAGGATCCCGACCGGCGGGCTCACCCAGGAGGAGGGCGAGAAGCTCGTCGCCGACCTCGCGGGCGGCGAGGTGACGGTCTCCTTCGAGATCCGCGAGTTCCAGGAGGACCGCCCGACCCGCAACGTCATCGCCGAGACGCCCGGCGGCAGCGCGGCGCGGACCGTGATGCTCGGCGCCCACCTCGACTCGGTGACCGAGGGCCCCGGCATCAACGACAACGGCTCCGGATCCGCCGGTCTGCTCGAAGTCGCCCTGCAACTGGCGAAGTCGAAGAGCAAGCCCGCCAACAAGGTGCGGTTCGCCTGGTGGTCGGCCGAGGAGAACGGTCTGATCGGCTCGGAGAAGTACGTCGAGGCGCTCTCCGAGAAGCAGCGCGAGCAGATCCAGCTCTATCTGAACTTCGACATGATCGCCTCGCCGAACGGCGTCCAGTTCGTCTTCGACGGCGACAACTCCGACGAGGTCGGCGAGGGCCCCGGCCCGGAGGGCTCGGCCCAGCTGGAGCGTGACATCAACGAGTTCCTCGACGGCAAGGGCAAGCCGCACGAGGGCACGGACTTCACCGGCCGCTCGGACTACGGCCCGTTCATCGAGGCCGGCATCCCCTCCGGCGGTACGGACACCGGGGCGGAGGGCATCAAGACGGCGGCCCAGGCCGAGGTGTACGGCGGCGAGGCGGGGATCGCGTACGACCCCTGCTACCACGCGGCCTGCGACGACCTGGACAACATCGACATGGGCCACTTCGACACCAACATCGACGTGATCGCCAACGCCGTCGGCACGTACGCCCACGACCTGCGCTCGCTGACCCGCCCGGTCGACCCGGACACCGGCACCGGCACGCCCGGCAGCGGCGGCAGCGGCGGCGGCCTGCGCGAGGGCCACGGCCGAGTCGCGCGGTAACGGCGGAGTCCGCGCGATAGCGACCAGGCCGCGCGGCAACCGCCGAGCAGCGCGGTAACGGCCGAGCCGCGCGATAGCGGCCGGGTCGCGCGATGGCCGACAACCGCTCCCCGGAGCCCGGTACGGACCCCGTACCGGGCTCCGGGGCTTTCCGCCGGACGGCCCCTGCCCCGGTATCCCGCCCTATTCGGCGCTATACGGCCTTTGCGCCGCCCTGCGTGGCACATCACGGTGAGGTTCCGTGGCTGCGCCCGGTGGCCCTTGCCCGGTAGGCTTTCCGTGTGATCTTCAAGCGCATCGGAAATGGTAAGCCGTACCCCGACCACGGCCGGGAATCCACCCGCCAGTGGGCGGATGTCGCGCCGCGTCCGGTTCGCCTGGACCAGCTCGTGACCACCAAGGGCCAGCTGGACCTGGAGACCCTCCTCGCCGAGGACTCCACGTTCTACGGCGACCTGTTCGCGCACGTCGTGAAGTGGCAGGGCGACCTCTATCTGGAGGACGGGCTGCACCGGGCGGTCCGCGCCGCGCTCCAGCAGCGCCAGGTGCTGCACGCCCGCGTCCTCGACCTGGGCTGACACCTCGACCTGGGCTGACACCGCCGCCCGGCGCTGCTGCCCCGGCGCCGCTGCCCCGGCACTGCCTCCTCAGCACTGGCTCCTCAGCACTGGCTCCTCAGCAC
>MUNB01000339.1 GCA_002154345.1 Streptomyces griseus
GTCGTGCGAGGCGTCCGGGTCGGCGGCGACCAGAGCCAGGCCGCGGACCTCACGGGCACAGTCGTCGAGCAGGGCCAGGACCTTGCGGGCGCGCGCCTTGCGGGCTCGAAGCGGGTTGAGCGGGTGGACCAGGGGTGCGAGGGAGAGCCGTACGCGCCCCAACAGAAGTTCGAGCTCGGCGATGTGCGGCTGCGGGTCGGCGCCCGGGGTGCCGGCGAGCTGCGCAGCGGCTTGGGCGGTGCACACGTGGACGCGGCTCAGTGCGCGCTGGATCCACGCATGGGTTGTCGCGTGCGTGGTGACGGGGAGCACCAGCAGCACCGCGAGGGCGGCACCGAGCGCCCCGACCCCGGTCTCCGCCAGTCGCAGCACGAGCAATTCCGGGTTCAGGACTCCCAGCAGGCCATAGAGGAGCGAGATCATCAACGTGACGGCGAAGATCATCCAGGAATACGATACCGCGGCTGTGTAGAAGATCCCGAAGACGCATACCGCCACCAGGATCGCTGTGCCCACGAGATTTCCGTGGAGCGGAACAGCGATCAGCAATCCGGCGGGAATACCCAGGACCGTGCCCACCACCCGGCGGAAACCTCGGATCAGGGTCTCACCGCGCGAGGCTGTGTTCACAAAAATCCACCAGGCCGTGCCCACCGCCCAGTACCAGCGGTCGTGCGACAGCACCTGCCCCACCCCGAGAGCGAACCCGCACGCCGCAGTCGCCTGTATAGCCTGGCGGGTCGTCGCACGCCCCAGACCCCGCCCACCTACCGGAGCAGGCACAGCCGCAGGCGGATAGCGGCGCTCGAAGCACCACAGTCCAAAACGAACCGCCGAGGAAACCAGCAGAGCGAGGACGACAGCAGTGAAGAAGCCGGTCAGCTGGATGAGTGTGGCATGCAGGAACTGGGCTACGAAGAACATCATGAACGCAAAGATCCCCAGCGCATTCCCACGCGGCCCCCAACGTCGCGCATAGACCCCCGCACCGATCACCGCCAGGAAAGCCACGTCCCGGACCAACGGCATTTCATGCAACGCGCTCGCGAGCGCTAGTACGGGGAAACCGACCGCCGGCAGCAGCCCGGTGGTCAGGGCCTGAGCACGAACGTCCGAATCCGTGACGGTGAACAGAGCCAGAAGAGCAGCCAGACCACCCGTGATCACGGCCACCAGAGGATGCCCCGTCACCCCGCACACGGCCACCGCACCGCCGACGCCCACAACGGAACGCGCGGCACTCCGCAAACGCAGCCGGCCCGGATCCGGCGCCACGAACAACCTCTTCAACCCGACTCTCCTCCGAAGACCCAACCCACCAACCCGCACAACTGACACACCATCAGTAAAGTCAGCAAAGAGTCAGCATCGGTCCGCCCACAGACTGCCGAAGACGCCCGTGCCCGCGCGTCAAGCGGCGCCAGTGAAACCCTGTCTGATCTGCGGAAAGACCCGTCAGACCCCGCGATCCCGGCCACCGCACTGTTGACAACACGAAGAACATCATCCAGCTGTACGAAACCGCCGCCGTGTAGAAGATGCCGAAGACGCCGACCGCGACGACGACGGCGGTCGGGACGGCCGCGCCGTCGAGCGGGATGGCCACGGCGAAGCCGGAGACGATGCCGACGACGGTCCCCAGGACCCGGCGGAATCCGCGGACGAGCGTTTCGCCGCGGGAGGTGGTGTTGACGAAGACCCACCAGGTGGCGCCGACCGCCCAGTACCACCGCTCGTCGGACAGGACCTGTCCGATGCCGAGCGCGAAGGCCCCGCCCAGGGTGGCCTGGACGGCCTGCCGGGTGGTGATGCGCAGCCGGCCCCGAAGCTCCGGCGGGGCGGGCAGGGCCGGGGCGGGGAGCCGTCGCTCGTAGCACCACAGGCCGAAGCGCACGGCGGACGAGGCGCACAGGGACAGCGCCACGGCGGCGTACAGCTCGGGCAGCTGGCCGGGCACGGTGTGTAGGAACTGGGCGGCGAAGAACATCATGAACGCGAAGACGCCCAGCGCGTGCCCGCGCGACCCCCACCGCCGGGCGTACACGCCCGCCCCCATCACGGCGAGGAAGGTCAGGTCCCGGGCGACCTGCTGGTCGTGCAGGACCGCCGCGACGGCGAGGACGGGCAGACCGGCGACGGGGAGCAGGGCGGTGGTGACCGCCTGCCCGCGCACCGTCGGGTCGGTCACGGTGAAGAGGGCGAGCAGTGCCGCGAGACCGCCGGTGATGGCCGCCACGAGCGAATGCCCGGCGAGCCCGCACAGCGCGACCGCGAGGCCGATGCCGAGAACGGCCCGGCCGGCGAAGCGCAGCCGGACCCGTCCCGGGTCCGGCGCCACGAACACCCTCTTCAGCACGCTTCCACCCCTTCCGCGTCGCCGCGGTACTCGCATGAAAAAGGCGCCGCGGAAGTCCGCAGCGCCATCGACATCACCATTGCAGCACCCACCGGGCCCATGGATCAAACCGGGAGGAATATCCTGTACCAATGGACCAGTGGATTGGCCGACGAATCAGCCATCAGCATGCCAACGGACCATTCGCGCGATGAGCACGCGCCGCCGTCGCACCAAGGCGCCACCATCACGCTGGGTACAGTCGGAGCCGCACCCGGACGGCTCGGAAGGAGATCTGCGGATCATGGCGGTGGACGCTCTCGACACCCGCATCCTGCGCCTGCTGATCGAGCAGCCGCGCACGAGCGTCCGGGAGTACGCGCGCATCCTCGGCGTGGCCCGCGGCACCCTGCAGGCCCGGCTCGACCGGCTGGAGCGCGACGGCGTGATCACCGGCACCGGGCCGACCCTCTCCCCCGCCGCGCTCGGCCACCCCGTGCTCGCCTTCGTCCACCTGGAGGTCACCCAGGGGCATCTGGTCGAGGTGGGCGACGCCCTGGCGGCCGTGCCCGAGATCATCGAGGCGTTCTCGACGACGGGCGGAGGCGATCTGCTGACCCGCGTGGTCGCCCGGGACAACGGGCACCTGGAGGACGTGATCCAGCGGCTGATCCAGCTGCCGGGGGTCGTCAGGACGCGGACGGACGTGGCGCTGCGCGAGCGGGTGGCGCACCGGGTGCTGCCGCTGGTGGAGTCCGTGGGGCGTGCGGCGGGCGAGCGGGACCGGCCAGGTCCCGGGACGGGTCAGGGGTGAGCCGTCCGGCCGGTCCGGGCTACGGCATGCTGGGGCCATGACATCCCGCCCCGTGACCACGTCCGGCCTCCATGTGATCTTCGATCTCGACGGGACGCTGGTGGACAGCGAACCGAACTACTACGAGGCGGGGCGCCGGCTGCTCGCCCGGTACGGGGTGCGGGACTTCGGCTGGGAGGCCAACGCCCGGTTCATCGGCATCAGCACCCTGGAGACGCTGACCGTCCTGCGCGCGGAGTACGGGATCGAGGCCCCGCTGGAGGAACTGCTCGCCGGGAAGAACGCCCTGTATCTGGAGCTCGCCGGGGCGTCGACGGAGGTCTTCCCGCAGATGCGGGTGCTGGTGGAGCGGCTGTACGCGGCCGGGGTGCCGATGGCGGTGGCCTCCGGTTCGTCCCGGGCCGCGATCGAGGCGGTGCTCGCGGTCACCGGGCTCGACGCGTACATCCCGCTGTACGTCTCCGCCGACGAGGTCGCGCACGGCAAGCCCGAGCCGGACGTGTTCCTGGAGGCGGCCCGGCGGCTGGGGGTGACGCCGGCGGACTGCGTGGTGCTGGAGGACGCCCCGGCCGGAGCGGCGGCCGCTCATGCGGCGGGCATGCGGTGCATCGCCGTGCCCTATGTGCCCGAGACCGCGTCCGACCCCGCGTTCAAAGCCGCCGATCTGCTGTTCGCGGGCGGGCAGTCCGCGTTCACCGCCGATGCCGCGTACCACCGGATGCTCGGCTGAGACGGGGTCCGGCGGGCTTCGCCGGCACCGGGGCGGGCGGGCAGAGGTGCCGGGCCGTCAGGCGAGCCCGGTGAAAAGGCCGTCGGGGCATCCGGGCTCCGCCGGACAGATATCCTGATCATGTCGTTCGCCGCACCGCCCACGACTCCGCCGGAGCCCGGGGCTCCGGGGGGACCGACAGCCGGAGCGGGCCACAATGCGAGATAGGTGCACAGGTGCTGGTAGCTGGTCGGTACCGATTGGTATCCCCCATCGGTCGTGGCGGCATGGGCGAGGTGTGGCGCGCCACGGACGAGGTGCTGGGGCGCGCCGTGGCCGTGAAGCTGCTGCTGGGCGACCAGGCGGACGCCTCGTCGACCGCCCGCTTCCGGCTGGAGGCCCAGACCGCCGCCCGGCTGAGCCACCCGCACCTGGTGGCCGTGTTCGACTTCGGCGCCTGGGAGGACCGATTCTTCCTGGTGATGGAACTGGTCGAGGGGCAGAGCCTCGGAGATCTGCTGGCCGCCCAGGAGCGGGTCCATCCCGAACAGGTCGCCCTGATCGCGGGCCAGGCGGCCGCCGGGCTCGCCGCCGCGCACCGCCAGGGCATCGTCCAC
>MUNB01000034.1 GCA_002154345.1 Streptomyces griseus
GTCCTGCGGCGCGGGCGGATGGGGGGACACGTTCTCTCCTCGCGGGGTGGTGAGACGGGCGGCCTGCTGCGGTGTCTTCCTCAGCGGCGCGCGTAGTGCAGGCGGCGGTTCTTGGTGTCCGGGAGGTAGAGGATGTCGTTCCCGTCGCTGTCGCGGCGTACGGCGAGCCGGTCGGCGCTCACTCCGGGGACGGCGGAGACGGAGGTCCAGGTGCCGTTCTTCTCCGTGGCGGCGAAGACGCGCTCGGTCCCGGAACTCTTCACGTAGTAGACGCGCTTGGCGTCGGTCTCGTCCCAGGTGATGCCGAGCGCCGCGCTGGTCTGCCCCTCCGTGTAGACGCTCTGGCGCAGCCAGCCGCCGGCGCTCGGATACGCGTAGAAGACATGGAAGTTCGCCCCGCTCGCGGCGGAGCGGTAGCGGTAGGCCACCTTGGGCGTGGAGCCGTCCAGGGTGAGTTTGGCGCTCTGGACGGCTGCCGCGGTGTATCCGGTGTTGTCCGAACTCCACTCCTCGCCGCTGGTGAAGTCCTGGATGACGTCGGCGGTGTCCGGGGTGGTCGGCACGGTGAGGGCGGCGCCGGAACTGTCCGTGAAACGGCCGGAGTCCGGGTCGAGGCGGAGGTAGGAGAGCTTGTGGCGGAAGGCGGACGACGGCGCCTTGGACCACTCGTAGAGGAGGTGGACGTTCCCGGCGGCGTCCACCGCCAGATCGTCCGGGTAGACGGACCGGTACTGCGCCGACGCGAAGGTCGCGACGACGCTCCACTCGGCGGCCGCGTTGTCCCAGCGGTAGAGCTTGCCGGGGCGGCGGTCGCTGCCGTTGCCGATGCGGGCGGCGAGATAGAGGTCGCCGTTGGGTGCGGTGGTCAGGACCGGATAGGTGATGCCCTGGCCCTGGTCGGGCATGTCGGAGGAGTGATCGGTGACGGGTCCGGTCGTCGCGTCGGTACGGAAGTAGCGCCAGGTGTCGCCGTGCATCGAGGTGAACACATGCAGCCGTCCGCTGCCGTCCCGGGCGACGGAGGGCTGGTTGTGCCCGTTGTCGTCGGTGAACTCCGCCTGCTGCCCGTCCTTCGTGAGCAGCGGCAGGCGGCTCCACACCCCGTCGGGGTCGCGGCGTGCGATGGCCGGGCGGTGCGTGGCCGCGGTGGAGCCGGGTTCGTTGAACGCGAAGTAGGTGTACTGGCCCCGGCCCTTGTAGGTGGCCGCGGGAGTCCACCACGCCGCCTGGTTGGACTCGTCCATGGTGTACGGGACCTGCTCGACGGAAGCGGTGGGAGCGGCGGCTGCGCCGGCCGGTGAGGCGGCCGGGAGGAGGGCGAGGACGGCCGTCAGGACGGCGGCCGGGGCCAGGAACGCGCGGGACGGGGCACGGCGCACGGTGACTCCTTTGTCGGTTGCGGGCGGATCCAGCAGGGGCGCTGGAGGGGCGACCGCCGGGAATTTACCGTAGATCCCATCAGGTGAATAGAGAATGCACAGTCTGCATGTCATGTGCGCTACCGGAGGGTGTAGGCGATCCGCCCGGCACAAGGGCCCAAAAAAAAGGGGCGGTCCGGGACGTGAGTCCCGGACCGCCCCCGCGCGTGCTCAGCCCGGCAGCTGTGCCTCGATCGCCGCCACGACCTCCGTGGACTCCGGCTCCGAACGCGGCCGGATCCGGGCCACCGGCTCACCGGCCGGCGAGATCACGAACTTCTCGAAGTTCCACTGGACGTCCCCGGCCTCCCCGTCCGCGTCGGCCAGCTGAGTCAGCTCCGCGTACAGCGGATGCCGGTCCGCACCGTTGACGTCGATCTTCTCCAGCAGCGGGAAGGTGACCCCGTACGTCGTCGAGCAGAAGGTCTGGATCTCCTCCGCACTGCCCGGCTCCTGCCCGGCGAACTGGTTGCACGGAACGCCGAGCACGGTCAGGCCCCGGTCCCCGTAGGTCTGCTGCAGCCGCTCCAGGCCCTCGTACTGCGGGGTGAGCCCGCACTTGGAGGCCACGTTCACCAACAGGACGGTCCGGCCGCTGTACGCGCCCAGCGTGGTCGGCTCGCCCGTGAGGGTGCGCAGCGGAATGTCGTGCAGCGTCATGAAGCTCTCCCTGATCATTGCGTGGTGGTGCACATTGTGCCGCCCGCCGCTCACGGAGCGGCGAGCTCCTTGTAGTAGAAGGTCGTCGGCTTGAGGATGCCCGCCGGATCCGCCGCGTATCCCGGCACGCTCCCGACCTTCGTCCACCCCGCCCCGCAGTAGACCTGCTCGGCCAGGCTGCCGCTCTCGGTGTCCAGGATCAGCAGCGTGATGCCCTCGGTCGCCGCGTACGCCTCGACGGCGGCCAGCAGCGCCCCGCCGAGCCCCTGGCCACGGGCGGACGGCCGGACCATCAGCTTGGCGACCTCCGCGCGGTGCCGGGCGTTCGGCAGCGGAGCCCGGACCAGGGCGATCGTCCCGGAGACCTGCCCGCCCTCCCGGGCGATCCAGATGCCGATGCTCCCCGCCTCCACGGCGGCCGCCCGCTCCCGCCACCAGATGGCGGCCGCCTCCCGGTCCAGCGGGGCCAGAAAGCCCACCGAGGACCCCTCGTCGACGGTCTCGGCCAGGAGACCGGCCAGGTCGTCGGCGTACGTGACCAGCTCGGGGGCGGACACATGGACGATCTCGGTCATGGGAGGTCCTTTCACGATGCGGAAGCACCAGCAGGCGCCGGGAGGAGAGCCACAGGAAGATCACACCGCTTCCGGCCCCGCCCTGTCCACCGGCGCGGGCGTCAGCCGGAGCGTGACCACGTACGCCGCCACCACCGCCACGATCACCAGCGGCATCACCGTGAGCCCCTCCTTGCCCAGCAGGAGCGTCGCCAGGAGCACCGAGGTCATCGGCAGCCGCAGCATCGCCACACACATGGCCCCGACGCCCATCGCGAACCCGGCCGTGAGATCCAGCCCCGGCAGATGGGACAGCGCGATACCGCCGACCGCGCCCACGAACATCGCCGGAAAGACCGGGCCGCCCCGGAAACAGCTCAACGAGGCGCAGTAGGCCAGCGACTTGCAGACGATGAGCAGCACCAGCGCGCCCACCGAGTACGCGGCGCTCCCGCTCAGGAGATGGCCCAGCTCGTGTTCGCCCGAGTACAGCACCTCGGACGCGTCCTTGCCCGAGACCTCCGCGTACACCAGCGCGAGCCCGCCCACGACCAGCCCCAGCACCGCCGTGGCCACCACCGTCCGCCGCTCCACGCGTTCCTGCAGCGCCAGCGACAGCCGCCGGATGCCCGCACCGGCGAAGGCCGCCGCCACACCGAGCACCAGCGCCCACCCGAAGCCGGCGACGCCCGGGGCCGCCGCCGACGGAACCTCGCCCAAGGTCAGGGAGTAGGTGCCGAGCCCCGTCCAGGAACCCAGCCCCGTGAAGATCAGCGCCCCGATCCCCGCGGAGAGCAGCCCGGGCACCAGGACCACGCCCAGCATCGGCCCGGCCAGCCCCGCCACCTCCATCAGCAGGAACGCGCCCAGCAGCGGCGACCCCAGCAGGGCGCTCACCGCGGCGAAACTCCCCGAGGCCCCGACCAGCGCCCGCGCCTCCGGCGCCAGGTCCCGCTTGACGCGGCCCGCCGCCCAGACGGCCAGCCCGCCGCCCAGCGCGATCAGGGGCGCCTCCGGCCCCAGTACGGCGCCCGCGCCCAGCGAGAGCAGCGCCGCGAGCGCGATTCCGGGCAGATCCACCGCGGCCGGCGCTCCGGTGGACACCAGCCCCTCCGCCGGCCGGTGCCCGCCCCCGCCCGGCAGCCGGCGGACGGTGAGCCCGACCAGGAGACCGGCGATCCCGAGCAGCGGCACGGGCCACCACGACGGCGTCGCCTCGAAGCCCAGCGCCCTCGGCAGCTCCGTGTACGTCAGCGACTGGAGCTCCGACACCAGCGCCAGGAAGCCGAACGCGATCGCCGAGACGGGCACCCCGAGGAGCGCCGCCATCAGCAGCAGCCCCGCGTACCTCCGCGTACGGACCGGCGCGTACGGGTCCTCGGGCGCGGCGACGGGTGGGCCCGGAGGTGTGGCCGGCATGATCTCGACTCCTCGGCGTGACGACCCCCGGGAAGGGGACGCGTCCCCGCGGGTTCACGTCGGGATACCACGCGGCGGCGGGCCGGGCGTCGCCCCGTCGCCGGGACACGCCCACCGGCGCGGAAGGTCAGCCGCCCGGCCCCGGAAGACCGTTCGCGCCGTCGCCCGCGCGCTCCGCCGAGCCGGCCGCCGGCAGCCGCCCGGCGGCCACCGCGTCCACCAGCGCCCGGTGATCGAGCTCGTTGCGGTCCGCGTACGACTCCGCGAACGCGGCGAGCGCCCGGTCGAAGACATCACCGCTCCCCAGATAGCCCGCGATGGCGATCCGGTCACCCGACCTGGCATGGGCGCGGGCCAGCGTCGCACCGCACACCTCGCCGAACGCCCGCATCCCCTTCGGCACCATCGACTCCGGCTCCGCGATGCCCTTCCAGTCGCGCAACTGGCGCACATAGAAGTCCCGGCTCTCGCCGTCGATGCCATCGGCCCGCTCCCAGCCGAGGAAGATGTCGCTGGAAGCCTGCATCAGCCGCTGGCCCGCGACGACCCGCTCGCCCTGGTTCGCGTACCGGCTCGCGTCGGCGTACTCGGCCAGCACCGAGGGCCCGGCCTCCTTGGCCTGGAGGAACAGCGGATCCCCGCCGTCCCTGCCGAGCAGCAGGATGATCCAGCACCGGGTGCCGACACTGCCCACACCGACGACCTTCCGGGCCACGTCCACCAGCGTGAAGTCCTCCAGCAGACTGCGCCGGTCGGACACCAGACTCCGGGCGTAGCCCGCCATCAGACCGGCGAACCGCCGGTGGATCTCCGCGCGCCCCACCCCGGGCAGCAGATCGGTGAGGGGCACGACCATCGGCGGGTCCGGGGCGATCCGGAGCCGCCCGCCGACCACCTCGGCGAGCTTGCCGAAGGCCTGCCGGCTGTCCTTGGTACGGGCCCTGCCCAGCGCCCGGTCGACATTCCTGCGCCCCCGGCCGCCCAGCTGCTCCGCGGCCACCGAACGCAGCCGCTCGGCGTCGGTCCGCGCGTACCACACCTCCAGATTGCGCATCCCGGCGAACGCGGCCATCGCCTGTCGGTACGAGCCGACCGCCGCCCGGACGATCCCGGCCCGCTCCCGGTCCGTGAAGCCGTTCGCCCGCCCCGCGATGACGAGGCTGGCCGCCAGCCGTTTGACGTCCCACTCCCAGGGGCCCGGCAGCGTCTCGTCGAAGTCGTTGATGTCGAAGAGCAGATTCCGCTCGGGCGAGGCCAGCAGCCGGAAGTTCAGCAGGTGGGCGTCGCCGCACAGCTGCGCCCGGATCCCCGAGTCGGGGCTGCCCGCCAGGTCGGCGGCCATCAGGGCGGCCGCGCCCCGGTAGAAGCGGAACGGGGACTCGGTCATCCGGGCGTAGCGGATCGGGACCAGTTCGGGCACCCGGTCGGCGGACTGTGCTTCGAGGACGGCCAGCGGGTCGGGGCGGTGCGGCGACGGCGTGAACTCCGCATGGCCCGACCGCGGCGCGACCCGGCGCGCGGCCTTGCCCAGCGCCGCCCGTTCGGCCGGTGTCGCATGCGGTGCGGCGCGCAGCGGTGCGGCGGCTTCCCGGTCCATGAGGTGCCCCTTCCGGAGTGCGTCGGGCGTCTTCGGGCAGTGCGTCAGACCTCTTCGGCGAGCCGGCGCTCACGGTCGCGCCGCAGGCCGACCCGCCGCCAGATCGCCCGCTGGGCCTTGAGCGTGGCGGTGCCCACCACGATCAGCACCAGGATGTTCACCACGAGCTGGACGGCCGAGCCCCGTACGTCGGACCAGCTGGTGAACGCGGTGGAGACGGCGATGTCCGCGGCGGCCGGGATCGTCGTCACGGAGATGAACACCCCGAGCAGGGCGCTCGTCCTGGCCTCGGTGAGCGACACGATCCCGACGATCCCGGCCAGGGTGGCGACGGCCACCGAGAAGAAGTTCGGTGTGTTGATGAGATTGGAGACGGGCCGCAGCCCCCGCTCGAAGGCCTCCGACTCCAGCCCGAAACCGCGGATGAGGAGGGCGAAGAGGAAGGTGACCACGATGGTGAGGAGAAAACCGGCGCCCAGGGCGGCCAGCCCGCCGCGCACCATGGCCCGCCGGCCCCGGTCGATCCCCAGCGCCACGCTGACGATGGCGCCGTACTCCGGCCCGACGACCATCGCGCCCACGATAAGGATCTGCGAGTTGGTGACGATGCCGACCGAACCGATCAGACCGGCGATCACCAGATAGAGGTAGAAGCTCGGCGGATACCGCCCCCCGGACCGGATGCGTGCCTCGACCTGCTCCCAGACCGGCGCCCGGCTCAGCGGCCCCAGCTCGCGCTGCCCGCCTTCGGTGGCCGCGCCGGAGAACGCCATGTCGACCGGTTCGATGACGAGGGAGCCCCGCTGGTCGAGGTGGACGGCGCGCAGACGGTGCAGGACCTCGTTGGCCGCCCCCGTCAGCACGTCGCAGGCGATGGAGTCGCCGTCGGGGTTGCGGGCCGCGTCGCGCTGGACGATGAGATTGAGGACGCAGGGGTCGCCCGAGAGCCGGCCGACGACCTCGTCGGTCAGGTCCGGCGGGCTCACCGCGCGGATGTGGATCATGTCCATCCCGGCACCTCCGCGGCTCCCGGCCCCGTCGCCCGGAGCCGTGCCCCGCCGGTGGCCCGGGGCTCACTCCAGTAACGCGGCCCCGGCCCCGTTCGGCAAACCGGACGCCCGGCGCCGAACCCGGCGGAACGGACGCGGGCCGCCGCCACGCAGCCGTACTGGGAGGATCAAGGGGTGGACACTCCCGAAACCTTCCCCGAACCGCTGCCCGGGGCCGACGGAACCGCCCCCCGGGACACGGCGGCCGAGCAGCCCCGGGGCCGCCGCCTCGTCCGCTGCCGGCTCTGCGGCCGCCCCCTCACCGGGACCGACTCGCGCCGGGCCGGCCTCGGGCCGTCCTGCGACGCCAAGCTGCACCCCGCGCCGCCGGACATCCGCACCCGCCGCCACGAGGTCGACCAGGACCCGCTGCCCGGCACCTGAGCCGGAACGCCGCTACGGCTCCAGCCGCCGGAACAGCCCCTCCTGCACCACCGACACCAGCAGCTGCCCCGAACGGTCGTAGATCCGCCCCCGCGCCAGCCCCCGGCCACCCGTCGCGATCGGTGACTCCTGGTCGTACAGGAACCACTCGTCCGCCCGGAACGGCCGGTGGAACCACATGGCATGGTCCAGCGACGCCATGTCGAAGCCGCGCGGCCCCCACAGCGGCTCCACCGGGATACGGACCGCGTCCAGCAGCGTCATGTCGCTCGCGTACGTCAGCGCGCAGGTGTGCACCAGCGGGTCGTCGCCCAGCGGCCCCACCGCCCGCATCCACACCGCGCTCCGCGGATCGGCGTCCTCGACCTCGTCCTTCGTCCAGCGCAGCCGGTCGACGTAACGGATGTCGAAGGGCTGCCGCCGGGCCATCCGCTCCAGCGCCTCCGGCAGCGCGCCCAGATGCTCGCGCACCTCCTCGGCGACCGTCGGCAGCTCCTCCGGGTCCGGGACGATCCGGGCCGGCGGCAGCTGGTGCTCGAAACCCGCCTCCTCGGGGCGGTGGAAGGACGCCGTCAGATTGAAGATCGTCCGGCCCTCCTGCACGGCCGTCACCCGCCGGGTGGTGAAGGACCGCCCGTCCCGCACCCGCTCCACCTGATAGACGATCGGCACCCCGGGCCGCCCCGGCCGCAGGAAATAGGCGTGCAGCGAGTGCACCGGCCGCTCCCCGTCGGTCGTCCGGCCCGCCGCCACCAGCGCCTGGCCCGCGACCTGCCCGCCGAAGACCCGCTGCAGGGACTCCTCCGGGCTGCGGCCGCGGAAGATGTTGACCTCGATCCGCTCCAGGTCGAGCAGATCGACCAGACGCTCGGCCGGATTCGTCATGCCGTACCTCTCCCGTTACGCGTCAGGGTCCGGTTCACAGCTGGCCGACCTCGGTGACCCGGACGACCGCCCGGCCCTCCTCGTCGGACGCGGCGAGATCCACCTCGGCCTTGATGCCCCAGTCGTGATCGCCCGCCGGGTCGGCGAACGCCTGCCAGACCCGCCACAGCCCGTGCGCCGGGTCCTCCTCGATCTTCAGCAGCTTCGGACCGCGCGCGTCCGGACCGGTCCCGATCTCCTCGTGCGCGTCCCAGTACGCGTCCAGCGCCTCGCCCCACGCGTCCTCGTCCCACCCGGCCTCGCCGTCCAGCTCGCCCAGCGCGCCCGCCCGGTCCAGCGCGGCCAGCTCCACCCGGCGGAACATCGCGTTGCGCACCAGCACCCGGAAGGCGCGGGGGTTGGCCGTGACCGGCTTGACCTCGTCCGCCTTCTCCTGGGCCTGCTCGGCGGTCTCCACCTCGGGGTTGGCCAGCTGCTCCCACTCGTCCAGCAGACTGGAGTCCACCTGACGCACCATCTCGCCGAGCCAGGAGATCAGGTCCTGGAGATCCTCCGACTTCACGTCGTCCGGGATCGTGTGCTCCAGCGCCTTGTACGCGCTCGCCAGATACCGCAGCACGATGCCCTCGGTCCGGGCCAGCTCGTAGTGCGAGGTGAACTCCGTGAACGTCATGGCGCGCTCGTACATGTCCCGGATCACCGACTTCGGCGACACCGGGTGGTCGTTCACCCACGGGTGGCTCGTGCGGTACACGTCGTAGGCGTGCCACAGCAGCTCGCTCAGCGGCTTCGGGTACGTGACCTCCTGCAGCCGCTCCATCCGCTCCTCGTACTCGACCCCGTCCGCCTTCATCTGCCCCACGGCCTCGCCGCGCGCCTTGTTCTGCTGGGCGGCCAGGATCTGCCGGGGATCGTCCAGCGTCGACTCGACGACCGAGACCATGTCCAGCGCGTACGAAGGCGATTCGGCGTCCAGCAGGTCGAACGCGGCCAGCGCGAACGTGGACAGCGGCTGGTTCAGCGCGAAGTCCTGCTGGAGATCGACCGTCAGCCGCACGATCCGCCCCTCGGCGTCCGGCGTCTCCAGCTGCTCCACCACACCGCCGTCCAGCAGCGAACGGTAGATCGCGATGGCCCGCCGGATGTGCCGCAGCTGCGCCCGGCGCGGCTCGTGGTTGTCCTCCAGCAGATGCCGCATCGCCTCGAAGGCGTTGCCCGGGCGGGCGATGACCGCGAGCAGCATCGTGTGCGTCACCCGGAAACGGGAGTTCAACGGCTCCGGCTCGGACTGGATCAGCTTGTCGAAGGTGGTCTCCGACCAGGCGACGAAGCCCTCCGGGGCCTTCTTGCGGACGACCTTGCGCTTCTTCTTCGGGTCGTCGCCCGCCTTCTTGACGGCCTTCTCGTTCTCGATGACGTGCTCGGGGGCCTGCGCCACGACGAAGCCCGCCGTGTCGAAGCCGGCCCGCCCGGCGCGGCCCGCGATCTGGTGGAACTCCCGCGCGCGCAGGGTTCGCACCCGGGTGCCGTCGTACTTGGTGAGCGCCGTGAACAGCACCGTACGGATGGGGACGTTGACGCCGACGCCGAGCGTGTCCGTCCCGCAGATCACCTTCAGCAGACCCGCCTGGGCCAGCTTCTCCACCAGACGGCGGTACTTGGGCAGCATGCCCGCGTGGTGCACGCCGATGCCGTGGCGTACGTAACGGGAGAGGTTCTGGCCGAACTTGGTGGTGAAGCGGAAGCTGCCGATCAGATCGGCGATCCTCTCCTTCTCCTCCTTCGTGCACATGTTGATGCTCATCAGCGACTGCGCCCGCTCGACCGCCGCCGCCTGCGTGAAGTGCACGATGTAGACCGGCGACTGCCGGGTGTCCAGCAGCTCGGTCAGCGTCTCGGTGATCGGCGTGAAGCGGTACTCGTAGCTCAGCGGCACCGGGCGGGTCGCGGAACGCACCACCGAGGTGGGGCGGCCGGTGCGCCGGGTCAGGTCCTTCTCGAACATCGAGACGTCGCCGAGTGTCGCCGACATCAGCACGAACTGCGCCTGCGGCAGCTCCAGCAGCGGAATCTGCCAGGCCCAGCCGCGGTCCGGCTCGGCGTAGAAGTGGAACTCGTCCATCACGACCTGGCCGATGTCGGCGTACTTGCCGTCGCGCAGCGCGATGGAGGCCAGCACCTCGGCCGTACAGCAGATCACCGGGGCGTCCGCGTTGACCGAGGCGTCGCCGGTGAGCATGCCGACGTTCTCGGTGCCGAAGAGCTTGCACAGGTCGAAGAACTTCTCCGACACCAGCGCCTTGATCGGCGCCGTGTAGAAGGTGACCTTGTCCTGGGCCAGCGCGGTGAAGTGCGCGGCCGCCGCCACCAGGCTCTTCCCGGAGCCGGTCGGGGTGGACAGGATCACGTTCGCCCCGGAGACCACCTCGATCAGCGCCTCCTCCTGAGCCGGATAAAGCGTGATGCCCTGGCTCTCGGTCCATGAGGAGAAGGCCTCGAAGAGGGCGTCCGGGTCGGCGGTCTGGGGAAGCTGGTCGATGAGGGTCACGCCCCCATCTTGCCTGTCTTCCGCCCGGATGAGGGAACCGGCGGACGGCACGAAGATCACGGACGGTACGCTGCGCACTCAACCAGCCCGCGCCGTACCGGTGATGGGCGCACGAACCACTGGGGGCGGGACAGACCATGATGGGACCGGCACACTCTCTGTCAGGGGCGGCGGCCTGGCTGGGGGTGGGCGCGGCGGCCACCGCCGCGGGCCACACGATGCCCTGGCCCGTCCTCGTCGTCGGGGCGCTGATCTGCGCGGGCGCCGCGCTCGCCCCCGACCTCGACCACAAGTCCGCGACCATCTCGCGCGCCTTCGGCCCGGTCTCCAAAGCCCTCTGCGAGATCGTCGACAAACTCTCCTACGCCGTCTACAAGGCCACCAGGAGCGCCGGCGACCCCCGCAGGACCGGTGGGCACCGCACCCTCACCCACACCTGGCTGTGGGCCGTCCTCATCGGCGGCGGCTGCTCCGTGGCCGCGATCACCGGCGGCCGCTGGGCCGTCCTCGTGATCCTCTTCGTCCACCTCGTGCTCGCCGTCGAGGGCCTGCTCTGGCGGGCCGCCCGCGTCTCCAGCGACGTCCTGGTGTGGCTGCTCGGCGCGACCAGCGCCTGGATCCTGGCCGGCGTTCTCGACAAGCCCGGCCACGGGGCCGACTGGCTGTTCGACGCCCCCGGCCAGGAGTACCTCTGGCTCGGCCTGCCCATCGTGCTGGGCGCCCTCGTCCACGACATCGGCGACGCGCTGACCGTCTCGGGCTGCCCGATCCTGTGGCCCATTCCGATCGGCCGCAAGCGCTGGTACCCGATCGGCCCGCCGAAGGCCATGCGCTTCCGGGCCGGCAGCTGGGTCGAGATGAAGGTGCTGATGCCCGCCTTCATGGTCCTCGGGGGAGTGGGCGGGGCCGCCGCCCTCAACTACATATGACGCCCTCGCCCGGCCGGTCGGCACGACGTATGACGCCTCGCCCGGCCGGTCGGCGTCCGGTGCGTCCGGTGCTTCTCCGGCGGGCGGCGCGCTCCGCCCCGTAGCACCATGGGCGCATGCTGCTCGCCGAGCTCGCCCAGGTGTCGCTGGAGGTCGCCGCCACCTCCGCCCGGTCCCGGAAGGTGGCGCTCCTCGCCGGCCTGTTCCGCGACGCCGGACCCGAGGACGTCCCCGTCGTCATCCCGTACCTCGCCGGACGGCTGCCCCAGGGCCGTATCGGTGTGGGATGGCGGACCCTCGGGGACCCTGTCGAACCGGCCCCGGAGCCCACGCTCACCGTCACCGGCGTCGACGCCGAGCTGACCGCGCTGGCCGCCACCTCCGGTCCCGGCTCCCAGGCCCGGCGCAAGGAGCGGCTGCGCGCCCTGTTCGCGGCCGCCACCGCCGACGAGCAGCGTTTTCTGCGGGCCCTGCTCACCGGCGAGGTACGCCAGGGGGCCCTGGACGCCGTCGCCGCCGACGCCCTGGCCCGCGCCGCCGAAGCACCGCCCGCCGACGTCCGGCGCGCCGTGATGCTCGCCGGATCGCTCCAGCAGGTCGCCGGGGTGCTCCTCGCGGACGGCCCCGACGCGCTCGCCGCCTTCCGCCTCACCGTCGGGCGGCCCGTCCAGCCGATGCTCGCGCACACGGCCGGCTCGGTCGGGGACGCGCTGGACAAGCTGGGCCCGTGCGCCGTGGAGGAGAAGCTCGACGGGATCCGGGTACAGGTCCACCGCGACGGCGACCGGATCCGCGCCTACACCCGGACCCTCGACGACATCACCGACCGGCTGCCCGAGCTCACCGCCGCCGTCGCCGCCCTCCCGGCCGGCCGCTTCATCCTGGACGGCGAGGTGATCGCACTGGGAGAGGACGGCCGGCCCCGGCCCTTCCAGGAGACCGCCTCCCGGGTGGGCTCACGGCGGGACGTGGCCGGAGCGGCGGCGCACGTGCCCGTCGTGCCGGTCTTCTTCGACGCGCTCCTCGTCGACGACGAGGACCTGCTCGACCTGCCCTACGCCGACCGTCACACGGCCCTGGCCCGGCTCCTCCCGGAGAACCTGCGGGTCGGCCGCGCCCTCGTCGCCGACCCGCACGACCCCGGCACCCGCGCGGCCGCCGACGCCTTCCTCGCCGACACCCTGGAACGCGGCCACGAGGGCGTCGTCGTCAAGGACCTGGCCGCCGCCTACAGCGCGGGCCGCCGGGGCGCGTCCTGGCTGAAGGTGAAGCCGGTGCACACCCTGGACCTGGTGGTGCTGGCCGTCGAGCGGGGCAGCGGCCGCCGCACCGGCAAGCTCTCCAACCTGCACCTGGGCGCCCGGCGGCCCGACGGTACGTTCGCGATGCTCGGCAAGACCTTCAAGGGGCTCACGGACGCCCTGCTGGAGTGGCAGACCGAGAAGCTGGGCGAGCTGGCCACCGACGACGACGGCCATGTCGTCACCGTACGCCCGGAACTCGTCGTGGAGATCGCCTACGACGGACTCCAGCGCTCCACCCGCTACCCGGCGGGCGTCACCCTGCGATTCGCCCGTGTCCTGCGCTACCGGGAGGACAAGACCGCCCAGGAGGCGGACACCGTGGAGACGGTCCTGTCCCGGCAGCGCTGAGCGCGCCCCCCGTCCTTCGAAGGGCGCGCTCACCGCGGTGTCCGGCCGGTCAGTGCTTGATGACCGTCGACGCCGTGTGCTCCTTGATCTGCTCGGGCGTCAGATAGACGTCCGTGTACTCGAAGTCCCGCAGCGTCGCCGGCTTGCGGGACTGGAACCCGGTCCGTACGAAGTCGTCGCCGGCGACCGCGTTCAGCATCCAGTTCGTCATGACCCGGGTCTTGGCGACGTTCGTCCGCAGCGCCGACCAGTGGTAGCCGCGCGCCACCGCCTGCGCGGGCAGCCCGTGCAGCTCGATGCCCAGCGGCTTGGACACCGCGTCCTTGCCACCGAGGTCCACGACGAGCCCCAGGTCCTTGTGCACATAGTCCTTGAGCGGCTGACGGCGCAGCGAGGCGATCAGATTGTCGGCGAGCACCCGGCCCTGACGCATCGCGTGCTGCGCGGTGGGCGGGCAGACCGCCCCGTCGCCCTTCGCCAGGTCGGGCACTGCGGCCGCGTCGCCGAGCGAGAACACCCCGTCCGCGCCCGGCAGCGTCAGCTGCGGCGTCACCGCGAGCCGGCCGCGTACCGTCTCCGCGCCGAGGGTGGCGATCAGCGGGCTGGCCGCCACTCCGGCGGTCCAGATCAGGGTCCGGCAGGGCAGCACCCGGCCATCGGTGAACGTGACCTCCTCCGGCCCCGCCTTGGCGATCGACACCCCGAGCGACACCTCGATGTTCCGCTTCCGGAGCACCTCCAGGGCGGCCTGCCCCAGCTTGTCGCCCAGCTCCGGCATCAGCTTCGGAGCGATGTCGATCAGATGCCACTTGATCAGCCGGGCGTCCAGCCGCGGATAGTGCTTCACCGCGTTGGTGGTCAGCCGCTGGAGGCAGGCCGCCGTCTCGGTGCCCGCGTAACCGCCGCCGACCACCACGAACTGGAGCCGCGACGCCCGCTCGGCCTCGTCGTGACTGGCGTCCGCCAGATCCAGCTGGGCGATCACGTGGTCCCGGACGTACGCCGCCTCGGCCAGCGTCTTCATACCCCGGGCGTGGTCCAGCAGCCCGGGGATGTCGAAGGTCCGGGTGACGCTGCCCGCCGCCAGCACGATGTAGTCGTACGGCTCGTTCACGATCTCGTCCGTGATCTTCCGGATCACACAGACCTTCGCCCGGGTGTCCACGCCGATCGCCCCGCCCGGCACGATCCTGGTCCGGTGACGGCGGCTGCGGCGCAGCGACACCGCGACGGACTGGGGGGTCAGCACCCCGGAGGCCACCTGGGGGAGCAGCGGCAGATACAGCTGGTACGAGAACGGTGTGACGAGCGTGATCTGGGCCTCGCCCGGAGCGAGCCTGCGCTCCAGGCGGCGTACGCACTCGACGCCTGCGAAGCCGGCGCCGACGACGAGAATCCTGGGTGGTGCCACGGTCTGCGTCCCTTCTCGGGCTTGCGTGGTTCTGCGCTCGCCTGCCCCGTTTACCGGGTGATTCACCCCTCATCCTCACCGGACGTCCCGCCATCCGCCTCCTGGCAGAGGTGAACGGGGGCCGCTCACAGCGGCGGGGCGACCGACAGCTCCCGCAGCCAGTGAGCGGCCTCGGCGTCCCCGGGTGCGGCCGCCGCACCCGGCGGTACGGGGAACATCCGCCCCCACGAGGCGGCCCGGCCGAGCGCCGCCAGCCGCCAGGCCAGGCTCACCGCACGGCGCAGCCCGGCCGCCGTGACGCCCCCGCCGGTCCACGGCTCCAGATAGGCGTCCCGCAGCCGGGGCAGCACCTCCGGGCCGAACCGCTCACGGGCGGCCCGGGCGGGCACCAGCAGACTGTGGAACGGATGCCCGACCAGCGCGTCGCCCCAGTCGAAGAAGGCGAACCGGCCCGGCGCGGGCTCGAAGAGCTGGCTCTCGTGCAGATCGGCGTGGTCCAGCGAATCCGCCACCCCCGACGCCGTCAGCTCCTCGCACCAGTCCGTCACCCGGGGCCGCAGGGCCGCCAGTGCCACCCGGTCCTCCGGCGTCAGCGCGGAGTTCTCCGCGACCAGCCGGTCGAACAGCGCCGGCAGATCGCGCGGCCGGGCCGCCGGCACCCCGAGCGCCACGATCTCGTCCGTGTACGGAACCAGCGCCCGCTGCATCGCGGCGTACTGACGCAGCGGCTCCTCCCAGTACCGGGGGTCAGGGTCGACGGGCTGTCCTTCGAGCAGCTCCCACAGCACCGGACCACCGTCCGGGACGAGTGTCCAGCCCCGTTCCGCCTCGACGGCGAGCGGTGTCAGCACCTGGGCGGGAACCCAGCGGGCCAGGGCATCGGCGAGCCCGGCCTCGAAGGCCGCGGCGGGCGGAACGGCCTTGAACCACACCGGCGCACGGTCCGCGACGGCCAGCCGCACCAGCACCGACCAGGGGCGCAGGCGCACCTGCCGGGGGCCGGACTCCACGAGGCCGTGGGCGGCGAGACCCCCGGCCACCCAGTCGAGCACCTCGGCCCGCCAGACCGGGTCCTCCCACGGCGACACGGCATCCGGAAAGCGTCCACGGTCCACGGTCGTGATCTTCTCGTCGCTGCGCACCGGCTCATTGGAGCACCGGCTCCGGCGAGAACGCATCACGATTTCTCGCCCGCACCGGCCCTACGGAAGCACCTTCCGCGAGGCGCGGGAACGGGTGTTCGCGCCCTCTTCGCCCTTCGGTACCACAGGAGTTCGGCCGCCGCCCGCGTGCGAGGATGCTGCGGTGACCACAACGCCCTCCTCGCCCGTGGCCGACGACCCCCGCAAAGCCGAAGACGATCCGCCCCGCGACCGGGGCCTGGGCCCCCGGACCGCGGCGGTGCTCGTGTTCGGCTCGTCGGCCGCGGTCCTGGTGGTCGAGATCGTCGCCCTGCGGCTGCTGGCCCCGTACCTCGGTCTCACGCTGGAGACCAGCACGATGGTGATCGGCATCGCCCTCACCGCCATCGCACTGGGCTCCTGGCTGGGCGGGCGCATCGCGGACCAGGTCGATCCGCACCGGCTCATCGGCCCGGCGCTCGGGGTGTCGGGCGTCGTCGTCGCGCTCACCCCGCTCCTGCTCCGCACCACCGCAGAGTGGTCGCCCGCACTGCTTCTGCTGGTCGCGTCGGCGACCCTCCTGGTGCCCGGCGCACTGCTCTCCGCGGTGACCCCGTTCGTGACGAAGCTCCGGCTCACCAGCCTCGCCGAGACCGGCACGGTCGTCGGACGGCTCTCGGGCGTGGGCACCTTCGGAGCCATCGTCGGCACCGTCCTCACCGGATTCGTCCTGGTCTCCCGACTGCCCGTCAGCACCATCCTGATCGGCCTCGGAACGCTGCTGGTGCTCGGTGCCGCCGTCGTCGGACGGCAGGCCCGGCGTTGGCGGCGCACCACGGCCGTGGCCCTCGCCACCGTCGTCGCGGGCTCCCTCGCCACCGCGTTCGCCCCCGGCGGCTGCGACGCGGAGACCCGCTACCACTGCGCCCGGGTCGTCGCGGACCCCGACCGGAACAGCGGCCGCACGCTCGTCCTGGACGGCCTGAACCACTCCTACGTCGACGTCGAGGACCCGGCACATCTGAAGTTCGCCTACGTCCGCGCCCTCGCCTCCGTGGCCGACACCGCCTTCCCCGAGGGCGAGCCGCTGACCGCCCACCACATCGGGGGCGGCGGCCTCACCTTCCCCCGCTACCTCGCGGCCGCACGCCCCGGCACCCGGAGCCTCGTCTCGGAGATCGACGGCGGAGTCGTCCGCATCGACCACGAGCGGTTCGGCCTCGGCCCTTCGGCCACGACCGGGATCGACGTGCGGGTGGAGGACGGGCGGCTGGGGCTGCGGAGACTGGCGGCGGGCAGCCGCGACCTGATCGTCGGCGACGCCTTCGGAGGCGTCAGCGTGCCGTGGCACCTCACGACGGCACAGGCGCTGGGCGACGTACGCCGGGCGCTCGACGAGGACGGACTGTACGTCGCCAACCTCATCGACCACGGCGCACTGGCCTTCGCCCGCGCCGAGGTCGCCACCCTCGCCTCGGTCTTCCCGCATGTCGCGCTGATGGGAAAGCCGGCGGACATCGGACTGGACCCGACGGCTTCGACGATCGGCGGCAATCTGGTGGTGGTCGCCTCCGGCCGGCCGGTCGACGCCGCCGCGGTCCAGGAGGCCCTGGACGCCAGGGACGTCGGCTGGCGGATCACCACCGGCGACGCCCTCGCCGTCTGGACCGGGAACGCCCGGGTGCTCACGGACGACTACGCGCCCGTCGACCAGCTCCTCCAGCCCAACCGCACCCGGACGGCCCGGTGAACCCCGGGCCGTCCGGATCACTCACCCGTGTCGCATCACTCGCCGGTGTCGGGCCGCTCACCCGTGCCAGGACCGCCACAGGGAGGCGTACGCGCCGTCCGCCGCGACCAGTTCGTCATGGCTGCCCAGCTCGCTGATCCGGCCGTCCTCCACCACCGCGATCACATCCGCGTCGTGCGCGGTGTGCAGCCGGTGCGCGATGGCCACCACCGTGCGGCCCTCCAGTACCCGGGCCAGTGAACGCTCCAGATGACGGGCGGCCCGCGGGTCCAGCAGCGAGGTCGCCTCGTCCAGCACCAGCGTGTGCGGATCGGCCAGCACGAGTCGGGCCAGCGCGATCTGCTGGGCCTGCGCCGGGGTCAGCGCGAACCCGCCCGAACCG
The DNA here is from genome assembly GCA_002154345.1 of Streptomyces griseus. Lineage (GTDB taxonomy): Bacteria > Actinomycetota > Actinomycetes > Streptomycetales > Streptomycetaceae > Streptomyces > Streptomyces caviscabies. Next base: position 17,760 of record MUNB01000034.1, read on the forward strand.
ACCTCGGTGTCCAGCCCCTTGTCCAGGCCCTTCGCCCAGCCGTCCGCGTCGACCGCGGCCAGCGACGCCCACAGCTCGGCGTCCTTCGCCCCGTCGCGGGCCAGCAGCAGGTTGTCCCGGAGCGAGCCGACGAAGACATGGTGCTCCTGGTTGACCAGGGCCACATGCTCACGGACCCGCTCCGCCGTCATCCGCGACAGCTCGGCCCCGCCGAGCGTCACCTCACCGGTGCGCGGCGCGTAGATCCCCGCCAGCAGCCGGCCCAGCGTCGACTTGCCCGCGCCGGAGGGGCCGACCAGGGCGAGCCGGGTGCCCGGAGCCACGTCGAGCGACACCCGGTGCAGCACGTCGACGCCGTCCCGGTAGCCGAAGCGGACCTCGTCCGCCCGTACGTCGCGCCCGTCCGGGCCCACCCCGGCATCACCCGCGTCCGGCTCGATCTCCCGGACGCCGACCAGCCGGGCCAGCGACACCTGGGCCACCTGGAGCTCGTCGTACCAGCGCAGGATCAGACCGATCGGGTCGACCATCATCTGGGCCAGCAGCGCCCCCGTCGTCAGCTGCCCGACCGTGATCCAGCCCTCCAGCACGAACCAGCCGCCGAGCAGCAGGACCGCGCCGAGGATCGTCACGTACGTCGCGTTGATGACGGGGAACAGCACCGAACGCAGGAACAGCGTGTACCGCTCCCACGCCGTCCACTCCTTGATCCGCCGGTCCGACAGCGCCACCCGGCGGTCGCCGAGGCGGTGCGCCTCCACGGTCCGCCCGGCGTCCACCGTCTCCGCGAGCATCGCGGCGACGGCGGCGTAACCGGCGGCCTCCGAGCGGTACGCCGAGGGGGCCCGGCGGAAGTACCAGCGGCAGCCCACGATCAGCACCGGCAGCGCGACCAGCACGGCCAGCGCCAGCGGGGGCGCGGTCACCGTCATCGCGCCGAGCAGCAGCCCGGCCCACACGACGCCGATCGCCAGCTGCGGCACGGCCTCGCGCATCGCGTTCGCCAGCCGGTCGATGTCCGTGGTGATCCGGGACAGCAGATCGCCCGTCCCGGCCCGCTCCAGGACGCCCGGCGGCAGCCCGACGGACCGTACGAGGAAGTCCTCACGCAGGTCCGCGAGCATCTCCTCGCCCAGCATCGCCCCGCGCAGCCGCATGGAGCGGGTGAACAGGACCTGGACGACCAGCGCGACGGCGAAGATCGCGGCGGTGCGCTCCAGATGGAGCTCGGCGACGCCGTTCGACAGGTCCTCGACCAGTCCGCCCAGCAGATACGGTCCGGTGATCGAGGCGATCACCGCCACCGCGTTGACCGTGATCAGGACGGCGAACGCCCTGCGGTGCCGGCGCAGCAGACTCCGTACGTAACTCCGCACGGTCGTCGGCGTGCCCACGGGCAGCGTCGTCGCCGACTCCGGTGCCGCGGGGTCGTACGCCGGGGGTGCGACGCCGATCATGCCCTCTCCTCGATTTCCTGGATGCTCTTCGCGGCGGGTACGGACGCGATGCCCGTCACGGCGTCCGGTGCGGACGCCGCCGCTTCGTCGTCGGTCTCCCGGGTGACGACCGCCCGGTAGCGCGGTTCGGTGCGCAGCAGTTCGCGGTGGACGCCCACGGCGACGACGGTGCCCTCGTGGACGAGGACCACCCGGTCGGCGGCGTCGAGCAGCAGCGGCGACGAGGCGAACGCCACCGTCGTACGCCCCTCGCGCAGCTTCGCGATCCCGGCGGCGACGCGCGCCTCGGTGTGCGAGTCGACCGCAGAGGTCGGCTCGTCCAGCACCAGCGCCTCCGGGTCGGTGACCAGCGACCGGGCCAGCGCCAGGCGCTGGCGCTGACCGCCGGACAGGGACCGGCCGCGCTCGGTGATCCGGGTCCGCATCGGGTCCCCGTCGTCGTCGGGGGAGGCCTGAGCCAGGGCGCTCAGCACATCACCGCACTGGGCCGCCTCCAACGCCGCCTCCGCCGTGACCAGACCGGAGGACGGCACGTCCAGCAGCTCCTGGAGAGTGCCGGACAGCAGCACCGGGTCCTTGTCCTGGACCAGCACCGCCGCCCGTGCGGTGTCCAGCGGGACCTCGTCCAGGGCGACCGCGCCGAGCAGCACGGACGGAGCCGGCTCGTCGCCGTCCTCGCCGGTCTCCGCGTGCCCGCCGAGCCGTTCGGCCAGCCGGCCGGCCTCGTCCGGGTCGCCGCAGACGACGGCGGTGAACTGCCCGCGCGGGGCCATCAGACCGGTCGCCGGGTCGTACAGATCGCCGGTCGGCGTCACGCCCTCCACCGTGGCCTCCCGCGCACTGCGGTGCAGCGACAGCACCCGCACCGCACGCTGGGCGGACGGCCGCGAGAAGGAGTACGCCATCGCGATCTCCTCGAAGTGACGCAAGGGGAACAGCATCAGCGTGGCCGCGCTGTAGACGGTGACCAGCTGGCCGACGTCGATGCGGCCGTCGCGGGCCAGCGTCGCCCCGTACCAGACCAGCGAGATCAGCAGGATGCCCGGCAGCAGCACCTGCACCGCCGAGATCAGCGCCCACATCCGGGCGCTGCGCACGGCCGCCCTGCGGACCTCCTGCGAGGCGCGGCGGTAGCGGCCGAGGAACAGCTCCTCGCCGCCGATGCCGCGCAGCACGCGCAGTCCGGCGACCGTGTCCGAGGCCAGCTCGGTCGCCTTGCCCGCCTTCTCGCGCTGCTCGTCGGCGCGCCGGGTGGCGCGCGGCAGCAACGGAAGCACGGCCAGCGCGAGCACCGGCATGGCGAGCGCCACCATCAGCCCGAGGGAGGGGAGGTAGAAGGCCAGGCCCACACAGATCACCACGAGGGCGGTGGCGGCCGCCGCGAAGCGGGAGAGCGCCTCGACGAACCAGCCGATCTTCTCCACGTCCCCGGTCGACACGGCGACGACCTCACCGGCCGCGACCCGCCGCGTCAGCGCCGAGCCCAGCTCGGCGGTCTTGCGGGCGAGCAGCTGCTGGACCCGGGCGGCGGCGCTGATCCAGTTGGTCACGGCCGTCCGGTGGAGCATGGTGTCGCCGACGGCGATCACGACGCCGAGCGCCAGGATGAGGCCACCGGCCAGCGCGAGCCGCCCGCCGGAGCGGTCGATGACGGCCTGGACGGCGAGCCCCACGGTGACCGGGAGACCGGCGATGCCGAGCTGGTGCAGCAGCCCCCAGGAGAGGGACTTCAGCTGCCCGGCTAGCTGATTGCGCCCGAGCCAGTAGAGGAATCGAGGGCCTGAACGGACATCGGGGTCGCCGGGATCCGAATACGGAAGGTCGCGAATCTGCATGACGTCCCAGGGCTCGTGAAACGGAGATCCGGGTGGACCTCGAAGAACGGGGTGACGTGCAAGGCTCCCTGTTCGTCCCGTTCCGGGGCAACCGGTTTTACGGTGTGCCACCGCCCTGCGGGGTCCCGCGCCGGATCGGCCCGGGACCCCGCGAACGTCACTCCGCGGGCTTCTCGGAGTCCACGCCGGACCGGGCCTTCCTCCACTCGCCCCGGGTGAAGTCCGGGATCGGCAGCGGCGCGCCCTTGGCCTTGATGGAGAGATGGCTCAGCGGTACGGGAGCGGTCCAGGTGGCCGCGTCGTACACGTCGAAGTCGGGGACCAGACCGAGCCGCATGCACTGCATCAGCCGGAAGACCATCATGTAGTCCATGCCGCCGTGCCCGCCCGGCGGGTTCGCGTGCTCCTTCCACAGCCAGTGGTCCCACTCGGCGTACTTCGAGAAGTCCGCCCACTGGTCGTCCGTGTGGTCGGGCTCCAGATAGATCCGCTCCGGGTAGTCCTCGAACACGCCCCGCGTACCGCCGAGGCTGTTGATCCGGGAGTACGGGTGCGGGGTCGACACATCGTGCTCCAGCCGGATCACCCGGCCCTTGGCCGTCTGCACAAGGCTGATCGTCCGGTCGGCCCCGATGTACGACTCCTTCCAGCTGGGGTCGCCGGGCGGCACGTGCTCCTTGCGGTACGCGGCGAGCCCCAGGGCGGGCGTGCCGATGCTCGTGATGCTGACGGCCCGGTCGCCCCGGTTGACGTCCATGTAGTTGGCGACCGGCCCGAACCCGTGGTTGGGGTAGAGGTCACCGCGCAGCCGGGTGTGCCACAGCCGCCGCCACGGGCCCTCGTAGTAGTCGGGGTCGAACATCAGCCCGCGCAGATCGTGGTTGTAGGCCCCCGCCCCGTGCAGCAGATCACCGAAGAGACCGGCGTGCGCCATGCGCAGCACCCGCATCTCGTTCTTGCCGTAACAACAGTTCTCCAACTGCATGCAGTGCCGCCGGGTCCGCTCCGAGAGGTCCACCAGCTGCCAGAGCTCCTCCAGCCGCATGGCGATCGGACACTCCACGCCGACGTGCTTCCCGTTCAGCATCGCCGCCTTCGCCATCGGGAAGTGCAGCTCCCAGGGCGTCGCCACATAGACGAAGTCGAGGTCGCCGCGCTTGCAGAGGTTCTCGTAGTCGTCCTCGCCCTTGGCGTAGACGGTCGGGGCGGGCTGACCGGCGGCCGTCACCTTCGCTGCCGCCTTCTCGGCCTTGTCCCGGACCGGGTCGCAGACCGCCTTCACCTGGACGCCCGGGACGGCGAGGAAGAGATCGATCATGCTGCCGCCCCGGTTGCCGAGGCCCACGATGCCGACCCGGACCGTGGAACGGCCCTCGAAGCGGACGCCCGCCATGGTGCGGCCCTGCCGGGCGGGGGCCGCGGCGACCGCCTCCGCGGTGGAGACGGCGGTCGGCTCGGCCGCCGACGCGGTGCCCCCGCCCAGTGCGCCGATGCCGAGTCCGGCCCCCGCCACGCCCGCCGTGGTCCACAGCACGGAACGGCGACTGGGATCCTGCCGGTCCGGCTCGTCGGCCGCGCCGCTGTGCGGGGGTATGTCCTGCGGTTCCGGTGCGGGCCGGGCGTCGTCGTTCATCGAGCCTCCAGGTGGGGTTGGGGGTTCAGACGGTGCGCGAGCGCGACCGGTCCCCCGTACGGATACGGGCGCGGGGACCGGGTCTCGGTAAGGACCCTGGAGGGTGAGGCTGATGGTGCGCAAGGGAAGTATTTGGACTCTCGTCCTCAAACCTTGGACTTTCTTCACGGCACGCCGAAGCCCCAACTGGTGCAACCAATTGGGGCCTCGAAACGCTCAGTTGTGCAGGCCGGCGGGGGTGTCCGCGCCGGCCGTCACCGGCTCACCCGACGGTCGGCCGGGTGGCGTGCTCCAGCTCGATCAGCGCCGAGCGGTAGGGGTGCCCGGTGGCGCGTTCCATGCCGATCTCGCACATCCGGTTCGCCGACAGATGGGCGTCGTAGGGGCGGCGGCCGACCTCGGCGGCTTCCTTGGCCGTCGCCGAGTCGGTCAACTCCTTGTGGAGCATGCCCCGGTCGCCGGCGAACGCGCAGCACCCCGCGTCGTCCGGCACCACCACCTCCTCCGCACAGGCCTCGGCCAGCGCCCGCAACTGCCCTACGTCACCCAGGTGTTCCATCGAACAGGTCGGATGCAGGACCGCCGAGCCGACCGTCCGGAACACCGTCAGACGCGGCAGCAGCTCCTCGGCCGCCCACACCAGCGAGTCCACGACGGTCAGTTCGCGGTGCAGGGCGCGATTGTCCTCGCTGAGGTAGGGCACCACCTCCTCGGCGATGCCGAGCGTGCAGGAGGACGCGTCCACGACCAGCGGCAGCGTCCCGCCCGCCGTCCAGCCCCAGGCGGCCTCCACGATGCGGTTCGCCATGATCCTGTTGCCCGCGTCGTACCCCTTGGAATGCCAGATCGTCGCGCAGCACGTCCCCGCGACGTCCTCGGGGATCCACACGGGCCTCCCGGCCCGCCCGGACACGGCGACGACCGCCTCGGCCAGGGAGAGGCCCGGCGTCTCCTTCCGCTCCGGCCCGGCGAAGATGCGGTTGACGCAGGCCGGGTAGTAGACCGCGCTCGCCCCGACCCTCGTGGTGGGCGGCAGCCGCCGGGCCGCCGCACCGGGGAGCTGCGGCAGCCACTCCGGTACGAGATCGGGGCGCACAGCCCTGCGCGCGAGCCGCGTCACGGCCTGGAGCGGGCCGTCGCCCACCCGCTCGCCGACCGTGTCGGCCGCGGCCACGGCGAGCCGCGCCGACGCCTCCACCACCCGGAAGTTCTTCGCGGTGAGCGCCGCGATCCGCTCCTCGCGCGGGGTGTGCCTGCGGTGCCGGAAGCCCTTCATCATCGCCCCGGTGTCGATGCCGACCGGACAGGCGAGCTTGCAGGTGGAGTCCCCGGCACAGGTGTCCACGGCGTCGTATCCATAGGCGTCCAGGAGCCCGGCCTCCACCGGTGAGCCGTCGGCCTGGCGCATCATCTCCCGGCGCAGCACGATCCGCTGGCGCGGAGTGGTCGTCAGATCCTCGCTGGGACAGGTCGGTTCGCAGAAGCCGCACTCGATGCACGGGTCGGCGACCGCCTCCACCTTCGGAATGGTCTTCAGACCCCGCAGATGGGCCCGCGGATCCCGGTCCAGCACGATGCGCGGAGCGAGCACCCCGGCGGGGTCGATGACCTGCTTCGTCCGCCACATCAGCGCGGTGGCGCGCGGCCCCCACTCCCGCTCCAGGAACGGCGCGATATTGCGTCCGGTGGCGTGCTCCGCCTTGAGCGACCCGTCGAAACGGTCCACCACCAGCGCGCAGAACTCCTGCATGAACGCGTCGTACCGCTCGACGTCGGACGGCTTCGCCGCGTCGAACGCGAGCAGGAAGTGCAGATTGCCGTGGGCGGCGTGACCGGCCACGGCGGCGTCGAAACCATGGCGCGCCTGGAGCTCCAGCAGCGCCTCGCAGGCATCCGCCAGCCGGACGGGCGGCACCGCGAAGTCCTCCGTGATCAGGGTGGTGCCCGAGGGCCGGGACCCGCCGACCGCCGTGACGAACGCCTTGCGGGCCTTCCAGTACCCGGCGATCGTCGCGGCGTCCCGGGTGAACGCGTTGGTCACCGACGCGGCCGGGGCGACCAGGTCGAGACCGGCGACGACGGCGTCGGCCGCCCGTTCGAACGCCTCCTGGCCGGCCTCGTCGGCCGCCCGGAACTCCACCAGCAGCGCGGTCGTCTCCCGGGGCAGCGCCGCCCAGTCCGCCGGAACGCCCGGCACGCTGACGGAGGCGCGCAGGGTGTTGCCGTCCATCAGCTCCACCGCGATGGCCCCCGCCTCGTTGAACCCGGGCACGGCGGCCGCGGCGGCGGTGAGGGAGGGGAAGAACAACAGGGCGCTGGAGACCCGCCGGTCCAGCGGCAGCGTGTCGAAGACGACCTCCGAGATGAAGCCGAAGGTGCCCTCGGAGCCCACCATCAGCCCCCGCAGGATCTCCACCGGGGTCGCCCCGTCGAGGAAGGCGTCCAGGCGATAACCGTTGGTGTTCTTGATCGTGTACTTGGCGCGGATCCTGGCGGTCAGCTCCTCGTCCGCCTCGATCTCGGCCTTCAGCTCCAGCAGCCCGGCGCACAGCTCCGGCTCGGCGCGGGCCAGCTCCTCGTCCGCGGCGGGGTCGGCGGTGTCGACGACGGTGCCGCTCGGCAGTACGAAGGTGAGCGAGGCGAGCGTCCGGTAGGAGTTGCGGGTGGTGCCCGCCGTCATGCCCGAGGCGTTGTTGGCGACGACCCCGCCGACGGTGCAGGCGATGGCGCTGGCCGGGTCGGGGCCCAGCAGCCTGCCGTACCGGGCGAGGGTGGCGTTGGCCCGCATGACCGTCGTCCCCGGCCCGATCCGGGCCCGCGCCCCGTCGTCCAGCACCTCGACCCCGGTCCAGTGACGGCGTACGTCGACGAGGATGTCCTCGCCCTGCGCCTGGCCGTTGAGGCTGGTGCCGGCGGCCCGGAAGACCACGTCACGGCCCTTGCCGTGGGCGTACGACAGGATCGCGGAGACGTCGTCGAGATCCTCGGGGACCAGCACGACCCGGGGGAGGAAGCGGTAGGGGCTGGCGTCGGAGGCGTACCGCACGAGGTCGGAGATCTTCCAGAGCACCTTGTCCGCGCCGAGCAGGGCCGTCAGCTCGCCGCGCAGCGGTTCCGGGGTGCCCCCGGAACTGCCGTCGGTGACCCGGTCGGGGGCGGGTTCCCGGGCCGTTCCGGGGCGCAGGGCATCCGGGTCGGGCTCCAGCAGCGGCATCTCGGCCATCCTCTCGGCGGCTCGGCGCGGTGCTCAGCAGTGGCGTTCCGGCATGCCGTCGACCAGGGCGGACAGCAGCCCGCCGAGCACCTCGCGCTGATCGGCGGTCAATGGAGCCAGGATCTCCTCTGCGGCCGCCCGGCGCGCGCTGCGCAGGGACCGCAGCGTGGCGCGCCCCTCGTCCGTGATCTCGACGCGGACCACCCGGCGGCTGTCGGGATCCGGGGCGCGGCGCACCCGGCCGCTCGCCTCCAGCGCGTCGACCAGCGTCGTCACGGCGCGCGGAACGACGTCCAGACGCCGGGCGAGATCCGCCATCCGGGGGGCCGCGTCGTAGCTCGCGACCGTCCGCAGCAGCCGGAACTGGGCCGGAGTGATGTCGATCGGCTCCAGCTGGCGGCTCTGGATGCGGTGCAGCCGACGGGTCAGCCGCAGCAGCTGCTCGGCGAGTATGCCGTCGGCGTCGGATGAGCCGGAGCTGTATGAGCCGGGCGGACCGGGGGAGCCGAGCGGACCGGAGGAATCTGGGGCGTCCATACGGGAACAATATCAGGACCTTGTTCATTGTGAGTACAGGTAACAATGAGCTAGGCTCTCACTCTGCGGGGCCGGGACCGCCCGGCCTCGCCTCACGCCCGACGAAGGAGCCCATGAAACCCGACGAACCCACGTGGACGCCCCCGCCCGATGCCCGCACCGACGCCGACCGGCCGCCCGCCGAGGTGCGCCGCATCCTCCGCCTCTTCCGCCCCTACCGCGGCCGCCTGGCCGTCGTCGGCCTGCTGGTCGGCGCATCCTCCCTGGTCGGGGTCGCCTCCCCGTTCCTGCTGCGCGAGATTCTCGACACCGCCATCCCGCAGGGCCGCACCGGCCTGCTGACCCTGCTGGCCCTCGGCATGATCCTCACCGCCGTGATGACCAGCGTCTTCGGCGTGCTCCAGACATTGATCTCGACCACCGTCGGCCAGCGCGTCATGCACGACCTGCGCACCGCCGTGTACACCCAGCTCCAGCGGATGCCGCTCGCCTTCTTCACCCGCACCCGCACGGGCGAGGTGCAGTCCCGCATCGCCAACGACATCGGCGGCATGCAGGCGACGGTCACCTCCACCGCGACCTCGCTGGTCTCCAACCTCACGGCCGTCATCGCCACCGTGGTCGCCATGCTCGCCCTCGACTGGCGGCTCACCGTCGTCTCGCTGCTCCTGCTGCCGGTCTTCGTCGCGATCAGCCGTCGCGTCGGCCGCGAGCGCAAGAGGATCACCACCCAGCGCCAGAAGCAGATGGCCGCGATGGCCGCCACGGTCACCGAGTCCCTCTCGGTCAGCGGCATCCTCCTCGGCCGCACGATGGGCCGTTCCGACTCCCTCACCCAGGGCTTCGCCGAGGAGTCCGAGCGCCTGGTCGACCTCGAAGTGCGCTCCAACATGGCCGGCCGCTGGCGGATGTCCACGATCGGCATCGTGATGGCCGCCATGCCCGCCGTCATCTACTGGGCGGCCGGAATCACCCTCCAGTCCGGTGCCACCGCCGTCTCCCTCGGCACGCTGGTCGCCTTCGTCACGCTCCAACAGGGGCTGTTCCGCCCCGCGGTCAGCCTGCTCTCCACCGGTGTGCAGATGCAGACCTCCCTCGCCCTCTTCCAGCGCATCTTCGAGTATCTCGACCTCACGGTGGACATCACCGAACCGGAGAAGCCGGTCCGCCTGGAGAAGATCCGCGGCGAGATCGCCTTCGAGAACGTCGACTTCAGCTACGACGAGAAGAACGGCCCGACGCTCACCGGCATCGATGTGACCGTCCCCGCGGGCAACAGCCTCGCGGTCGTCGGATCCACCGGTTCCGGCAAGTCCACCCTCAGCTATCTCGTGCCCCGGCTGTACGACGTCACCGGCGGCCGGGTCACGCTCGACGGGGTCGACGTCCGCGACCTGGACTTCGACACCCTCGCCCGAGCGGTCGGCGTCGTCTCCCAGGAGACCTACCTCTTCCACGCCTCGGTCGCCGACAATCTGCGCTTCGCCAAGCCGGACGCCACCGACGAGGAGATCGAGGCCGCGGCCCGCGCCGCGCAGATCCACGACCACATCGCCGCCCTGCCCGACGGCTACGACACCCTCGTCGGCGAGCGCGGCTACCGCTTCTCGGGCGGCGAGAAGCAGCGCCTCGCCATCGCCCGCACGATCCTGCGCGACCCGCCGGTGCTGATCCTCGACGAGGCGACCAGCGCGCTCGACACCCGTACGGAACAGGCCGTGCAGGAAGCGATCGACGCCCTCTCCGCCGGACGGACCACGCTCACCATCGCGCACCGCCTCTCCACCGTCCGCGACGCGGACCAGATCGTCGTCCTGGAGGACGGCCGCGCCGCCGAACGCGGTACGCACGAGGAGTTGCTCGACCGCGACGGCCGCTACGCCGCGCTGATCCGCCGCGACTCCCACCAGGTCCCGGTGCCCTCCTCCTGACGGGGCGAGGAGGGGCCGGCCTCTGACGGCACCGGCCCCTGATGCCACCGGCCCCTGATGTCACCGGCGCGGCGCGCGTACGGCATGATCGCCGCGCATGAGAGCTCTCCTCGGGGTGGAACTCCCCGGCTACCGGACCGTCGACACCGACACCTGGCTGAACGACCACGGCGATGTGCTGTCGCTGCACTTTTTCGACCTGCCGCCGGATCTGCCGGCCGCCCTGGACGACGGCCCGGCCCTGCGCCACGGCCTGACCCACTTCACCGCACGAGCGGGCGGCGGACTCATCGAGGCATCGGTGAAGCGGCTGGGCGAGCTGCCCGCCCTGCGGCAGATACTCAAGCTGCCGCTGCCGGGACAGCCCAGCGGCCAGGCGTTCATCGGCAGCTACACCGTGCCGCGCGCCGGGTGCAGCACCGTGGTGAAGATCCAGGCGGCGGAGCGGGGCATGACGGGCATGCGGGAAGCCGTGGTGATGGCGAAGCTCGGCCCCGACCAGTACTTCCGGCAGCACCCCTACGCCCCCGAAGTCCGGGGCGGGCTGCCCTTCCACGCGGCGGACCACGTCCAGTGGGATGCCGAGTTCCCGGACCACCCCCTCACCCGGGTCCGCCGGACGCTCGACGCGCTCGCCGAGGCGGTGACGGTCGTACCCGAGTTCACCGCGCTGCCGCCGTTCACCGGACCGGCCGCGACGAGCGGCTGAGCCGCCCGGCCCCGTACACGACACATGACGTCAACGCAGCGGCGCCGCCGCTCCCGTGGGACGGGGAGCGACGGCGCCGGGTGGAGCAATGGTCAGACGAGCCAACCCACGAAGTGGACGACGCCGGCAAGCAGGTTGGTCAGGAAGTTCATCTGGTCGTTCTCCTTGTACGTGGTGCATCTGTGGGACTGCGCAGTAGCGGTCTGCAGCCCGTTGACTGCGCTCTGCAATCATCACGCCCCGGACGGGTGAAGAGCAACGAATCCCCTGACGATCACGCGTTCCAGCGAACACCCGAACACCCGATCCCTTGTTCGTGCGGTACGGCGTTCGTGTCGCGTTCGTCCCGCCGGAGCCGACGCCGTGGCAGGGCTACCGGCCGTGGCCCGCACCCCGGGTTAACGTGCCCGCATGGTGAACGAGTCCCCGGACGCCCGACCCCGCCGCAGACTCCGCCCGACCCGACGGGGGAAGGCCGTCCTGGTCGTCGGCGCACTGCTCGTCGTGTCGGCCGCCGTCCTGATCCCGCTGGCCCTGACCGGATCGGACGAGGGCGGGCGGGAGAAGGAACGCCCGCAGCGGAAGACCCTGATGATCCCCGAGGGCCGCCGCGCCTCGCAGGTGTACGAGGCCGTCGACAAGGCGCTCGACCTGAAGCCCGGCAGTACCGAGAAGGCCGCCTCCACGGTGGACCTGGAGCTGCCCGACCAGGCCGCCGGAAACCCCGAGGGTTACCTCTTTCCGGCCACGTATCCGGTCGACGCCGGGACCGAGCCCGCCGGGCTGCTGCGCTACATGGCCGACACCGCCCGCAAGCACTTCGGCGCGGACCACGTCACGGCGGGCGCGCAGCGCAACAACGTCTCCGTGTACGACACGATCACCATCGCCAGCATCGTCCAGGCCGAGGCCGACACCGCCTCCGACATGGGCAAGGTGGCCCGGGTCGTCTACAACCGGCTGCTCAAGGACATGCCGCTGCAGATGGACTCCACCATCAACTACGCCCTCAAGCGCTCCACCCTGGACACGACGACCTCCGACACCCAGCTGGACAGCCCGTACAACAGCTACCGGATCAAGGGTCTGCCGCCGACGCCCATCGGCAACCCGGGGGAGGAGGCGCTGCGCGCGGCCGTCAGTCCGACGCCCGGGCCCTGGCTGTACTTCGTCACGGTCGGCCCGGGCGACACCCGGTTCACCGACGACTACGACGAGCAGCAGAAGAACGTCGAGGAGTTCAACCGCGGCCGAGGCTCCGCCACCACGAGCTGACCGCGTCCGCCGACGGAGTACGGCGGAGAAAGACCAAGGAAGCAGAAGGAAGGGCGGAGGAGGGGCGGAGGAAGGGCGGAGGGGATCAGGCCCCCGGGACCGGCGCGGCGACGGCCGCCCCGGTTTCCTCGTCCGCCCGCCCGCCACCGGTCCCCTTCAGCAGCCGCAGGACCGACCGGACCGCCGCGCGGCCCGCCCGGTTGGCGCCGATCGTGCTGGCGGACGGCCCGTACCCGACGAGATGGACGCGCCCGTCGCGGACGGCCCTGGTGTTCTCGGCCCGGATGCCGCCACCCGGCTCACGCAGCTTCAGCGGTGCCAGATGGTCCACGGCGGGCCGGAATCCGGTCGCCCAGAGGATCACATCGGCCTCGACGGTACGACCGTCGTCCCAGGCCACGCCGGTCGGCGTGATCCGGTCGAACATCGGCAGCCGGTCCAGCACGCCCGCGGCCCGGGCCCGCCGCACGGCATCGTTCAGCGGCAGTCCGGTCACGCTGACCACGCTCTTCGGCGGCAGCCCCTTGCGTACCCGCTCCTCCACCATCGCCACGGCTGCCCGCCCCCACTCCTCGGTGAACGGACCTTCGCGGAAGACCGGTTCGCTGCGGGTCACCCAGAAGGTGTCGGCCGCGTACTCGGCGATCTCCATCAGATGCTGCGTACCGGAGGCGCCGCCCCCGACCACGAGGACGCGCTGCCCCGCGAACTCCTCGGGCCCCGGGTAGTTCGCCGTGTGCAGCTGCCGCCCCCGGAACGTCTCCTGGCCCGGGTAGCGCGGCCAGAACGGCCGGTCCCAGGTGCCGGTCGCGTTGATCAGGGCCCGCGTCGCGTACATCCCCTCGGACGTCTCCACCAGCAGCCGCCCGCCGCTTCCCTCCCGTACGGCGCTCACCTCCACGGGCCGGTGGACCCGCAGGTCGAAGCGCTCCTCGTACGCGGCGAAGTACGCACCGATCACCTCCGACGAGGGCCGGTCCGGGTCGGCGCCGGTCAGCTCCATGCCCGGCAGCGCGTGCATCCCGTGGACCTTGCCGTACGTCAACGAGGGCCAGCGGAACTGCCATGCGCCGCCCGGCCGGGGCGCGTGGTCCAGCACGACGAAGTCGTCGTCCGGCTTCAGCCCGACGCGGCGCAGGTGGTGGGCGGCGGACAGCCCCGCCTGACCCGCGCCGATCACGACCACGTCCAGCTCGCGCACCCCAGAAATGTTCACGCTTCTACTAACTGTTCGGGGCTCCGGGATCTTCCCGTACGGAGGAAGGCCTCGGAGCCCCGATGCGGTTCACCGCCGGCGGCAGGCCCCAGCGGTGGGCCGGGAGGTCAGCGGCCCCCGGCGAGCAGCAGGGGCGCCCCGCCCGGAGCCGGGACGGTCCGGCTCTCGGAGCCGGGGCCACCCAGCAGCGGCGACGCGGGCACGGTCGACAGCAGCCCGCGCCGGGCCAGCTCGGGTGTGACGCCCTCGCCGAACCAGTACGCCTCCTCCAGGTGCGGATAGCCGGAGAGCACGAAGTGCTCCACGCCCAGCGCGTGATACTCCTCGATCCGGTCGGCGACCTCCGCATGGCTGCCCACCAGCGCGGTACCGGCTCCGCCGCGCACCAGGCCGACCCCCGCCCAGAGGTTCGGCGCGATCTCCAGCTTGTCCCGCGAGCCACCGTGCAGCGCCAGCATCCGCTGCTGCCCGACCGACTCGCTCTTCCCCAGCGCCTGCTGCGCCGCCGCGATCGTCTCCGGATCGAGGTCGCCCAGCAGCCGGTCGGCGGTGGCCCACGCCTCGGCCGAGGAGTCCCGCGAAATGGTGTGCAGCCGGATACCGAACCGGACCGTGCGACCCTGCTCCTCCGCGAGACCGCGAATCCAGTCGATCTTCTCCTTCACCGCGGCGGGCGGCTCGCCCCAGGTCAGATAGACATCGGCGTGGGCGGCGGCGACCGGCCCGGCGGCCGCCGACGACCCGCCGAAGAAGATCTCCGGCAGCGGGTCCGGCGGCAGCGCGGTCAGCCCGCCCTCCACCTGGTAGTGCTCACCGTCGAAGTCGTACGGCTGTCCGCTCCAGGCGCCCCGTACCACGGACAGGAACTCCGCGGTCCGCGCATAGCGCCGGTCGTGGTCCACGTGGTCCCCGAAACGCCGCTGTTCGGTCGAGTCGCCGCCGGTCACCACATTGAGCAGCAGCCGCCCCCGGGTGATCCGCTGATAGGTGGCGGCCATCTGCGCGGCCAGCACGGGCGAGATGACCCCGGGCCGGAACGCCACCAGGAACTTCAGCCGCTCGGTGTGCTGGGCGAGCGCCACCGTGGTCAGCCAGGCGTCCTCGCACCAGGTGCCGGTCGGCGTCAGCACGGCCTCGAATCCCAACTGCTCGGCCGCTTTGGCGATCTGGGCCAGATACTCGATGTCCGGGGCGCGCACGCCGCTCACCGGGGTGATCCGGTCGCGCTTGATGCCGCCGTCGGTGTACGCGTGCCGGTCGACGAGCGTCCGGCCGTCGCCTCCGGTGGGCAGGAACCAGTGCAGATGGACGTTCACGAGGAGGCCTTTCCGTACGAGCGCGGTGCGGTGGAGGAAGCGGGGAGGTCGCGGTTGAAGCGGGTGTCGACGTAGTCCTCGAAGTCGAACTTCCGGGGAATCAGCTTCAGTTCGGCGAAGGTGTCGGCGATGTCCTGTTCGGAGGCGATGGCCGCGGCGTCGATCGCGATCGGGACGCGGGTGCCGTAGGTGAGCTTCACGGCGTCCAGTGCCACCTCGTAGGGGAGCCCGGTCTCCTTCGCCCAGACCTTCGCCCACTCCTCCGGGTGCTCGAAGACCCACTTCTGGGCCCGCTCCAGCCGGACGAGCAGATCGCCGATGGCCTGCGACTTCTTCTGGTCCTTGAGCGACACGGGCGAAGCGACCTGGAACCCGAGGCCGTTGACGACCCCTTCGCCGGTCGTGAGCACCCGGGCGTCCGCCGTGCGCAGGACCTGCGAGGTGTACGGGTCCCAGATCGCCCAGGCGTCGACCTTGCCCCGGCTGAACGCGGCGAGCGCGTCGGCGGGCTGGAGGTAGTTCAGCTTCACGTCCCCGATGCCCAGCCCGGCCTTCTTGAGCGAGGCGACCAGCTGGAAGTGGGCCGAACTGCCCTGCGCCACGGCGATGGACCTGCCCTTGAGCTGGGCCGGCTTCGTGAGCGGCGAGTCCTCGGGCACGACGATGGCCTCACCGGCCGACGAGCCGTGGGCGGCGCCGACGACGGCGATGTTGGAGTCGGCCCCGGCGGCGAAGACGGGCGGCGTGTTGCCCACGCCCCCGATGTCCACCGCCCCGGCGCTGACGGCCTCCAGCATGGGCGGCCCCGAGGTGAAGGTGGACCACTTGATGCGGTAGTCGAGATCGTCGAGCTCACCGGAGGCCCGCAGGATCGCCTCGTAACCGCCCTTCTGGTCACCGACGTTGAGCGTCAGGCTGCCCTTCCCGTCCGTGCTGCCGCCCGAGTTGGCGGACGAGGCGCCGCCGCACGCGGAGAGGAGCAGGGCGAGGGGCAGGAGCAGGGCGGGCAGGATGCGGCGCTTCATGAGACGTCTCCGTGGCGGGGGTGTGCGGGCGATGCGGCGGGGTTCTTCGTGACGGCAGGGCCGTTCTGGCGGGGCGGCGCGGCGACATCGGACGGGGGCCCGTCGGCGGCGGAGGTATCCGGCTCGCGGTGACCAGGGATACGCGACTCCCCGCGAGCGAGGCGCTCACCTGCCGGGCCGTCCTGGACCTCGGGGAAGCCCTCACCCTCCGGGCCGTCCTCGCCCTCCGGGTCGCCCTGGCCCTCGACGCCGAGTTCGGCCAGCAGTCGGGAGCGCAGTTCGGCGAACCCGGGGGAGCCGACCCCGCGCGGCCGGTCCAGCGCGACGGGCGTGTCGTACGCGATCCGGCCCTCCCGCATCACCAACGCCCGGTCGGCCAGCAGCAGGGCCTCGTCCACGTCATGGGTGACGAGCAGCACCGCGCAGCCGCGCCGCTGCCAGAGTTCGGCGACGAGCTGCTGGGCCTTGATCCGGGTCAGCGCGTCCAGTGCGCCGAAGGGCTCGTCGAGCAGCAGCAGATCGGGCTCGCGCACGAGGGCCCTGGCCAGCGAGGCACGTTGGGCCTCGCCGCCGGACAGCGTCTTGGGCCACGCCCCGGCCCGCTCCGCAAGGCCGACCTCCGCCAACGCCTGCTCGGCGACGGCGCGTTCGGGCTTGCCCGGCAGCCCGAGCAGCACATTGCGCCAGACCCGCTTCCAGGGCATCAGCCGTGGGGCCTGGAACGCGACCGCGCGCCGGCGGGGCACCAGCACGGTGCCCGAGATCTCGCGGTCGAGCCCGGCCAGCACCCGCAGCAAGGTCGACTTGCCGCAGCCGCTGCGCCCGAGCAGTGCGGTGAACTCGCCTGCCCTCAGGGTGAGATCGAGGTCGTCGATGACCGCGCGACCGTCGAAGGCGCGGGTGAGCCCTTCGACCCGTACGGCCGCCTCCGGTGCATCGCCCGAAGCCGTGGCCCCGGGGCCGGGGTCAAGAATGTCTTTCACTGGCCGGTGAAGGTCGGTCGCCATTGCAGCAGCAGCCTTTCGAGGGTCCGGACGATGATGTCGGCGGTGAGGCCGAGGAAGGCGTAGACGACGAGACAGACGACGATCACGTCGGTCCGGAAGAACTCGCGGGCCTGGTTCATCAGGAACCCGATCCCGGCGTCGGCGTTGATCGACTCACCGAAGACGAGAGCGAGCCAGGCCGTGGCCAGCGAGTAGCGCAGACCGGTCATGGCCCCGGGCAGCGCCCCCGGCAGCACCACATGGCGTACCAGGCCCCACCGCCCGAGCCCCAACGACTCACCGGCCTCGATGAGTTGGGCGTCGACACCGCGGATGCCCGCGTACACGTTGAGGTACAGATGGAAGGCCACCCCGAGCGCGATGAGCGCCACCTTCGGCGCCTCGCCGATCCCGAGCCAGATGATGAACAGCGGGATCAGCCCCACCCAGGGCACGGTGCGCAACATCTGCACGGTCGCGTCGACCAGGTCTTCCCCGAGCCGGGAAAGCCCCGAGGCGAGCGCGAGCGCCGTCCCGACGACCCCGCCGAGCAGCAGCCCCACGACGACCCGCTGGAGCGAGACCCCCATCGCGGCGGGCAGCGTCCCGTCGGCCACCAGGTCGGCCCCGGCGCGGGCGATGGTCCCGGGCGAGGCGAGCACATCGGGATGCAGCACCCCGGTGGCGCTGAACACCTGCCACAACACGAGCAACAGCGACGGCCCCACCGCCCGCCGCGCCCACCGCGGAGCGGCCCGCAGCCACGACCGGCGCACGGACGCCGGAACGACCGCCTCCAGCTCGGGCGGGGTACGCGTCGGCGCGGAGGCCTTCTCCGGAGCGAGGTGCGCTGCGGGTGGGGGTGGCGCATGGCTGACGGTCATGGGGGCTCCACGGAAGGCCGCACGGATGCGGGGCGGGCGAGGGATCGCGGGCATGCCGAGGCACCCCCGTACCGCATGCGTCATGACCGACCGGAGGCGGGCGGGGAGACG
>MUNB01000340.1 GCA_002154345.1 Streptomyces griseus
GCTGCTGCTGACCTGCCTCTGGTACATCCGCGAGGTGGACCCGGCGACGCTGCTGCTGACCGGGCTGACCCGGGACGGCGTCTATCTGGTCGAGGACGGCGAGGTGGTCGGCGAGGTGAACAACTTCCGGTTCAACGAGTCGCCGGTGGACCTGCTGTCGCGGGCCTCGGAGGCGGGGCGTACGGAGAAGACGCTGCCGCGCGAGTGGGGCGACTGGTTCACCCGGGCCGCGATGCCCGCGCTGCGCATCCCGGACTTCAACATGAGCTCGGTCAGCCCGGGCGTATGACCCGCCTAGACTGACACGTACATCTCTACCAGGCACAAGGAGCACCGGAACCGTGACGGACATCGTCGACGAGCTGAAGTGGCGCGGGCTGTTCGCCCAGTCCACTGACGAGGACGCATTGCGCAAGGCTCTCGCGGACGGTCCCGTCACCTTCTATTGCGGCTTCGACCCGACCGCCGCGAGCCTGCACGTGGGGCACCTGGTCCAGGTGCTCACCATGCGGCGGCTCCAGCAGGCGGGCCTGAAGCCGCTCGCGCTGGTCGGCGGGGCCACGGGGCAGATCGGTGACCCGCGGCCCACCGCCGAGCGGACCCTGAACGACCCGGAGACCATCGCCGCGTGGGTGCAGCGGCTGCGGGGGCAGATCGAGCCCTTCCTCACCTTCGAGGGCCCGAACGCGGCGACGATGGTCAACAACCTGGACTGGACCGCGGGCATGTCCGCGATCGAGTTCCTGCGGGACATCGGCAAGCACTTCCGGGTCAACAAGATGCTCACCAAGGACTCGGTCGCCCGGCGGCTGGAGTCGCAGGAGGGCATCAGCTACACCGAGTTCAGCTACCAGCTGCTCCAGGGCATGGACTTCCTGGAGCTGTACCGCCGGCACGGCTGCACCCTTCAGCAGGGCGGCAGCGACCAGTGGGGCAACCTCACCGCGGGTATCGACCTGATCCACCGGCTGGAGCCGGGGGCGGTCGTGCACGCGCTGGCGACGCCGCTGATGACGAAGGCGGACGGGACGAAGTTCGGCAAGTCCGAGAGCGGCGCCGTCTGGCTCGACCCGGAGATGACCACGCCGTACGCGTTCTACCAGTTCTGGCTGAACGTGGACGACCGGGACGTCTCCCGCTACCTGCGCATCCTCAGCTTCAGGAGCCGTGCGGAGCTGGAGGAGCTGGAGAAGCTGACCGAGGAGCGGCCGCAGGCGCGTTCGGCGCAGCGGGCGCTGGCCGAGGAGCTGACCACGCTGGTGCACGGCGGTGCGCAGTGCGCCGCCGTGATCGCGGCGTCGAAGGCGCTGTTCGGGCAGGGCGATCTGGCCGAGCTGGACGAGGCGACGCTGAGCGCGGCCCTGTCCGAGGTTCCGCATGCCACGGTCGCCGAGCTGGGTCCGCTGGTGGACCTGCTGGTGGAGGTCGGCCTGGCGCCCAGCAAGTCGGGGGCGCGGCGCACGGTCAAGGAGGGCGGCGCCTACGTGAACAACGTGAAGGTCGCCGACGGTGAGGTCGCGCCGGACGCCGGGGAGCTGCTGCACGGGCGCTGGCTGGTGCTGCGCCGGGGCAAGAAGAACCTGGCGGCCGTGGAGGTCCGTCCGGCGGGCTGACTTCCCCCGGTATGACGCCGCCGCGGCCGGACACGCTGTCTCTCGCGTGTCCGGCCGCGGCGTTTCCGGGTGACCCGTGCGGGTCAGGTTCTCTGTTTCCGGTTGCCCCGGATCGCCTGCCAGGCCATGTCGCCGACGGCGACGACCGCCACGGCGCCCGCCAGCTGCAGCACATGACGGATCCAGTCGATGCCCTTGGTGTCCTCGACGCCGATCCATCCGGCCACGGCGTTGCCGAGGATGCTGCCGAGGATGCCGAACACGGCCGTCAGCCAGAGCGGGATGTCCTGCTTACCGGGCAGGATCGCTCTGGCGATGACACCGAGCACCAATCCCACGATGATTGCCCACAACCAGCTCATTTCGCCTCCTCGTACGGCGCGGAGTGCGCGTTCGCCCAGTCTTGGCCCGCCGTCCGGCCGCCGCATGCCCGGTTGGGCCGTACGGGGGACCCGGCCCGTTGCGCCGAACGCGCCCCGGTCTCCTGCTCGGCGGACGCCGGGCGTACCGTGGATGCGGCCCGGTCCGGGGAGCGTCCGGCGACGAGATCTGGTGGTGGAGCATGCTGCGGAGGAACGCGGGTCCGGAGGTCATCCGGATCACGGGCGCCCGTCAGGGGCTCACGGACGACGTCCGCGGGCGACAGCGGCGGTATGTGATCTCGATGTCGGTGCGCACGGTGTCGGTGGTGCTGGCCGCGGTGCTGTGGAACGTGGAGCGGCATGTGGCGATCGTGGCGCTCGTCCTGGGTGTGCTGCTGCCGTTTGTGGCGGTGGTCATCGCCAACGCGGGCCGGGAGAACGCGACTTCGCTCCCGACGACGTTCGTGCAGATGCCGATGCGGCCCGCTCTGGAGGCCGCTCCGGTGGCCGGTTCCGCGGAGTCCGGGGCCGCCGACGGGGCGTCCGGCCGGGTCCCGCCGCCGCAGGAGCACACCTGACCTCGCGGGTACCGCGAAGCTCACGAAAAGCTCAGATCAATCATGACGTTCCGGTGCACCGCACCCCGGTCCCCGTGACATACTTCGAGTGCGCTCCGCATCCCCCGTCGGAGCGACGGACCGACGCCGGGCAGCTCCCCCCGTGGCTGCTCGGCGTCGCCCTTTCTCCGGCCGGGGATGCGTCAGGAAGCTCGCGGAGCACCTGACTTAGGCTGGGTGGCGTGATCTTTCCCGATACGTCCGCCGAGAGTCCCACCGGCGCCCCGCTCTGTTCCGCCAAGGGCTGCCGGGCCGCCGCCGTGTGGGTGCTCGCCTGGAACAACCCGAAACTGCACACGCCCGAGCGGCGCAAGACCTGGCTGGCCTGCGACGAGCACCGGGAGCATCTGTCCTCGTTCCTCGGTGTACGGGGTTTCCTCAAGGACGTCGTGGCGCTGAAGGACTGGGAGTCCGGCCCCGAGGGCTCCGAGGGCTCGCAGGGCGCCTGAGCGTCAGCCGCCGATCGCCGACATCGGGCGGTCGGGCTGCAGGAAGGACGGGTCGTCCAGCCCGGAGCCCGCCTTCTTGCCCCACATCGCCGTCTTCCAGAGTTGGGCGATCTCCTCGTCGGGTGCGTCGCCGCGCAGCGCCCCGCGCAGATCCGTCTCCTCGCGGGCGAAGAGGCAGGTGCGGACCTGGCCGTCTGCGGTGAGCCGCGTACGGTCGCAGGCGCGGCAGAACGGGCGGGTGACCGAGGCGATCACGCCGACGCGGTGCGGGCCGCCGTCGACGGTCCAGCGCTCGGCGGGGGCGGAGCCGCGGGAGGCGTCGCTCTCGGCGGTGAGGGTGAAGCGGGTGCGCAGCGAGGCGAGGATGTCCCCGGCGGTGATCATGCCGTCGCGCTTCCAGCCGTGCTGGGCGTCGAGCGGCATCTGCTCGATGAAGCGGAGCTCGTAGTCGTTGGCCACGGCCCAGGCGAGCAGCTCGGGGGCCTCGTCGTCGTTGAGTCCCGGCATCAGGACGGAGTTGACCTTCACCGGGGTGAGCCCGGCCTCACGGGCGGCCTCCAGGCCGTCCAGCACGTCCCTGTGGCGGTCACGGCGGGTGAGGGTCTTGAAGACGTCGGGGCGCAGGGTGTCCAGCGAGACGTTGACCCGGTCGAGGCCGGCGGCCTTGAGGGCGGTGGCGGTCCGCTTGAGTCCGATGCCGTTGGTGGTGAGCGACATGCGGGGGCGCGGGGTGAGCGCGGCGCACTGCTCGACGATGGAGACGAGGCCGGGGCGCAGCAGGGGCTCGCCGCCGGTGAAGCGGACCTCGGTGATGCCGAGCGAGGTGACGGCGATGCGGATCAGGCGCACGATCTCGTCGTCGGAGAGCAGCTCGCTCTTGCCGAGCCACTGGAGGCCCTCTTCGGGCATGCAGTAGGTGCAGCGCAGGTTGCACTTGTCGGTGAGTGACACGCGCAGGTCGGTGGCGACCCGGTCGTAGGTGTCGATGAGCACGGTGGATCCCTCCCCCGGGGCGGTGCGGTCGCTCTTCTGCGGCTACCGGTACTTCCGAGCCTACGTGAGACGTGTGACAACGGCGTGGCCCGTTTGCCACGAGGTGCGGCCGGGCCGCGTCGTAGGACTCTACGACGCGGCCCGGCCGCGGGTGGTGGGTGATGGGCCGAACGGGCCCGCCCGCTCCGGTGTGCTCAGTGGGCTCCGACGCCGGTGAGGGACTTGACCTCCAGTTCGGCGTACTTGTCCGTGTCGGGCTTCTCCTTGGAGATCAGCGAGCCGACCCAGCCGAGCAGGAAGCCGAGCGGGATCGAGATCAGGCCGGGGTTCTCCAGCGGGAACCAGGCGAAGTCGACGCCCGGGAACATCGAGCTCGGCTTGGAGGAGACGACCGGCGAGAACAGCACCAGCAGGACGGAGGAGGCGAGACCTCCGTAGATGGACCACAGGGCGCCCTGGGTGGTGAAACGCTTCCAGAAGAGGCTGTAGAGGATCGTCGGCAGGTTGGCGGAGGCGGCGACCGCGAAGGCCAGGGCGACGAGCCCGGCGACGTTCAGGTCGCGGGCGAGCGCGCCGAGTCCGATGGAGACGATGCCGATGGCGACGGTGGCCCAGCGCGCGGCGCGGACCTCCTCCTTCTCGGTGGCCTGTCCCTTGCGGATGACGTTGGCGTAGATGTCGTGCGCGAAGGACGAGGAGGAGGCGAGGGTGAGTCCGGCGACGACGGCCAGGATGGTGGCGAAGGCGACGGCGGAGATCACCGCGAGGAGGATGGCGCCGCCGGTGGATCCGGAGCCGCCGCCGATCTCCAGTGCGGCGAGTGGCGCCGCGGTGTTGCCCGCCTTGTTGGAGGCGACGATGTCGCCGGGCTTGAGGATCGCGGCGGCGCCGAAGCCGAGCACGATCGTCATCAGGTAGAAGGCGCCGATGATGCCGATCGCCCAGTTCACGGACTTACGGGCGGCCTTCGCGGTGGGCACCGTGTAGAAGCGGATCAGGATGTGCGGCAGGCCGGCGGTGCCGAGGACCAGGGCGATGCCGAGCGAGATGAAGTCCAGCTTCGAGATGTTGTCGACGCCGTACTTCAGGCCGGGCTCCAGGAAGGCCGCGCCCTTGCCGCTGTTGCTGGCGGCGGTGCCGAGCAGGTCGGAGATGTTGAAGTTGAACTTCAGCAGGATCAGGAAGGTGATGAGCAGGGTGCCCGCGATGAGCAGGACGGCCTTGACCATCTGCACCCAGGTGGTGCCCTTCATGCCGCCGATGGTGACGTAGAGGATCATGAGCACGCCGACCAGGGCGACGATGAGGATCTTCCCGGCGTCGCTGGTGATGCCGAGGAGCAGCGAGACGAGGACGCCCGCGCCGGCCATCTGGGCCAGCAGGTAGAAGATCGAGACGACGATCGTGGACGTACCGGCGGCGGTACGGACGGGGCGCTGGCGCATCCGGTAGGCGAGGACGTCGCCCATGGTGTAGCGGCCGGAGTTGCGCAGCGGTTCGGCGACCAGGAGCAGGGCGACGAGCCAGGCGACGAGGAAGCCGATGGAGTACAGGAAGCCGTCGTATCCGAAGAGCGCGATGGCTCCGGCGATGCCGAGGAAGGACGCGGCGGACATGTAGTCGCCGGAGACCGCGAGTCCGTTCTGGAATCCGGTGAACTGGCGGCCGCCCGCGTAGAAGTCGGCGGCGCTCTTGGTCTGGCGGCCCGCCCAGACGGTGATGAAGAGGGTCGCCACGACGAAGGCGGCGAACAGCGTGATGATCAGCGGCCGGTGTTCGCTCGCCCCCTCGGTGGCGGCGAGCTGGACGGTGGGATAGAGGGCGTGGGCGGCGCTCATGCGTCGGCCTCCATACGGGACTTGATCGCCTCGGCCTTGGGGTCGAGCTTGGTGGCGGCGTGCCGGGAGTAGAGCCAGGCGATGAGGAAGGTGGTGGCGAACTGGGCGAGTCCGAGGACGAGCGCCATGTTGATGTTGCCGACGACCTTGGTGGCCATGAATCCGCCCGCGTAATTGCAGAGCAGGACGTACAGCAGGTACCAGGTCACGAAGGCGATGGTCAGGGGGAAGGCGAAGGAGCGGTGGGAGCGTCGCAGGTCGGCGAAGTCCGGGCTCGCCTGCATCGCGATGAAGGCCTCGGTGGTGGGCTGGTGGGGTCCGGCGGGCGCGGTGCCCTCGGGCGGCGGTGCATCGGTAGCCACGGAATCTCCTCGCGACGCGGGTGCGGTGGTCTGGGGGACGGTGGGTGTCATGGGAGGCCTCGTTACCGGCGGGGACGGTGATGTACCTCCTGGACAACGGCACGGAGGGCGCGACGAAGCGGTTCACCGCGTCTTTCGCCTTCTCATTCGCCTTCACGGACGCGTCCTCGCGGGCGCCCCGGCCGGAAGGCGCCCGTCCACGTTCGGCCGCATCGGTCACTCTTCGAACTCACTTGCCCGGAAACGTTGATGTGCCGGGATGATCAGCGATAGCTTCACTCGTCATGTACGCGACCGAACACGCCAGGTGTCCGGTCGTTCGGCACGGATGATGTGGAGAACCCATGGCTCATCTGGCATCGAGACGGACCCGCGCACTCGCGGTGCCCGTCGGACTCGCGCTGACCGCCTCGCTCGGCTTCCTGCCGACCGCGACGGCCACGGCGGCGCCCACCGGCGAGCAGGCCGCCGCGAGCGTCCGGACCGACGGGCCGAAGCTGTCCTACGTGGTCAACACCCGGGGCGGCCACGGCACCGTCAAGAACGTCAAGAAGGCGATCGCCAAGGCCGGCGGCACCGTCGTCGTCGCCTATGAGCAGATCGGCGTCATCGTCGTCCACTCGCAGAACCCGGCCTTCGGCGAAACGATCCGCCGGGCACGCGGTGTGGAGTCGGCGGGCGCCACCCGCACCAACCCGATCGTTCCGCAGGCCACCAAGGACGTCGGCTCGATCGCGCAGCCGCTCACCGCCGAGCAGGCGGCGGCCGCCGCCGCGCAGGCGACGGCCGGCGAGGACCCGCTGGAGCCCCTCCAGTGGTCACTGCCCGCCATCAAGGCGGACAAGGCGCACCAGAAGACGCTGGGCTCGAAGAAGGTGACGGTCGCCGTCATCGACACGGGCGTCGACGACACCCACCCGGACCTGGCCCCGAACTTCGACAGCCGTGCCTCGGTCAACTGTGTGTCGGGCGCTCCGGACACCACCGCCGGCTCCTGGCGTCCGGCGGCGGGCGAGAGCGACCACGGCACCCATGTGGCGGGCACCATCGCCGCCGCGAAGAACGGCGTCGGGGTCACCGGTGTCGCCCCGGGCGTGAAGGTGTCGGGCATCAAGGTGTCGAACCCGGACGGGTTCTTCTACACCGAGGCCGTCGTCTGCGGGTTCCTCTGGGCCGCCGAGCGTGGCGTGGACGTGACCAACAACAGCTATTACACCGACCCGTGGCTGTTCAACTGCAAGAACGACCCGGACCAGGGCGCCCTGGTCGACGCGCTGACCCGTGCCGTGAAGTACGCGGAGCGCAAGGGCACGGTCAACGTCGCGGCGTCGGGCAACTCCCGCCACGACCTGGCGCTCGACGCGATCGAGGACACGACCAGCCCGAACGACACCGAGCCGGTCACCCGGACGATCGACCCGAGCGCCTGCCCGGACATCCCGACCATGCTGCCGGGTGTCGTGACGGTCTCCGCGACGGGCGCGAAGGGCCTGAAGTCCTCGTACTCGAACTACGGCAAGGGCATCATCGACGTGGCGGCCCCGGGCGGTGACTCGACGGTCTACCAGACCCCCGAGCCGCCGGCCGCCAACGGGCTGATCCTGTCGACCCTGCCGGGCGGCAAGTTCGGCTACAAGGCCGGTACGTCGATGGCGTCCCCGCATGTCGCGGGCGTCGTGGCGCTGATCAAGTCCAAGCACCCCTACGCTTCGCCGGCCGCGGTCAAGGCCCTGCTGACGCTGCAGGCGGACGCGAAGGCGTGCGGCGAGCCGTACGACATCAACGGTGACGGCGTCATCGACGCCGTCTGCGAGGGCGGCAAGAACTACAACGGCTTCTACGGGGCCGGAGTGGTGGACGCTCTGGACGCGGTGCGCTGGTAGGCACCCGGCCGAACGACGGGCGAGGGCCCGGGGAGGACGACCTCCCCGGGCCCTCGCCCGCGTCGGGGCGCCGCGGCGCGCTACGGCCTGATGAGCACCTTCAGGGCGGTCCGCTCGTCCATCTCCTTGTAGCCGACGGGCACCTCGTCCAGCCCGACGGACCGGTCGAAGACGGGCGACGGGTCGATCGTGCCGTCCAGCACGTCGGGAAGCAGCTCCGGTATGTACGTGCGTACGGGGGCGACGCCGCCGCGCAGCGCGATGTTCCGGCCGAACATCGCACCGAGGTCCACGCCCGTCCCGCTGCCGTGCGGGACGCCGACGTAACCGATGGAGCCGCCGTCGCGGACGATGCCGAGGGCAGTGCGCATCGACTGCTCGGTGCCGACGGCCTCGATGACGCTGTGCGCGCCCTCGCCCCGGGTCAGCTCACGGACGGCGGCGAGGGCTGCCTCGCCGCGTTCGGCGACCACGTCGGTCGCGCCGAAGCGGCGGGCGATGTCGGTGCGCGCGGGGTGGCGGCCGAGCGCGATGACGCGCTCCGCGCCGAGCCGCTTGGCGGCGAGCACCCCGCACAGGCCGACCGCGCCGTCGCCGACCACCGCGACGGTGGAGCCCCGGGTCACGCCCGCGCCGACGGCGGCGTGGTGGCCGGTGCCCAGCACGTCGGAGAGCGCCAGCAGACCGGTGAGGAGGCGGTCGTCGGAGGCGGCCGCGGCCGGGAGCCGGACGAGGGTGCCGTCGGCGTGGGGGACGCGGACGGCCTCGCCCTGTCCGCCGTCCGACTGCGCGCCGTCGGGGCCGACCGAGCCCCAGAAGCCGCCTTCGGGGCAGGAGGTGGTGAGGCCCTCGGCGCAGTAGGTGCAGGTGCCGTCGGACCAGACGAACGGGGCGACGGCCAGATCGCCGACCGCGAAGCCGCGGACGCCGGGGCCGGCCTCCTCGACGACGCCGAGGAACTCGTGGCCGATGCGCTGTCCGGGCCGCCGGGCCGACTCGCCCCGGTAGGCCCACAGGTCGCTGCCGCAGATGCAGGCCCGCAGGACCCTCAGCACCACGTCGGTGGGCCGCTGGATCCTCGGGTCAGGCACCTCCTCCACCCGGATGTCGTGGGGGGCGTGGATGACGGTGGCGCGCATACGTTCGGGGTCCTTGCCGGTCTCAGCTGCTGGTACCCCGCTCACGGTACGCCCCCGCCGGGCTCGCCCCGAGCGCCCGGAGCGCCCCGAGGGTCAGCAGGGCCTGTGCGGCGATGTAGGTGAGCATCACCCAGAAGTCGGGGGCGGGCGCCTGCGGCCAGTCGGCGATGCCGGTGGCGATGAGGGCGTCGGAGAGCAGGAAGAGCGCCCCGCCGGCCGCCGCGTACCGCCCGAGCACGCCCGCCCGCCAGGCCATGGCGGTGAGCAGCAGGCTGTAGCCGGTCAGCGGGATCCGCAGGTCCGCCGGGAGGTCCGGCCAGATCAGCACGAGGAAGACGACGAGGACGACGGCGTACCCGGCCCCGGTGACCAGCGGTGCGGGACCGCGGCCTCGCCCCTCCCCCCGCCCGAAGAGCATCAGGTAGCAGACGTGGCCGACGGCGAAGGAGGCCATGCCGACGAGGAAGGCCGGGTCGTTGTCGGCGAGCAGGAAGACATCGCCGCCCCATCCGAACAGCAGGGCCGCGACGAGCACCCGGGGTCCGCCGCGCAGTGCCGCGTACCCGGCGAGCAACGGCATCAGCAGCGGCTTGGCGACCAGGTGGACGGTCTCGGCCCCGGCGAGGAGCCCGGCCAGGTCGACGGCGGCGGCGAGGAGGAAGGCGAGCAGCACGGGCCGGGCGAAGCGCTCGGCGCGCCCGCGCTGTCCGGTGGAGCCGGGGCGGGAGGCGGTGGCGGTCACCGGGTGCCTTCCGGGG
>MUNB01000341.1 GCA_002154345.1 Streptomyces griseus
AGGCTCCGCAACGCTCGGCCTGGTCGTCGCCGCCGGCGCCGTCCTCGCCGCCGGCCCCTGGGACAACGGTCAGCGTAAGGCCGAGCGTTGCGGAGCCTGCGATCACCTGCCAGGTGTACGCCCCGTTGCGCTTCTTCGTCAGGATCTTCGGCCCGCCCCACGGGTCCGAGGGGCGCACCGACGGTTCTTCCACCTGCTCGGCCACCGCTGACCAGCCCCTTTCGCGAGCACACTTCTGCGTGGGGGACACTTAATCACCAGTCGTATGTGTTGATCATGGAGGAGCCACCCGTGGAGTTCGACGTCACCATCGAGATCCCGAAGGGTTCGCGGAACAAGTACGAGGTGGACCACGAGACCGGTCGGATCCGCCTGGACCGTCGACTCTTCACCTCGACCAGCTACCCGGCCGACTACGGCTTCGTCGAGAACACCCTCGGCGAGGACGGCGACCCGCTGGACGCGCTGGTCATCCTGGACGAGCCGACCTTCCCGGGTTGCCTCATCAAGTGCCGCGCCATCGGTATGTTCCGGATGACCGACGAGGCGGGCGGCGACGACAAGCTGCTCTGCGTCCCGGCGTCCGACCCGCGGGTGGAGCACCTGCGCGACATCCACCACGTGTCGGAGTTCGACCGCCTGGAGATCCAGCACTTCTTCGAGGTCTACAAGGACCTGGAGCCGGGCAAGTCCGTCGAGGGCGCCGACTGGGTCGGCCGTACCGAGGCGGAGGCCGAGATCGAGGCCTCGTACAAGCGTCTTGAGGCGCAGGGCGGCGCGCACTGACGTCCCTCTTCCGGTTCCGTTTGTGAGCCGGACGGCCGTCTTCGAACGGGCGGTACACCTTCGCGGGTGTGCCGCCCGTTTCGCTGTCCGCACTTCCGCGCGTGCGGGGCCCATGCCGGTGGCCATACTGGGCACACGTGCGGCGGGGCGACCCCCAGTGACGTGCAGTCGAGCAGGAACGAGGTCGAGTGGTGGCGGAATCGGGCGGTCCTGAGGACCAGAAGCCCCAGTCCGACGAGGCGCGGAGCGCTTTCGCTCCGCCCGCGGGGACGATGTATCCGGTGTCGCCGCCCGAGGAGGACCATCCGACGTCGGAGTTCGCCATCCCGACCGGGGTGCACCAGGAGCCGAACGGTCCGGCCGCGTCGGGCGGCGGTTCCGGGGGCGGTTCGAACTCCGACACGCTGAGTTCCGCTTTCACGCCGCCGAGCACGTACAACGCCCAGCAGTCGCCGCCCGCGTTCACCCCGGCGCAGGGCATTCCGATGGTCAAGCTGACCAAGGAGGCGCCCTGGCAGGACCGGATGCGCACCATGCTGCGGATGCCGGTCACCGAGCGTCCGGCCACGGAGGCGATCCAGCACACCGACGACGAGACCGGCCCCGCGGTGCCGCGCGTGCTCGACCTGACGCTGCGTATCGGGGAGCTGCTGCTGGCGGGCGGTGAGGGCGCCGAGGACGTCGAGGCGGCGATGTTCGCGGTGACCCGGTCCTACGGGCTCGACCGCAGCGAGCCGACCGTCACGTTCACGCTGCTGTCCATCTCGCACCAGCCGTCGCTGGTCGACGACCCGGTGACGGCGAGCCGTACGGTACGCCGCCGGGGCACCGACTACACCCGGCTGGCGGCCGTGTTCCGGCTGGTCGACGACATCACCAACACGGACGCCGAGGTGTCGCTGGAGGAGGCCTACCGGCGGCTCGCGGAGATCCGCCGTAACCGCCACCCCTACCCGGGCTGGGTGCTGACGGCGGCCGCCGGGCTGCTGGCCGGTTCGGCTTCGGTGCTGGTCGGCGGCGGGTTCCTGGTGTTCGTCGTGGCGGCGGCGGGCGCGATGCTCGGCGACCGGCTCGCGTGGCTGTGCGCCGGGCGCGGGCTGCCGGAGTTCTACCAGTTCACGGTGGCCGCGATGCCGCCCGCCGCGATGGGGGTGGCGCTGACGCTGACGCATTCGACGGACATCCGCCCGTCCGCGGTGATCACCGGTGGGCTGTTCGCGCTGCTGCCGGGGCGGGCGCTGGTGGCGGGTGTGCAGGACGGGCTGACCGGCTACTACATCACCGCGTCGGCCCGGCTGCTGGAGGTCATGTACTTCTTCATCGGGATCGTCGCGGGCGTGCTGATCATCCTGTACCTGGGGCTCCAGCTGGGGGCGCAGCTCAACCCCGAGGCCCGGTTCACGCCGTACAACGAGCCGGTGGTCCAGATCCTGGCGTCGATGGCGCTGAGCCTGGCCTTCGCCGTGCTGCTCCAGCAGGAGCGGTCGACCGTGCTGGCGGTCACCCTGAACGGTGGCGTGGCCTGGATCATCTTCGGGGCGATGGCCCGGACCGGGAACATCTCGCCGGTCGCGGCGACGGCGGTGGCGGCCGGGCTGGTCGGCCTGTTCGGCCAGTTGTTCTCGCGCTACCGGTTCCACTCCTCGCTGCCGTACATCACGGCGGCGATCGGGCCGCTGCTGCCCGGTTCGGCGACGTACTTCGGTCTGCTGGGCGTGGCGCAGAACGAGCTGGACACCGGGCTCGCCTCGCTGTCGACGGCGGTCGCGACGGCGCTGGCCATCGCGATCGGGGTGAACCTGGGGAGCGAGATCTCGCGGCTGTTCATGGGGGTGCCGGGCGCGGTCGGCGGGGCGAGCCGGCGGGCGGCGAAGCGGACCCGGGGGTTCTGAGCCCGCGGGCTTCGTGGCCGTACGGACGCGGGTACGCACGCCGTACGCATGCTGCACGGACACCGGTACGTGCGCCGGTACGCGCAGAAGCGCCCCTCCCCGGAGCTGCGGGGGGGCGCTTCGTCGGGTACGT
>MUNB01000342.1 GCA_002154345.1 Streptomyces griseus
CCGACGCCGTACGCCACCACCTCCACCGAGTCGGTGAAGCTGGAGCGGATCTCCTCCGTCGTGGTCAGCCGGGTGGTGGCCAACCCGGAGAAGTACGTCCCGGGCACCCTGCCCCGCGAGGTCGTCCTCACCATCGGCTGGGGCGCGGTCTCCCGGATCGACCTGGAGCCCGCCGCCTGCGGCGACTCCAACTGCGAGGCCGACCACGGCTACACCGGCAGCTCCACCGCCGACGACCTGAGCCTGCGGGTCAGCGAGGCCGGGGACGGCCCCGACGCGGTCCGCCAGACCCTCGCCTTCGCCCAGTCGCTCTCCGAGGCCACGGCCGCCACCGCGGCGAGTGGCCGCTGATGGCCCAGCCCGCCTGGCAGGACCCCGTCCCGCTCTCCCTCGACACCGCGCCCGTCCCGGCGTACGGCAGCGGCTCGCTCGCCGACCTGCTGCCGACCCTCGTCGCCGGACAGGAGGTGCCGGGGTTCACCGCCGTGATCCCCGAGCTGACCCCGGCCGACCGCAACTGCGTCTTCCTGATCGACGGCCTCGGCTGGGAGCAGATCAAGGCCCACCCCGACGAGGCCCCCTTCCTGCACTCGCTCCTGCCCACCTCGCGCGGCTCCACCGGCCGCCCGCTCACCGCGGGCTTCCCCTCCACCACCGCGACCTCGCTCGCCTCGGTCGGTACGGGGCTGCCGCCCGGCGAGCACGGTCTGCCCGGCTACACCGCGCGCAACCCGGAGACCGGCGAGCTGATGAACCAGCTCCGCTGGAAGCCGTGGACGGCGCCGAAGGTCTGGCAGCCCCACCCCACGGTCTTCCAGCTGGCCGACGCCGCGGGCGTGCACACCGCGCAGGTCTCCGCGCCGACGTTCGAGCAGACGCCCCTCACCAAGGTCGCGCTGAGCGGCGGCTCCTTCCTCGGCCGGCTCTCCGGCGAGGACCGGATGGACGTCGCCGCCCAGCGCCTGGCCGCCGGCGACCGCTCGCTGGTCTACACGTACTACAGCGAGGTCGACGGCAAGGGGCACCGCTTCGGCATCGACTCCGACGCCTGGCGCGGTCAGCTGATGTACGTCGACGGGCTCGCCCGACGCCTCGCCGAGCAGCTCCCGCCGCGCTCCGCGCTCTACATCACCGCCGACCACGGCATGATCGACATCCCGTTCGACGAGCAGTCCCGGATCGACTTCGACGAGGACTGGGAGCTGCGCGCGGGCGTCGCCCTCCTCGGCGGCGAGGGCCGCGCCCGCCATGTGTACGCGGTGCCGGGCGCGCAGTCCGACGTCCTGGCCGTCTGGCGCGAGGTGCTCGGCGAGCAGTTCTGGATCGCGAGCCGGGACGAGGCCGTCGCGGCCGGCTGGTTCGGTCCGACGATCGACGAGCGGGTGTACGGCCGGATCGGCGACGTGGTCGCCGCCGCCCACGACGACGTGATCATCACGGCCTCCGTCAACGAGCCGCACGAGTCGGCGATGGCCGGGGTGCACGGCTCCCTGACCCCCGTGGAACAGCTCGTCCCCCTCCTCGAAGTACGCTCGTAACCCCTCCCGCCGTACCCCCTCCGAAAGGTGCTCGACCTCTCATGCCCGAGCTGGTGTTCTTCTCCGGAACCATGGACTGCGGAAAGAGCACGCTGGCCCTGCAGATCGGTCACAACCGTTCGGCGCGCGGCCTCCAGGGCGTGATCTTCACCCGCGACGACCGCGCGGGGGAGGGCAAGCTCTCCTCCCGGCTCGGCCTGGTGACCGACGCCGTCGAGGCCGAGGAGGGCATGGACGTCTACGCGCACATCGTCGACCGGGTGAGCAGGGGCGGCCGGGTCGACTACGTGATCGTGGACGAGGCGCAGTTCCTCGCCCCCGGCCAGATCGACCAACTGGCCCGGGTCGTCGACGACCTGGGGCTCGACGTCTTCGCCTTCGGCATCACCACGGACTTCCGCACCAAGCTGTTCCCCGGCTCCCAGCGGCTGATCGAGCTGGCCGACCGGATAGAGGCCCTCCAGGTCGAGGCCCTGTGCTGGTGCGGCGCCCGCGCCACGCACAACGCCCGTACGGTGGACGGCGAGATGGTCGTCGAGGGAGCCCAGGTCGTCGTCGGCGACGTCAACCGGCAGGCGGGCGAGGTCGGTTACGAGGTGCTGTGCCGCCGGCACCACTGCCGCCGCATGACGAGCGGTTCCGCCCGCGCCGGCGCGCTCTCGCCGGACGTCCTGCCGGTGTCGTCGGACTGAGGCACAGGACACCTGGCCCAACGGCAGCATCGAGGGCTCGCTCTTCCGCAGCGTCTACACCTTCGCGGGGCGCAACAAGGTCTCCTGCACACTGCAGCAGGCCGAGGGAGCCCGAGAGCCTGTCCTTCGAGAACGGTGGCCGAGGATGACGGACGAACAGAGCGGGGGCGCGCTGGCGCCGCAGCCGGCGAAGGCCGGGCTGGAGGTCGTGGCGCAGGGCGCCGCCGGGGAACTGCCCTCGTACGCGCGTGCCTTCAAGGCCGTCGTCAACGTCGAGGTGGTCCCGCGGGCCACCGTGGCGCGCTCCGCGCCGGGGGCGTCGGCGGAGGCCGACCGGTTGTGGCTGGAGCACGCGCGGACCGCCGCCGTCATCGACGGTGAGGGCTGCTTCCTGGTCCGGGGGGCCGATCGCGACTGGGTCCGGGTGCGCCTCACCCCGCACACCGCGCTCTCCGCCGCCCTCGTACCCGGGGCCGGCTCCCTGGTCATCGCGATGTCCCCGGACGGCAGGCGGCTGTGCGCCCTCACCGAGGAGGACGACGACTACTGGATCGTCGTGCACCGTTTCGACGACAGGCCCTAGCGGTCCGCGGATGCGCTCCCGGAGGACGTGATGACCGTGAACACGGCTCCCTCCGGGTCCGCGACCGTCGCCAGCCGCCCGCTCGACCCCTCGCGCGGCGGCTGCAGGACGCGCCCGCCCAGCTCCACCACCCGGGCCGCCGCCCGGTCGGTGTCGGCGACCTCGAAGTACGTCATCCAGTGCGGTCCCCGGTCGCGCGGCAGCGCGTGGCCGACGCCGTGCAGGGCCGCCACCGGAACACCGTCCAGGTGCAGGGTCTGGTAGTCGAAGTCGGCCGAGACGACCGCCTCCGTCTCGTAGCCGAAGACCGTCTGGTAGAACTTCGCGACCATCGAGGTCTCGCGGGTCACCAGCTCGTTCCAGACGGGGGTGCCGGGCAGGCCCGCCGTCATCGTGCCGATGTGCCGGGAGCCCTGCCAGATGCCGAAGACCGCTCCGCTCGGATCCGAGGCGATGGCGAGCCGCCCGGCCTCGCCCGCGTCCAGCGGTCCGACCGCGACCGTCCCGCCGCAGGAGCGGATCGCCTCGGCGGTGGCGTCCGCGTCGTCCGTGGCGAGGTAGGTGGTCCAGGCGATCGGGAGGTGCCGGTCGGGCGGCAGTTGGCCGATGCCCGCGACCTCCTTGCCGTGCAGCAGCCCGCGGACATAGGGGCCCAGCTGTTCGGGGCCCGGCCGGAACTCCCAGCCGAACAGGGCTCCGTAGAACTCCTGGGTCGTGGTCAGGCCGTGCACGATCAGACTCACCCAGCAAGGTGTTCCGGGCGTGCGCCGGGCGGCAGCCTCGGTCATCGTGTTCTCTCTCCTCGGACCGTTGTGGTGGCCGTGCGGGGGAACGGGACAGGGACGCCGTCCCGGGTCGGGAGGTGGTCCGCGTGCCCCGTGCAGATGCTTGCACCCCCCGGCGCGGGAGGCGCACCGGCCGCGCCGCGTCGTACCCGTTCTCGACGAAGGACGGCCGGATTCCCGCCGGCCGTCCCTTCGGATGCTGTTACGGGCGCCGGTTCCGCTGCGCGAGGATGGCACCCATGAAGCCCATCATCACCGCATCCGCATGTGCGAGCGAGTCGGCCGGAGCGCGGCCGCCGGTGCTCCTGGACGTCCGCTGGCAGCTCGGCGGACCCCCCGGCCGCCCCGACTACGAGGCCGGCCATCTGCCCGGCGCGGTCTACGTCGACCTCGATACGGAACTGGCCGGCCCGGCGGGCGACGGCGGCCGCCACCCGCTTCCGGACCCGGAGGCCTTCGGAGCCGTGATGCGCCGGGCCGGGGTCGGCCAGGACACCCCCGTCGTGGTGTACGACGGCGGACAGGGCTGGGCCGCGGCGCGCGCCTGGTGGCTGCTGCGCTGGACGGGACACCCGGACGTCCGGGTCCTGGACGGGGGCCTCGCCGCCTGGACGGGCGAGCTCTCCACCGAGACCCCGCACCCCGCCGAGGGCGATTTCCGGCCGAAGCCGGGGGCCCTGCCCACGCTGGACGCGGACAGTGCGGCGGCCTTCGCCCGGTCGGGTCTGCTGCTGGACGCCCGCGCGGCGGAGCGCTACCGGGGCGATGTGGAGCCGATCGACCGCGTCGGCGGCCACATCCCCGGAGCCGTCTCCGCACCGACCACGGCGAACGTCGACGCGGACGGGCGCTATCTCCCGGCCGAGCTGCTCGCCGAGCGGTTCGCCGGACTGGGCGCGGCGGACAGCGCCGAAGGCGTCGGGGTCTACTGCGGATCCGGGGTCTCCGGCGCGCACGAGGTGCTGGCCCTGGAGATCGCGGGCTTCACCGGCGTCCTCTACCCCGGTTCCTGGTCCGAGTGGTCCGCCGACCCCTCCCGGCCGGTCGCCACCGGCCCCGAGCCCCAGTAGTCCCGCCGCACGACGGGCGGGCGGTAAGACAGCGGGGTCCGTACGCGAACGCGTACGGACCCCGCTCCCACCGGTCGTCATTCCCGGTCAGTCCTGCTTCTTGCGCCGGGTGCCGAACACGATCTCGTCCCAGCTCGGCACGGCCGCCCGGCGGCCCGGCCGGACTCCGTCCGCCTCGGCCTGACGGTCCGTCGTCCCGGTCAGCCGGTCACGGTGGCCGGCCACCGCCCGGGGCATCAGCACATCCGCATAGGCCGACCCCGCACCCGCCGAAGCGGCCGCGGCGGGCGGCTCGTCCGCCTCCGTCTCCTCCGCCGGTTCCAGCGCGGGAGGTTCGGGCTGCGTGGGCCGCTCCGGGACGACCATGTCGCCACGGAAGCTCGGCACCGCCTCCAGCAGGCTGGTCAGCGAGTCGCGCTCACCGGCCGAGGCACTGCTCACGTACTCCTCGGGCTCGGCGGCGGCCGGGGCGGGCCGCTCGATCTGCCGGTCGAGGGCCCGGTCCAGCGGGCGGTCGCGCTCGGTCTGCCGGTCGAGGCTCCGGTCCAGCGGCCGGTCGCGCGGCAGCCGGGCGATCCGGGGCACGAACGGGAAGCTGGGCTCGGGCGCGGCGACGTCGTCGGTCTCGCCGATCAGCGAGCGCGCCTCGTCGTCCACGGCCTGGACCAGCCGCCTGGGCGGGTCGTACGTCCAGCTCGCCGAGTGCGGTTCGCCCGCGACCCGGTAGACGAGCAGGACTTCCCAGGTGCCGTCGTCGCGGCGCCAGGAGTCCCACTGGACGGTTTCCTTGTCGGCGCCGCGCAGCAGGAGACGCTCCTGCACCGCTTCGCCGAGCTGGGGGCCGGTGTTCTCGCCGGGACGGCGCACAGGAGTCTTCCGGGCCCGTTCGGCCATGAAGGCGCGCTCCGCGAGCACGGGGCCCTCGAAGCGGCGTACACGGTCGACGGGGATGCCCGCGAACTGGGCGACCTCCTCCGCGGAGGCACCGGCCCGTATACGGGCCTGGATGTCGCGGGGCCGGAGGTGGCTCTCCACCTCGATCTCGATCTGGCCGAGTCGTGCGCGGTCGTTGCGCACGGCGGCGCGCAGCCGCTCATCGATCGGAAGCGTGTACTCCGTGCTGTCCGCAGCCTTGAGCACCAGTCGTGTGCCGTCGTTGGAGACGGCCACGACACGCAGTTCGGGCATGGGAACCTCCCGGGTGGTGCCTGCCGACGTCACGTGCGTCGCTGCTTCCGCTAGTCGAGTGTGACCTGCCCGGGTGCAGCCTGCCACAACCTTGCCAAGTTGCCCGGCGTGTCGGGCGCTCGTCCTGGTGCACCACCATGACACGGTTACCCATTGCGACCCAAAGTGACCGATTTGGTCGCTCTGTGCAGCAAGCACCCGTGTGATGCCTTGCCGCCCCCGGTTCGAGTGCCGTCGTCGGCCCCCTCCGGTGACTACGGATTCCCACGTCGGACTCCGCCCCAGGGCTCGTCACAGTACTCCATTCGGGCCACCGGGGTGGAGCGGCGCGCCGCCGAAGTTCTCGCCGGGCGCGGGAGTTGAGATACCCAGTTCTCCGCGAAATGCCCCTGATGCGTGTTGTGCTTCACACAATCACCGGAAACGGAACTATCCACTTCGCTCATTTGTCCCTTCCTGTTGCATGGTGGGAGAGATGTCAAGCAGGGGCTGGTAATGGTTCAGAAGCCGGAAAGTGACACAGAACCCAAGGAAAGGCGCATAGATCTGAGTCTCCCGCAGGTCGCCGGGAGCGCCGTGGCGGCCGTCGCGGCAGCGGTGGCGGCCTCGCAGTTGGGCGTGTACGGCACGATCGCCGGCGCGGGCGTGATGAGCGTCGTCGCCACCTGCGGCGGCTCGGTCTTCCAGCACTTCTTCCGCCGCACCGGCGAGCAGATCCGCGAGGTGACGGTCCAGGTGACCCACCCGGAGGGCCGCCAGGTGACGGTGCACACCAAGGAGACGACGCCCTCGGGGCACCGATCCTCCACGCGGCGGTCCGAGCCGGAGCCGGCCGACGACGCCACCACGGTGCTGCCCACCGTCGGCCCGGGCACGGTCCCGGGGGTGGTCCCGGACGCGGAGAGCACCCGGTTGCTCAAGCCCGTCGACCCGGACCGAACGCAGCTGCTCGACCTCGGCGACGCACGGACCCGGATGCTCCGCGTTCCGCCGGCCGAGGGTTCCGGCGCCGACGACCGTACGTACGCGATCCCGCGGGCCGACGACCGTACGCGGATGCTCCCGCGGACCGGAGCGGGCGCGCCCGTCGCCGACGACGCGTTCAGCGACGGTGTCACCCACGGCACCCGGATGCGCGGCTGGAAGCGTCCCGCGCTCGCGGCGGCCGCGGTCTTCGCCGTCTCCATGGCCGGGATCACCGCCTACGAGGTGATCTCGGGAGGCGACCTCAGCGGCGGCCAGGGCACCACGCTCAGCTCCGTCGTCCGAGGCGGCGGCGACCGGGACTCCGGACCCGCCGACCCCACGCCCTCCGGGGACACCGGACAGGACAAGGGAGCCGACGAGGACCGGCCGACCCCCGGCGACGGCACCGGATCGGCGCCCGCGACGGACGGCGGCGACGGCAGCGGCACGAGTCCGGACCCCGGTACGGGCACGGGCGGCGAGAACCCGACCACCGGGCCCACCCCCACCC
>MUNB01000343.1 GCA_002154345.1 Streptomyces griseus
TGCCCGACCCGCTGACCCTGCTGGAGACGCTGACCGAGGCCTGCGCACGGTATGCGGGCAGCGCCGAGCAGAGCGAGCTGGACCACGACGCGATCGCCTGGCCGCTGAGCCGCTGAGCCGGGCCGAGCGGCCTCCCGCCTTCGGCGAGCCGTCCGCCCGGGCCGCTGACGGCTCGGGCGGACGGCGCCGCTAGGCGCCCTTCGCCGCGACCAGGCCCGGCAGCCGGTTCAGCATCCGCACCTTGTCGCCGGAGCCCCCGCCGGAACCGGCCCCGGCCGCCCCGGCGCGCGGCGGCACGTGCACCAGCTGGCTGGAGACCCGCTCCTTGGTGAGGCTGCTGTTCACCTCGCCGGTCAGCAGCGCCTTCACATCCCGGTTGACCTCCGGCCTGAGCCCCTTCGCCGCGGTCTGCCGCTCGAAGTGCTTGCTGCTGAAGAAGACCAGCGCCCCGCCGTCCTCGGTGCGCAGCCCGAGCGGCGCGAACGCCGCCCCGGTCAGCGGCTGGTCGATGTACTGGTACGTGAACCCCGCCCGCCGGGTGGTCCGCCGCGTCTCGCGCCAGCCCGAGGTCGCCGTGCCCGGCGTGAACACATCGGGCTCACCGTCCCGCAGATACGCGGTGTAGGAGGTGCTCAGATCCGCCGGGGCGACGGCCAGCGCCTCGTCCTGCGGCTCCACCGGGGTGGCGAGCCCGTCCTCGTCCAGGGTGAACTCCGGTACCTGGGACGGCGGGACGACCGCGAGATACGACGCCTTCCACAACGCGTCGGGGCCCGACCGTACGAACACCACCAGCCAGCGGGTGTCCAGCTTCCCGCCGTCCTGGTCCCGGTTGGAGTCGGTGTCCGCGAGGAACCAGCGCGGCCAGCCCGCCTTCTTGGGGATGATGTAGGTCGCGTCGTCCAGCACCAGCGGCTTGTGCGCCTTGTTGCCGTCCGGGTTGTACGTCTGCCGGGCCTTCAGACCCGCCTGGTTGATCGCGCCGAGCGAACCCGTCACCCGGTCCGCGTCCAGCGCCGGATCGAACGCCTTGTCCGCCGCGTTGTAGGCGTCGGTGAAGTCCTTCAGCGCCTGCGCGGCCTCGGACTTCTTCGCCCCGGGCAGCACTTCGAGCTCCCCGTGCACCGTCACACAGCCGCTCGCCGTCAGGCACAGCACCGTCGCCGTCGCGAGCCCCGCCGTCAGCCGACCCAGTCCAGGGTGTCTCGTCATCCGCTGCTTCCGCGCCTTCTGATCCGTCGCCCGCACTGACCGTCGAAACCCTACCCGGGCGGTGAACGGCGTGCGGGCGGGGACCGGATACAGCGTCCACACCGTGACCTGAGCGAGGACGAGCCCGCGAACCGCGTCAGTTCCGGCGTACCGGCACGATCAGCGGCGTACCCGTACGCGGATGGGGGAAGACCTCCACCGGCTGCCGGTAGACCTCGCCGAGCAGTTCCCCGGTGAACACCTCGTCCGGCGCGCCCAGTTCCGCGATCCGCCCGTCGTGCAGCACGGCGGCCCGGTCCGCGTACGCCGCGGCGAGGCCGAGATCGTGCAGCACGACCACCACCGCGTCCCCGGCGGCCGCCCGCTCCCGGCAGATCCGCAGCACCAGCTCCTGGTGGCGCAGGTCCAGGGCGGCGGTCGGCTCGTCGAGCAGCATCAGCGGGGCCCGCTGCGCCAGCACCCGGGCCAGCGCCACCCGGGCCTTCTCGCCGCCCGACAGCGCGGAAAACGGCCGGCCCGCGAACCGGGTCACCTCGGTGGACGCCATCGCCGCCGCCACCGCCGCGTCGTCCTCGTCCTCCCGCTCCGTACCGGCCCAGGGCGCCCGCCCCATCCGTACGACGTCCTCCACCGGGAACGGGAAGGACAGCGCGGCGGACTGCGGCAGCACCGAGCGGCGCAGCGCCAGTTCGGGCGCGGACCAGGCGCCGGCCGGGCGGCCGTCGATCCGCACCTCACCGCTTCCGGGGGCCAGATCGGCGGCCAGCGCCGCCAGCAGCGTCGACTTGCCCGCGCCGTTCGGCCCGACCAGGGCGACCACCTCGCCCGCGTGCGCGGTCAGATCGACGGAGTCCAGCACCTGCCGCTGCCCGAGCCGGACCGACAGGCCGGCCGCCTCGACGGCACAGGAGCCGGCGGCGACGGGCGAGGGCAGCTCCCGGGGACGTACCGCGAACAGGTCTCTCAGCGTCCTCATGCCCAACCACCTTGCTTACGACGGGTCCTGCGCAGCAGCCAGAAGAAGAACGGGCTGCCGAAGAGCGCGGTCAGCACCCCGAGCGGCAGTTCGGCGGGGGCCGCGACCGTACGGGCCGCGAGGTCGCCCGCCACCAGGATCAGGGCGCCGCCGAGCGCACTGCCCGGGACGAGGAAGCGGTGGCCGGGGCCGTTCGCCATCCGCAGCAGATGCGGGACGAGGAGACCGACGAAGGAGATGATCCCCGCGACGGCGACCGCGGCGGCCGTCAGCAGCGCCACCACCAGCACCAGCACGATCCGCAGCCGCTCCACGTCCACGCCCAGGTGCCGGGCGGGCCGCTCGCCGAGGGCCAGCAGGTCCAGCTTGCGCGCGTAGAACGGGGCGATGAGGAGCCCGGCCAGCGCGCACGGCAGCACCGCCAGCACCTTGGGCCAGGTCGCCTGGGAGAGCGAACCGAGCTGCCAGAAGGTGATCTGGGTGATCTGCGCGTTGTCCGCGAAGAAGATGAACAGACCGATCAGCGCGCCCGCGAAGGCGTTGACGGCGATACCGGTGAGGATCAGCGTCACCACCTCGGTCCGGCCGCCGGAGCGCGACAGCGCGTAGACGAGCAGCACGGTGGCCAGGCCCGCGACGAACGCGAAGACGGTGATGGTCCAGTTGCCGAAGAAGGTCAGGCCGAGCGCGATCGAGGCGACCGCGCCGACCGCCGCGCCCGCCGAGATCCCGATCACACCGGGCTCGGCCAGCGGATTGCCGAACACGCCCTGCATCAGGGCGCCCGCGCAGCCGAGCGACGCGCCGACGAGCACCGCGAGGGCGACCCGGGGGAGCCGTACGTTCCACAGGACGCTCTCGCCGACCCGGTCCAACGCCTGGCCGCCGAGCCCGATCCGGTGCTGCACGGAGGACAGGACGTCACCGAGCGGAATGTTGTACGCGCCGATCGCGGCGGACAGCAGACAGCCGGCGAGCAGGGCGAGGGAGAGCACGGCGGTGAGGACGAACGCCCTGCTGCGAGGGGACTTGGGCACAGCGCCCGCCGTGCCCTCCGCGTCCTTCGGCCCTTTCGCGCCCTTGCCCGTGGACTTCCCCACGGGCTCGGTGCGTTCCTCGTACGAGGTGGTCACCGGCCCTTGCCGCCCTTCGCGTACAGCTGCTCGACGATCTCGGTGAGCACCCGGTCGGTGCGCGGCCCGTAGTTGAGCAGCACCCCGTCGTCGACCGTGACGACCCGGCGGTCCATGCCGGCCGGGGTCTCCGCGATACCGGGGATCTTCACCAGGCCGTCCATGCCGCCGACCGACTCGAACCCCTTGGTCATCAGGAGGATCGCGTCCGGCGCGGCCTTGGCGAGCGCCTCGCTGGTGATGGCGGTGAAGTCCTTGCTCAGCCCCGACTCCTTGCCGGCGTCGACCGCGCCCGCCGCCTCCAGCAGCGAACTGGCCCCGGACTCCGCGCCGCCCAGCAGATAGACGGAGGCCGAACCGCGCAGATAGAGGAAGGCGACCCGGGGCTTCTTGCCGTCGGCGTGGTCCGGGATGGACTTCTGGACGTCGGCGATCCGCTTCTCGGTGCGCTCCTTCAGCTCGGTACCGGCCGACGGTACGCCCAGGGCCTCGGCGACGGTGTCGATCCGGCGGCCGACGTCGTCGAGCCCCTTGGCCGGCTCGACGACGAGCAGCGGGATGCCCGCGTCACGGATCTGGTCGATCGCCTCGCTCGGCCCGGTGGTGGTGTCGGCGAGGACGATCGTCGGCTTCAGCGAGAGCACGCTCTCCGCCGAGACGTCATGGGCCCGGGTCACCACCGGGAGCTTTTCCGCCTGTTCGAAGGTGGCGGTGATGTCCCGGGCGACGACCTGCTTGCCGAAGCCGAGCGTGAAGACGATCTCGCTGAGCGATCCGGTCAGCGGCACGATCCGGTCGGTGGAGCCGATCGTGACCTTCGTGCCGTCCGCCGAGTCGACCGTCACCGGCAACTTCGGTGCGGGCGGGGCCGCCAGCGGCTCGACCCGGTCGGCGTCGGCGGAGCTCTTGCCGGACGCGGACTTCGGCGCGGGACCGTCACCTCCGCCGCAGCCGGTCAGGACCAGGGCGAAGGCCACGGCGGCGGTGAGGGCGGCGGCCGCCCTGCCCCGGGCCGGGCGACGGCGGGCCGTGCGTCCGGTGTCCGGGCCCGTCGGGGCGAAGTCCTGCGAGATGCGCACTGGGCACCGTCCTGTCGTTCCGCGGCGTGCGGTGGGTGGTTCGGATGTGTGGAGATGGTGGAGGTGGCGGAGGGGTTCCGGCACAGGCTGGGAATACCTTAGGTTAGCCTTACCTAGGTATCCAGTCCTCGGAGGGGTCTCTCATGCTGCCGTCCAGATCGGCCCGCGCGCTCGCCGTCGCGCTTCTCGCGGTACTGCTGGGAGCCCTGCTCCCCGCCGCCACCGCGCAAGCGGCAAGCCGCACGGTGCAGGGCGGCCGCCTGGACTGGGGCATCAAGTCCTCCTTCCAGAGCTACGTCACCGGGCCCATAGCCAACGGCAGTTGGAACCTGACCGGTGGCGCGGCCACCGTCGGCGGCAGCCAGTTCCGCTTCCACTCGGCGACCGGCTCCTACGACCCGGACACCGGGGCGTTCAGCTCCGGCTTCTCCGGCGGGGTGCACTTCACCGGTCACACGAAGGCGGACGGCACCAACGAGCTGGACCTCACGATCAGTCGGCCCACCGTCCGGATCAACGGCGGCAGCGGCACGCTCTTCGCGGACATGGTCAGCAAGGAGCGGGGGACCGGCAAGGTCTCCAACCGCTCCCAGGTCCCGCTGGCCAGGCTCGGCCTCGGCGGGATCGACATGAAGGGCGGTTCCACCCCCGTCGCCCTCACCAACATCCCGACCACCCTGACCGCCGAGGGCGCCTCCGCCTTCGCCGGCTACTACACCGAGGGCACCCCGCTCGACCCGGTCAGCCTCTCCGTCGACACCAAGGGCGCGGCCGAGCCGAAGCCCTCCGCCCCGGACGAGAAGAAGGACGAGGACGGGAAGAAGGACAAGGCGGAGAAGAAGGACAAGGGGAAGGCGGGCCGCTTCGAGGACGCCGCCGTCGACTGGGGCGTACGCCGCACCTTCCGCGAGTACGTCACCGGCTCCATCGGCCAGGGCAAGTGGACGCTCGCCGACGGCGCCCAGGACGGCGGGGCCCTGTTCCGCTTCCCGCAGGGCAAGGGGACGTACGACGCCAAGAAGGAGACGCTGGACGCGGACTTCAGCGGCAGCATCCGCTTCACCGGCGCCCACGACCTCGACCTGAAGTTCGCCGCCGTGACCGTCGCCGTCACCAAGGGCGAGGGCACCCTCTCGGCCGACGTCACCAGCGAGGGCAGGACCACCAAGGGCGTCCCGATCGTCACCTTCGCCGCCGAGGACTTCGCGCC
>MUNB01000344.1:0-283 GCA_002154345.1 Streptomyces griseus
CGGACCGTCCGCCGACCCCTTCCCCAGGGTTCGGCCGGCGGGCCGTCGGCCGGTCCGCCCCCGGCCGCTTCACCCGCTCGGACCTCCGTCACCTGTCCGTACCGTTAGTGTGGGGCCCCGTCCGAGACGCGCCAACGCCCCGCCGGGGCGCGCGTGTACACC
This sequence comes from Streptomyces griseus, assembly GCA_002154345.1. Lineage (GTDB taxonomy): Bacteria > Actinomycetota > Actinomycetes > Streptomycetales > Streptomycetaceae > Streptomyces > Streptomyces caviscabies. Next base: position 163 of record MUNB01000344.1, read on the forward strand.
GATGCAGCCCCCGGGGACGCCCCCGGACCCGGCCGGAGGGCCCGTACCTCGATGTCCGTGCACAGCCACTCGGCGGCGCCGAACGCGGCCGCCGCCGCCCCAGAGTTCCCCCGGCACGTCG
>MUNB01000344.1:311-771 GCA_002154345.1 Streptomyces griseus
CTGCCGTACCTCAAGCGCCCCAGCGGCTGGGACCCCGAGACCCGCACCTGGGTCGACGAGAACTACGACCTCCCCGAGCTGCCGCACGGCGAACCGGTCCAGTGGCTCTGGCTGCTGCACGACGACTGCGCACCCGAGCCGGACGCGCTCGCCGAGATGCTGCGCGTCGTCGACAACGACAAGCACGCCACGATCGTCGGCCCCAAGCTGCGCGGCTGGTACGACCGCAAGCAGCTCCTCGAGGTCGGCGTCTCCATCGCCAACAGCGGCCGCCGCTGGACCGGCCTGGACCGCCGCGAGCAGGACCAGGGCCAGCACGACCAGGTCCGTACCGTCCTGTCCGTCTCCTCCGCCGGCATGCTCATCCGCCGCGACGTCTACGAGGAGCTCGGCGGCTTCGACCGCAGGCTCCCGCTGATGCGCGACGACGTCGACCTCTGCTGGCGCGCCCACCTCGCCG
>MUNB01000345.1 GCA_002154345.1 Streptomyces griseus
GTCGGGCGGTGGTGTCGTCGTCATGGGGCGGGACGGTAGCGGGCGGCGGCGGCCTGCCGGGGCCGGCGTCTCACCGCGATGTGCGGCGGCCCGGGGTGCGCGATGGCCGTCCGGGGCGATATTCGCTGGTCGGAGCGGTGCGGTCCGCCTAGGGTCGCGCCCATGAAGCTGCACATCACCACCCTCGCCGAGCGCCCGGAGCTGGCCGCCGCCCTGGACCGGATGCCGGACACCTGGCCGGAGTTCGTGCTGGAGGACATCGTCGGCTGGGCGAACTTCGCCCGGATCGCGGTCGAGTTCCCCCAGTACGTCCTGGTCGCCACCGACCCCGAGGGCGTCGTGGTGGCCCGCGCCTACAGCGTGCCCTTCGTGCTGGACGCCCCCGGGCGCGGGGAACTGCCGGTCGGCGGCTGGGACCGGATGCTGCTGTGGGCGTTCGCGGACCTGCGGCGCGGGCGCACGCCCGACACGGTCGGCGCGATCGAGATCACGGTGGCCACCGGCCATCAGGGCAAGGGGATATCGGGCCGGATGCTCGCCGCGATGCGCGACAACGCGGCACGGCACGGCCTCCGGGAGGTCGTCGCCCCGGTGCGGCCGAGCGGCAAGCATCTGCGGCCCGGCCTGCCGATGGAGGAGTACGTCCGGCTGACCCGCCCCGAGGACGGGCTGCCCGAGGACCCGTGGCTGCGGGTCCACGTCCGGGCGGGCGGCACGGTTGACTCGGTCGCCACCGTCTCCATGACCGTGAGCGGTTCGCTCGCGCAGTGGCGGGAGTGGACCGGGCTGCCGTTCGACACGGACGGTCCGGTGGAGGTGCCGGGGGCGCTGGTCCCGGTGCACTGCGCGCTCGCGCACGGGTACGCGGTCTACGTCGAGCCCAACGTCTGGGTACGGCACCGGCTGTGACGGCGAACCCGGGCGAGAGGGAGCACACGGGGAAGCACACGGGGAAGCACACGAGAGAGCGGACGCGGACGGGCGGGAGGACGGTCTCCGCGCTGCTCGTCGTCGACATGCAGCAGGCCCTCGTCGCCATCGCCCACCGGGCGTCCGGCACCGTCGCGGCCATCGCCGGTCTCCAGGCGCGGGCCCGGGCGGCCGGCGCCCCGGTGGTGTTCGCGCAGCAGCGGGACGAGGAGCTGGAGCCCGGGACCGACGGCTGGCGGATCGTGCCCGAACTGGCCCCCGCCCACGGCGAGTCCGTCGTGCCCAAGGCGGCCCCGGACAGCTTCCTGGACACGGAGCTGGACGCGATCCTGCGGGCCGGGGGCGTCACCGAGGTCGTCGTCACCGGGTTCGCCACCGAGATCTGCGTCGAGTCCACCGCCCGGCAGGCGCTGAGCCGGGGGTACGACGTGGTCCTCGTCGCGGACGGGCACACCACCTCGGTCCGGCCGGACGGCTCCGGTCCGTACGCCGCACCGGAGGAGTCCGTCGCGCACCACAACGAGATCTACCGCAACCTCCGCTTCCCGGGCCGCCGGGTGCGCGTACTGCGGGCGGCCGAGGTGGACTTCGGCGGGCGCGCCCCGGCCGGGCCCGGCCCCCGGGTGAACTGACGCACGACGGCCGGGCACGACGGCCGGACACAACGGTTGGGCACAACGATGGGCACAACCGGGACGGCCGGTCGGCGGAGGTGTATACGCTCACCCCACACGTCCGCCATCCGCGCCCCAGGAGCAGCACATGCACGGCTACGGCCTCACGCCGCAGCAGCCGACGACACCCCGGCCCTCCCAGGCGACGCTCACCGCCGTGCGCGTGATCCTCGTGCTGGTGACCGTGCTGAGCTGCGGCCTGCTGGGCTGGGCGGCGATGCTGCGGCTCGCGATCGTCACCCGCAGGCCGCGCGACTGGATCCTGCTGGTGGTCGTGGCGCTCCTCAACGGCGGGCTGTTCGTCTTCATCATGGCCACCCCGGACGACCCCGACGACATGTCGGACGCGGCGGCGGTGGTCCTGTTCCTCTGGCTCGTCGGCGTGCTGGCCGGGGTCATCACGTATTACCTGTACGCGGAGATACGCCACTACAACTCCCTCGGCTCCACGCCCACGCCCACGCCCACGCTCCCGTCCCCGTACGCCGCCACCGCCCCCGTGCACCCCGCGCCGCTCCCGTACCAGCAGCAGCCCCTCGTCCAGCCGCGGCCGCAGCCCAACCCCTACACCGTGCCGACCCCGCCGCCCACGCCCACGCCCGCGCCCCAGCGCCTCGACCAGGTCCGCGCGGAGCTGGACGAACTGAGCGACTACCTCCGCAAGGAGAACAAGGAGCACAAGGAGGGCGAGGGCCGGTGAGCGGGCGGATCATCGCCGACCGGTACGAACTGGCGTCGATCCTCGGCCAGGGCGGCATGGGCCAGGTGTGGACGGCGTACGACCGCCGCCTGGACCGCCGCGTCGCCGTGAAGCTGCTCCGGCCCGACCGGGTCGCCGGGCCCACCGGCAGCGACGCGGCCGACGAACTGCGCCGCCGGTTCGTCCGCGAGTGCCGGGTCACCGCGCAGGTCGACCACCCCGGCCTGGTCACCGTGCACGACGCGGGCAGCGACGACGACGACCTCTACCTCGTCATGCAGTACGTCGAGGGCGCCGACCTCGCCGACCACCTGGCCGGGCGGTCCCCGTACCCCTGGCCGTGGGCCGTCGCGGTCGCCGCCCAGCTCTGCGCGGTCCTCAGCGCGGTGCACGCGGTGCCGATCGTCCACCGCGACCTCAAGCCCCGTAACGTCATGGTCCGGCCCGACGGCACCGTCACCGTCCTCGACCTCGGCGTCGCCTCCGTCCTCGACACGGACACCACCCGCCTCACGCACACCGGTTCACCCATCGGCTCCCCGGCCTACATGGCCCCCGAGCAGGCGATGGGCGGCGCGGTCGGCCCGCGCACCGACCTGTACGCCCTCGGGGTCGTCCTGCACGAACTCCTCAGCGGAGACGTGCCGTTCGCCGGTTCCACCGCGCTCGGCGTGCTCCACCGCCACCTGTACGAGCCCCCGGTCCCGGTCCGCCGCACCCGCCCCGAGATCCCCGTACCGCTCGAAGCCCTCGTGCTGCGGCTGCTCGCCAAGGACAGGTAGAGGTCGTCGTCGTCGCTGCCCGCGTCGTGCACGGTGACCAGGCCGGGGTGGTCG
>MUNB01000346.1 GCA_002154345.1 Streptomyces griseus
GAGGCGCCCGTCTGTCTGGTCACCGGACCGGCCGGGGTCGGCAAGACCGCGCTGGCGCTCCAGTGGGCGCACCGCAGCGGCGCGCTCTTCCCGGACGGGCGCCTCTTCGCCGATCTGCGCGGGTTCAGCGAGGCCGGTGAGCCCGCGCTCGTCGACGTCCTGCGGGAGTTCCTGCTCGCGCTCGGCGTCGCACCCCGCCGGATACCGGAGTCCGCCCCGGCGGCCGCCGCGCTCTTCCGCTCGCTGTCCGACCGGCGCAGGCTGCTGGTCGTCCTCGACAACGCCCGCGACTCCGCCACCGTCAGGGCGCTGCTGCCGGGCGGCACGGACTGCGTCACGCTGGTCACCAGCCGGCACCGGCTGGAGGGGCTGATCGCCTCGGACGCCGCCCGGCCCGTACCGCTCGGCACGCTGGAGGCCGACGACGGCACGGCGCTGCTCGCCGGGGTGCTGGGGGAGGAGCGGGTGCGCGCCGAACCGGTGGCGGCCCGCCGGCTCGCCGAGCTCTGCGGCGGGCTGCCGCTCGCGCTGCGCGTCACCGCCGCCCGGCTGGCGGGGCGGCCGCACTGGACGCTGGCCGCCCTCGCCGACGAACTGGCCGACGAGCGCGGCCGGCTGGCCTGTCTCGACGTGGACGACACCGGTGTCGCGGCCGCGCTGCGGCTGACCGTCCAGCATCTGCCGCCGGAGGCCGTCCACCAGTTCGCGCGGCTCGGGCACCATCCCGGCGGCCCTGTCGACCCGTACGCGGCCGCCGCGCTGGCGGGGACGGACCCGGTCGCCGCGGCGGCCGCGCTGGAGCGTCTCGCCGCCGCCCACCTCGTCGCCGAGACCGCCCCGGGCCGGTGGGTCCTGCACGACCTGGTGCGCCTGTACGCCCGGGGCCTCGACCCGGCATCGGCGCACGAGGCCCTCACCGGCGTGCTCGACCACTGCATCGCCACCGCGCTGGCCGCCGCCGACACGGCGGAGCCCGGCGGCGAGCCCTGCTTCGTGCTGCCGGACGGCTACCGCAAGCCCGCCGCCGTACGGGACTTCGCCGACCGTGCGGAGGCGATGCGCTGGCTGGCGGCCGAGCGCGAGAACCTGGCGCTGGCCGCCGTGGCGGCGCGGGAGGCGGGTCTGGAGGACCGGGCCTGGCGGATCATCCTGCTCCAGTGGCCGCAGGTGGTGTGGCGGGTACGGGACAACTGGGCGCCGCTGCTGGAGCTGGCCCTGGAGTCGGCCCGGGCCGGGAAGGACTCGTACGCCGAGTCGAGGGTGCTCACGCTGCTGGGCTGGGTGCTGACGGAGGAGGGCCGGACCACCGAGGCCGCCGCCGTACTGGAGCGCTCACCGGTGCTCGCCCGGGAGGCCGGCGACCCGCTGGGCGAGGCGACCGCGCTGATCAACCTGGCCGTCGTCCAGGCCGAGCTGGGCGAGCTGCCGACCGCGCTGGAGAACTGCGCCCGCGCCGTGGAGCTGTGCCGCGAGGAGGAGGACCGGCACACCGAGATGCTCGGTCTCCAGCACCTGGCCCGGATGCGGCTCACCGCGCACCGCCCGCAGGAGGCGCTGGACTGTGCGCGGGCCGCGCTCGATCTGGGCCCCGAGCACGAGGAGGCGGTACGCCGGTCGCTGCTGCTGGCGGTCTGCGGCGAGGCGCGGATCGCGCTGGGCGAGGAGGAGGACGGCATCCGGCTGCTGGACCGGGCCGCGCAGGAGGCGGAGAAGGCCGGTTACGACGACGGGGCCGTGCAGGCGCTGGAGGCGCTGCTGCGGGTGTCGGCGCGGACGGATTACCGGCGGCGGTACGACGCGGCGCTGCGGCGGCTCACCGACGAGGGCTGACGGCTGACCTGCGGGTTCTCGCTGCCGCCCGGGACATCAGCCGTACGTCAGCGGGACGGCAGCGATACGTGAGCGGCGGCGGTCAGAGTCGTTCCTGTCAGCAGTTCGCGGGCGGGCGTCTCGACCGGGCGTCCGCCTCACCGTCTCCCCGGGGGAATCTCCGTGCGTACCTTCCGCAACCGCACCACCGTCCTGGCCGCCGCGACCACGGCCGCCCTCGCTCTCGCCCTCACCGCCTGCGGCGACGACGGCTCCGGCACCCGTTCGGAGGGCGCGGCCGACAGCTCCGCGACCACCGCCGCGTCGGCCGCCGGGTCCGGGAAGGACGCCGGCTCCGAGAAGGGCGGCGACGACGCGGCGGAGACCGGCGCCAAGGGCTCCGCCGGCAGCTCCACCGCCCAGCCCGCGGGCGCGGCCAAGAGCTCCGGTGGTTCCGGAAACACCGGCGGCACGTCCGAGAAGGCCGCCGTCGCCCTCTGCACGGCGAAGGGCCTGAGCATCACCGCCGAGCGTCAGGACGGCCCGCCCTACACCCACCTCACGCTCTCCGCGAAGAACACCTCCGGCGCGAGCTGCGAGATGAAGGAGTACCCGCACATCCACTTCCTGGACAACGCGCGGGGCGTCGTCCCGCCCGTCGCCAAGAGCAAGCCGCAGGCCCCGGTGATCCTGGAGCCCGGCCAGTCCGCTCATGTCGCGGTGCGCATGTCCGAGGGCGGCCGGAAGGAGAACACCGAGACCGTGAAGGAGTTCACGGTCACGCTGAAGGCCAACGGCGGCGGCATGGCGGTCGTGAAGTCCCCCGCCGCCGAGGGCCTGTCCGTCAACCCGCAGACGTGGGCCACCGGTTACTGGACCACCGAACTGCGCAACGGCGCCGACGAGTTCTGATCCGTCGAGCGGTCACGCGGGGCCGTCCATCCCGGCGAGCACCAGCGCCAGCCGGGATGCGCCCTCCGCCGTGACGCGGACCGGCACCCCCCAGTCCTGCTGGTGCACATGGCAGGCCGGGTACTCGTTGGCCGGGTCGTCGTCGCAGGACGCCGCCATCGCGGAGACGTGCAGGACGCCCTCGGTGACCCCGTCCGCGAGCACCAGATCGCGCCCGAGGTCCGTGCCCGCGCCGGAGCCCTCCGCCAGCAGCTCGGGCGGGGTCGCGGAGACCAGCAGGCGGGTCGAGGGCCCGTAGCGGGTGTCCAGCTTCTGTCCGGCGGGGGCCTGGAAGACCACGTCGAGGCGGAGGGTGCCCGGGGCGATCTCGGTGGCGGCCCGCTGGGTGCGGTGCGCCCGGTCCGCGACCCGTACCGCCTCCTCGGGCAGCCGGAGGCGGGTCAGCCGGTGGCGGGCCGACTCGACGACGACCAGGTCGCCGTCGACCAGCACCGCGTCGCTGGGCTCGCGGACATCGGTGGCCAGGGTGGTGACCTCGCCGGAGTCCGGGTCGTACCGGCGCAGGGCGTGGTTGTACGTGTCGCTGATCGCGACGGACCCGTCGGGCAGCGCGGTCACGCCGATCGGGTGCTGCAGGAGCGCCTGTTCGGCGGCCCCGTCGCGGTGGCCGAAGTCGAAGAGGCCGGTGCCCACGGCGGTGTGCACCCGCGCCTCGCGGTCGACCCAGCGCAGCGCGGAGGTCTCGGAGTCGGCGACCCAGAGCCGCTCCCCGTCGGCGGAGACGGCGAGCCCGGACGGCTGGGCGAACCAGGCCTCGTCGGCCGGCCCGTCGACCAGGCCCTCGTTGGTGGTCCCGGCGGCCACGCGTACGGTCGCGCTCTCCGGGTCGTACGTCCACAGCTGGTGCACGCCCGCCATGGCGATCCACAGCCGGTCGCCGAACCAGGCGACGTCCCACGGCGAGGAGAGGTCCACCTCGCGCGCCGGGCCGCTGGTCGGGGTTCCCTGCCACCACTGGCGGCCGGTGCCGGCGAGGGTGCTGGTCACCCCGGTCGTGAGGTCCAGGGCGCGGATGGCGTGGTTGACGGTGTCCGCGACGGCGACGCGGCCGTCCGGGAGCACGGCGAGCCCCTGCGGTTCGCTGAACCGGGCCTCGTCCGGACCGCCGTCGGCCAGCCCGCGTTCGCCCGTGCCGAAGTGGCGTCGTACGGTCTCGCCGTCCGCGTCCAGCTCGACCAGGCGGTGGCGGGTGGTGTCGGAGACCAGGAAGCCGCCGTCGGGCAGGAGCAGTGCCTTGCCCGGGAAGCGGAGGTGCGTGGCGACGGGCTCGGGCGCGACGTAGGGGCCGTCACCGCGGCGGAGCGTGCCCTTGGCGGCGTGCTCGGCCTCCAGCTCCTCGACGAGCTTCTCGATGGCGTGCGCGTGGCCCTCGCCCGCGTGCTGGGCGACGACATAGCCCTCGGGGTCGATCACGACGAGCGTCGGCCAGGCGCGTACGGCGTACTGCTTCCAGGTGGCCAGCTCGGGGTCGTCGAGGACGGGGTGGTGGACCTCGTAGCGCTCGACGGCGTCGACGACGGCCTGGTGCTCGGCCTCGTGGACGAACTTCGGCGAGTGGACGCCGATGATCACCACGGTGTCGCGGTGCTTCTCCTCCAGCTCGCGCAGCTCGTCCAGGACATGCAGACAGTTCACACAGCAGAAGGTCCAGAAGTCCAGGATGACGATGCGTCCTCGCAGGTCAGCGAGGGTGTACTGCTGGTCGCCTGTATTGAGCCAGCCGCCCTTGCCGATGAGTTCGGGGGCGCGGACGCGTGCACGTGTTGCCATGTCACCAGTCAACACCGTCCCGGCCTGCGCGCATTCCGCCGGGCCCCGGGGGAACCTGTGACGCATGAGACTTCTCGTACGTGAGCGGATGTTCGCCATCGGCGACGACTACTGGATCGAGGACGACGGGGGCCGCAAGGTCTTCCTGGTCGACGGCAAGGCGATGCGGCTGCGCGACACCTTCGAGCTGAAGGACGCCGACGGCCGGGTCCTGGTCGAGCTGCGGCAGAAGCTGATCAGCCTGCGCGACACGATGCTCATCGAGCGGGCCGGCGAGGAGCTGGCGAAGGTCAAGCGCAAGCGGCTGTCGCTGCTCCGCAACCACTACCGGGTCACGCTGGTGGACGGCACGGAGCTGGACGTCAGCGGCAAGATCCTGGACCGCGAGTTCGCCATCGAGTACGACGGCGAACTGCTGGCCCAGATCTCGCGCCGCTGGCTGACCATCCGGGACACGTACGGCATCGACGTCGTCCGGGACGACGCCGACACCGCGCTGCTCATCGCCGTGGCGATGTGCGTGATCGTGCTGGCGGAGAAGGAGAAGGAGGGCTGAGCCCGTTCCCACGGACGGGACCGCGCCCGGGAGTTCGTTGTTTCACGTGAAACGTCGCGTCTGTCCGGCCCGTGCGGTCAGGTTCCGGCTCGTTCCTCCTGCCGTGCGGCTGCCCGCCGGTCCGCCTGCACGAAGGTGGCCGCCGCAAGGGTGACGGTGGCCGCGAAGGAGACCGCGAGAGCCGGGTTGAGCCAGGAGGGGACGACCCCGCTGTTGAACAACCGGCCGTCGGTGGTGCGGCACAGGACATGCACCGGGAGGTAGCGCACCTCGTGGGTCTCCACCCGGGCGCCCTCCGGCAGGCCGGGCGCGGACCGGCAATGGTGCATGGGCGTCGAGTCCGCTCCCGAGCCGACCTCGCTGACCGCGAAGCCGGCCAGGAGAAGGCCGAGAAGGTAGAGGACGACCGTGGTCGAGGCGGCGCATATCGCCGTGCCACGGAGCAACGTCGATGCGGCAGTGCCGTGTTCAGCCATGGCGCTCACTGTAAGCAGGGCGTCGCGACCGCCCGTGCGGAACGCCCTCAGAGCGGCGGCGCGAGCCCCAGCCGACGGTCCTTGAGGGCCGGGAACTGGTCCCGGGTCGTGCGGACCTTCTCCGGATCCAGCTCGACGGTCAGGATCTCCTCGTCCGCGCCCGCCTGCGCCAGCACCTCGCCCCAGGGGTCGATGACGCTGCTGTGCCCGGCCTGCTGGACGCCCGCGTGCGTGCCGGCCGTGCCGACGGCGAGGACGTACGCCTGGTTCTCCACGGCGCGGGCCTGCGCCAGGAGCGTCCAGTGGGCGCGCCGGCGCTCGGGCCAGCCCGCCGCCACCACCAGCGTTTCGGCGCCCGCGTCGACGAGCCCCCGGAACTGCTCCGGGAAGCGCAGGTCGTAGCAGGTGGCGAGGCCCAGGGTGGTGTCCGGCAGGGCGACGGTCACCAGCTCCTCGCCCGCGCCCATCATCACCGCCTCGCCCTGGTCGAAACCGAAGCGGTGGATCTTGCGGTAGGCGGCCGTGCGCTCGCCCTCGGGCGAGAAGACCAGGCTGGTGTTGTACAGGGTTCCGTCGTCCGCGCGTTCGACGAAGGATCCGGCGTGCAGCCAGACACCGGCCTCGGCGGCGGCCTTCGCCATCACCTCGTGCGTAGGGCCTTCCAGCGGCTCGGCCTCCGCCTCGAAAGCGGTGTAGGCGAACGCCCCGACCGGCCAGAGTTCGGGAAGAACCACCAGGTCAGCGCCGCGCTGGGCGACCACCAGAGAGGCCGCTCGCGCCCTGCGGGCCTCGACGGATTCGTCCGGGTCCACTGCGATCTGGATGAGGGAGGCGCGCACACTACCACCGTCCTGGCATTCAAGCCGTCAACACGGGCCTACGATCGTCACACGAAAGCACTGCCGGGGTGCCTGCTCGCAGCGTAACTTAGCGGTCGAACCTCCCACGCAGCCCGCCGACAGCGCCGTCAGAGCCGGCCCACCCGCCGGCACTCCCTGCTCTCCAGCCCATGCACCGCAGAACCGCACGAGGGGTCCCGTGACCGTCCATCCCAGCCTCCAGCCCTACACCGACGCCGCGACCCACTCCATCGAGGCGATAGCCGAGCTGGTGAAGCCCCTCGCCGAGAGCGAGTGGAACCGCCGTACGCCCTGCCCGGGGTGGTCGGTGCGCGACATCGTGTCGCACGTCATCGGCATGGAGTGCGAGATGCTCGGCGATCCGCGGCCGATCCACACCCTGCCGCGCGACCTCTACCACGTACAGAGCGACTTCGCCCGGTACATGGAGATGCAGGTCGACGTCCGGCGCCACCACACCTCCCCGGAGATCACCGCCGAGCTGGAGTACGTCCTCATCCGCCGGGCCCGCCAGATCCGCAACGAGTCGCGCAGCCCCGAGACCAAGGTCCGCGCGCCCCTGGGCGCCGAGCAGACCCTCGAAACGGCGCTGAATCTGCGGGCCTTCGACCTCTGGGCGCACGAACAGGATCTGCGCACCACGCTCGGACAGCCGGGCAACCTCGACTCCCCCGGCGCCCTGATCACCCGGGACATGCTGCTCGCCGGGCTGCCGAAGGTGGTCGCCAAGAGCGCGGGCGCGCCCGCCAACTCGGCGGTCGTCTTCGATGTGCACGGCCCGGTGGAGTTCCTGCGGACGGTCCGGGTCGACGCCGAGGGCCGCGGTTCGATCGACGGCGCGCCCTCGCTGGGCCCCGCCGTGACGCTGTCGCTGGACTGGGAGACGTATGTCCGCCTCGCCTGCGGCCGGGTCCGGCACGCGGCCGTCGCCGACCGGATCAAGGTCGAGGGCGACCAGGAGCTGGCCACGGCGATCCTGGACAACTTCGCCGTGACCCCGTGACGCCATGACTCCGTTACCGCTTCACGGGCACGTGCCCGCGCCCCGGGGTTGAGGGCTACGCGGGCACGTGCACGGCCTCGACGCGGCTGACCACATGGTGGTCGCGTTCCCTGAGCGCCGCCCGGCGGCGCAGCCGCAGGATCTGGGCGACGCCGAGCGCCTCCAGGACGAAGACCGAGGCGAACGCGACGCGGTAGTTGTCGCCCGTGGCGTCCAGCAGGACCCCGACGGCGAACAGGGTGGTCATCGAGGCGACGAAGCCGCCCATGTTGACGATGCCCGACGCGGTCCCCTGGCGTTCGGGCGGGTTGGCCGGGCGGGCGAAGTCGAAGCCGACCATCGAGGCCGGACCGCAGGCTCCGAGCACCAGGCACAGGACGACCAGCAGCCACATCGGCGTGCGGTCGGCCGGATAGAAGATCGCGGACGCCCAGAGCAGGGCCGTCGTCGCCACCGTGCCCAGCGCGATCGGGACGCGCGCCCCGTGGTGGCGGGCGATGATCTGCCCGTACACGAGCCCGACCACCATGTTGGACAGCACCACCAGGGTGAGCAGGGTGCCCGCCGTGCCCCGGCTCAGCCCCTGCGCCTCGACCAGGAACGGCATGCCCCACAGCAGCAGGAACACCATCGCCGGGAACTGGGTGGTGAAGTGCACCCACATCCCGAGCCGCGTCCCGGGCTCCCGCCAGGCGGCGGCGATCTGCCGGCGCACGTACACGGCCCCGGCGTGCTCGGCGGGCGGCGGCTCATGGCCCTCGGGGTGGTCCTTGAGGAACAGCAGGAGCAGCACCAGCACCACCACGCCCGCCAGCGAACTGCCGACGAACGTCGTGGTCCAGCCGTAGCTGTGCAGCGCCCGCGCGATGAACAGCGTCGAGACGAGGTTGCCCGCCATCCCGAACAGCGCCGCGACCTGGCCGATCAGCGGACCGCGCCGGGCCGGGAACCAGCGGCTGCCGAGCCGCAGCACGCTGATGAAGGTCATCGCGTCGCCGCAGCCGAGCAGCGCGCGGGCCGCCAGCGCCATCCCGTACGACGGGGAGAGCGCGAAGCCGAGCTGACCGACCGTGAACAGCACGACCCCGATGGTCAGGACCTTCTTGGTGCCGAGCCGGTCGACCATCAGCCCGACGGGTATCTGCATGCCCGCGTAGACCAGGAGCTGGAGGATGGAGAACGTGGAGAGCGCGGAGGCGTTGACGTCGAACCGGTCGGCGGCGTCGAGTCCGGCGACGCCCAGGCTCGTACGGAAGATGATCGCGACGAAGTAGACGGCGACCCCGATGCCCCAGACCCAGGCGGCACGCCGGCCGCCGGGCGGGTCACCGGGCAGGGAGAGCGTGGGGGCGGCCGAACTCACCGGTCCTCACCCCGCACCAGCACCCGCACCCGGCCGACATGGCGCCGCACGACCTGCGCGGCCAGCTCGGCGTCCCCGGCCCGGATCGCGTCCAGCAGCTCGCCGTGCTCGGTGACGTTGGCCTCGATCCTGCCGGGGTGGGCCTCCATCACCGCGACGCCCATCCGCAGCTGACGGTCGCGCAGCTGGTCGTAGAGGCGCGAGAGGATCTCGTTGCCCGCGTACTTCACGATCTCGGCGTGGAAACAGCGGTCCTTGACGGCCACCGCCGCCAGATCGCCGGCCTCCGCCAACTGCCGCTGCTCCTCCAGCAGCTGCTCCAGCCGCTCGATCAGCTGCGGCGACGCGGGCACCGCCTTGCGCGCGGCGAACTCCTCGACCAGCAGCCGGGTCTCCACCACGTCCTTGATCTCCTGCGCGGAGACGGCGAGGACGAGCGCGCCCTTCTTCGGATAGAGCTTGATCAGCCCCTCGACCTCCAGCCGCAGCAGCGCCTCCCGCACGGGCGTGCGGGAGACCCCGACCACGTCCGCCAGGCCGCCTTCGGTGAGCAGCGTGCCGCCCTCGTAACGGCGGTCCAGGACCGCTTCCTTGATGTGCGTGTAGACGCGTTCGGCGGCGGGCGGGCGCTTGAGGGAGGTGGACGTGGACCGTACGGGGGCGGAGGGCGCGGCAGGCATGCGCACAGCATAGATACAACATGCACGCATGGGGACCGGCGTCCGGATTCTGGACCTCCGGAACGATCGCCTCCTCCAGCGCCCCGGCGGCGGGCCCGGACGGCTGCGGACGCCGACCGGAGGGCGTCCCGGTCAAGCCCGCGCAAAATCACCCGTTCGGTAACACATCCATTGCCCCGCCCCAGGAGTCTCATCTGCGAGCGGCACCCTTATGTGGCCGCATATCAGGGGCATTTGGAGCGTTCAGTTGAAAATCGGCATCAAGCGCATCAATCGCGTCACCGTGACGGCCACCGTGACCCTCACCGCCGGTGCGGTGCTCGCGGGCAGCGCCTTCGCCTCCACGGCGCACGCCGCCGCACCGCCGGCTCCGAAGATCGTCGCCAAGGGCGGCTTCGTGATGAACGACGCCACCGGGAAGACCCTCTTCACCAAGTCCGCGGACACCCGCCGGGCCACCGGCTCCACCACGAAGATCATGACCGCGCTGGTCGTGCTGTCGCAGAAGAACGTGAACCTGAAGTCCAAGGTCACGATCCAGAAGGCCTACAGCGACTACATCGTCTCGAAGAACGCCTCGTCCGCCCGGCTGATCGTCGGCGACAAGGTCACCGTGGGCCAGCTCCTCTACGGTCTGATGCTCCCCTCCGGCTGCGACGCCGCGTACGCCCTGGCCGACAAGTTCGGCTCCGGCAAGACCCGTGCGGCCCGCGTGAAGTCGTTCATCGGCAAGATGAACTCCACGGCGAAGAGCCTCAAGCTGAAGAACACCCGCTTCGACTCGTTCGACGGCATAGGGGGTGGCAACAACTACTCGACCCCCCGTGACCTGACGAAGATCGCCAGCAAGGCGATGAAGAACTCCACGTTCCGCTCCATCGTCAAGACCAAGTCGACGAAGCAGAAGGTGACCACGAAGAACGGTGGCTACCGCTACATGTCGTGGAGCAACACCAACAAGATGCTCAGCAGCTACAGCGGAGCGACCGGCGTCAAGACCGGCTCCGGCCCGACCGCCAAGTACTGCCTGGTCTTCGCGGCGACCCGCAAGGGCAAGACGGTCATCGGCACGGTGCTCACCTCGTCCTCCGAGGCGAACCGCACCGCCGACGCGAAGAAGCTGATGGACTACGGGTTCAAGAAGTAGCCCGCCCGCGTCGTACGGCGAAGGGGCCCGGCCCGCACGTGATGTGCGGGCCGGGCCCCTTCTGCGTAAAGGCCGCCGATAAACGCGTTACGCCCAGGTGATCAGGCGCTTCGGCTGCTCCAGGATCGCCGCCACATCGGCCAGCACCTTGGAGCCCAGCTCTCCGTCGACCAGGCGGTGGTCGAACGACAGGGCCAGCGTGGTGACCTGACGCGGCTTCACCTTGCCCTTGTGGACCCACGGCTGGAGCTTGATCGCGCCGACCGCCAGGATCGCGGACTCACCGGAGTTGAGGATCGGCGTACCGGTGTCGACGCCGAAGACGCCGACGTTGGTGATGGTCACCGTGCCGCCCGCCATCGCGGCCGGGGAGGTCTTGCCGTCCCGGGCCGTGGTGACCAGCTCGCCCAGGGCCGCCGCGAGCTGCGGCAGCGTCTTGTCGTGCGCGTCCTTGATGTTCGGCACGATCAGACCGCGCGGGGTGGCCGCCGCGATGCCCAGGTTCACGTAGTGCTTCTGCACGATCTCCTGGTTGGCCTCGTCCCAGGCGGCGTTGACCTCGGGGTTCCGCTTGATCGCGACGAGGAGGGCCTTGGCGATGACGAGGAGCGGATTGACCCGCACCCCCGCCATGTCCTTGTCCTCCTTCAACTCGGCCACGAGCTTCATCGTGCGCGTCACGTCGACCGTGATGAACTCGGTGACGTGCGGCGCGGTGAACGCGCTGCCGACCATCGCCTGCGCGATGGCCTTGCGGACGCCCTTGACCGGGATACGGGTCTCGCGGGCGGAGTCGGAGACCACCGCCGGGGCCTCGGCGACCGCCGGTGCGACAGCCGCCGGCGCGGGGGCCGGGGCAGCCGCCGGAGCAGCGGCCGGCGCCGCCGCGGCGTGGACGTCCTCGCGGGTGATGATGCCGTCCTTGCCGGTCGGCACCACCGTCGCCAGGTCGATGCCCAGGTCCTTGGCCAGCTTGCGCACCGGGGGCTTGGCGAGCGGACGGCCGCCCTGGGCCGGCACCGCCGCGGCGGGAGCGGCGGGCGCGGCGGGTGCCGCGTGCCCGTTCAGCTCGGCCTGCACCGCCGCCGCGACGGCGGCGGCCTCCGGAGTGGCCGACGCCCCCTTGCGCGGACGGCGCTTGGTGGAGCTCTCGGCGACGCCGTAGCCCACCAGGACCGGCGTACGGCCCTTCGGCTCGGCCTCCGCCTCGGGCTCCGCGGCCGGCTCCTGGGCCGGAGCGGCGGCGGCCGGGGCGGGCGCGTCGCCGCTGCCCGGGGCCACGTCGATCGCGATGATCACCTGGCCGACGTCGACGGTCGTGCCCTCGGGGAAGCGCAGCTCGTGCACCACCCCGTCGAACGGGATCGGCAGCTCGACGGCCGCCTTCGCGGTCTCGACCTCGCACACGACCTGGCCGTCGGTGACGGTGTCGCCGGGCTGGACGAACCACTTGAGGATCTCGGCCTCGGTCAGTCCTTCGCCCACGTCGGGCATCTTGAACTCACGGAAGCGAGCAGACGTTTCGGTCATCGTCGTCACGAACCCTCTCCTCAGAACGCCAGCGAGCGGTCGACGGCGTCGAGCACCCGGTCCAGGCCGGGCAGATACTCGTCCTCCAGCCGGGCCGGCGGGTACGGGACGTGGTAGCCGCCGACCCGCAGCACGGGCGCTTCGAGGTGGTAGAAGCAGCGTTCGGTGATCCGGGCGGCGATCTCCGCACCGGAGCCGTAGAAGACGGGCGCCTCGTGGACGACCACGACCCGGCCGGTCTTCTCGGCCGACGTCTGGATGGCGTCGAAGTCGATCGGGGACATCGAGCGCAGGTCCAGGACCTCGATCGACTTGCCCTCCTCCTGGGCGGCCGCGGCCGCTTCCAGGCAGACCTTCACCATCGGCCCGTACGCGACGAGCGTGAGGTCACTGCCCTCGCGGACGGTGACGGCCCTGTGCAGCGGGCCGGGGATGGACTCGGTGTCGACCTCGCCCTTGTCCCAGTAACGCCGCTTGGGCTCGAAGAAGATGATCGGGTCGTCGCTCTGGACGGCCTGCTGCATCATCCAGTAGGCGTCGCTCGCGTTGGACGGCGAGACCACCTTGAGGCCCGCGACATGCGCGAAGAGCGCCTCGGGGGACTCGCTGTGGTGCTCGACCGCGCCGATGCCGCCGCCGTACGGAATGCGCACGACGACCGGCAGCTTGACCTTGCCGAGCGCGCGGGCGTGCATCTTGGCGAGCTGCGTGACGATCTGGTCGTACGCGGGGAAGACGAAGCCGTCGAACTGGATCTCGACGACCGGGCGGTAGCCGCGCAGGGCCAGGCCGATCGCCGTGCCGACGATGCCGGACTCGGCGAGCGGGGTGTCGATCACCCGGTCCTCGCCGAAGTCCTTCTGGAGTCCGTCGGTGATCCGGAAGACGCCGCCGAGCTTGCCGACGTCCTCACCCATGATGAGGACCTTGGGGTCGTTGTCGAGGGCGAGGCGGAGCGACTCGTTGAGCGCTTTCGCGATGGACATCTTTTCCACGGCCATGGCTACTTGCCCTCCTCGGCAGAGTCGGCGAACGATGCCTGGTAGGCGGCGAACTGGGCGCGCTCCTCGTCCACGAGGGAGTTGCCGTCTGCGTAGCCGTGTTCGAACAGGGCCATCGGGTCCGGGTCGGGCATCGCGCGTACCGCTTCCCGTACCCGCTTGCCGAGGGTCTCGCTCTCCTCGTCCAGCGCGGTGAAGAAGGCCTCGTCCGCGAGCTTCTCCTTCTCCAGGTACGCGCGCAGCCGCAGGATCGGGTCCTTGGCCTCCCAGGCGGCCCGCTCCTCGTCGGCCCGGTACTTCGTCGGGTCGTCGGAGGTGGTGTGGGCGCCCATGCGGTAGGTGAACGCCTCGACGAGGGTCGGGCCCTCGCCGCGGCGGGCGCGCTCCAGCGCGGAGCGGGTGACGGCGAGACAGGCGAGGACGTCGTTGCCGTCGACCCGGACGCCGGGGAAGCCGTAACCCTGGGCGCGCTGGTAGAGCGGCACGCGGGTCTGGCGCTCGGTGGGCTCGGAGATGGCCCACTGGTTGTTCTGGCAGAAGAACACGACCGGGGCGTTGTAGACCGCGGAGAAGGTGAACGACTCGGCGACGTCGCCCTGGCTGGAGGCGCCGTCACCGAAGTACGCGATCACGGCGGAGTCCGCGCCGTCCTTGGCGACGCCCATGGCGTAGCCGGTGGCGTGCAGCGTCTGCGAGCCGATGACGATCGTGTACAGGTGGAAGTTGTTGCTGTTCGGGTCCCAGCCGCCGTGGTTCACCCCGCGGAACATGCCCAGCAGATTGGTCGGGTCGACGCCGCGGCACCAGGCGACGCCGTGCTCCCGGTAGGTCGGGAAGACGTAGTCGTCGTCGCGCAGGGCCCGGCCGCTGCCGATCTGGGCGGCCTCCTGGCCGAGCAGCGAGGCCCACAGGCCCAGCTCGCCCTGACGCTGGAGGGCGGTCGCCTCGGCGTCGAAGCGGCGGGTGAGCACCATGTCGCGGAACAGGCCGCGCAGTTCGTCGGGGCTCAGGTCGATGCTGTAGTCCGGGTGCTCGACGCGCTCGCCCTCGGGCGTCAGCAGCTGTACGAGCTGGGGCTCGGAACTCTGCGGCTTCTTCGCGGCGCTGGTCCGCTTACTGGCGCGTCGCGGTTTACGCGCGGCGGCAGTGCTCTCCACGGTCACGTGCGTGCTCCTCCGTCGGTCCGGCCCCCGGGGTCTGCCGGGAAACCAGTGCGGCTCGCCTGAATCCGACAGCCGTGCACGGGGTGGGTGCCGGTCGGCCGGGATCAGGCGTGACAGGTGCCCCGGCGAGCGCCCTGTCATAGGCACGTTACCCAGTGCATCGCATAACTGCGAAACCCTATCTGACCTGCGATTTTGCTTGGATTTCCAAGTAAATCGAAAAAATCGCGAAGCTCTGCTGGTCAGGGCACTGGAAACAGCCTTGCAGGCCGCCGGAACAACGGCACGTTATCCCGCGGATCAGCGCCAGGGAAGAGCGGAGGGGAAGCGAGTGTGTGAGACTGCGATCGTGCGCGAAGAAGGAAAAATCACGGTATTTCTGCTCGACGATCATGAGGTCGTCCGGCGCGGCGTCCATGAGCTGCTCGCCTCCGAACCGGACATCGAGGTGGTCGGCGAGGCCGGTACGGCGGCGGACGCGCTGGTGCGGATCCCGGCGACGCGTCCCGATGTGGCGGTGCTCGACGTGCGACTGCCGGACGGCAGCGGGGTGGAGGTGTGCCGGGAGGTCCGTTCCCAGGACGAGAACATCAAGTGCCTGATGCTCACCTCGTACGCCGATGACGAGGCGCTTTTCGACGCGATCATGGCGGGCGCCTCGGGATATGTGCTGAAGGCGATCCGCGGCAATGAACTGCTGAATGCCGTACGGGACGTGGCCGCCGGAAAATCGCTGCTGGACCCGGTGGCGACCGCCCGGGTGCTGGAGCGGCTGCGCGACGGCGGCAACGGCAGGGGCGACGACAAGCTCGCCGGCCTCACCGAGCAGGAGCGCAAGATCCTGGACCTGATCGGCGAGGGGCTGACCAACCGGGTCATCGGGGAGCGTCTGCACCTCGCCGAGAAGACCATCAAGAACTACGTCTCCAGCCTGCTGTCCAAGCTGGGCATGGAGCGCCGCTCGCAGGCGGCCGCGTACGTCGCACGGCTCCAGGCCGAGCGCCGCTGAGCCCGCCGCCGCCGGCGCGGCGGGACTTTGGTCCCGCGCCACCCGGGGCAGGCGACTCTTACGCGGCCCCTACGGCCGGGGGACAGTGGAAGCCATGTCCTTCGACTCCCACGGATCCCGCCACGCACGCCGCGCGGTCGGCACGGTCGAGCGGGCCGAGCCGCTCGATCTGCTCGGCCGGGTCCCGTACGGCCGCCTCGCGACCAGCATGCGGGCCCTGCCGTTCCTGGCGGTGGCCCGGCACATCGTGTGCGACGGCCGCATCCTGCTGCGGATGCACAGCGGCTTCGGCCATCACGAGGCGTGCGACGGCAGCGTCGTCGCGTACGGGGCGGACAACTACAACGACGCGGCGTCCGGCGACGGCGGCAATCTGTGGTCGGTGCAGTTCACCGGACCCGCCGAGATCGTGCACCCCTGCCCCGAGCAGGAGGAACTGTTCGGCGCGGCGCCCGTCTCCGTCAACGGGGAGCCCTACGCGCCGGCCTATCTGCGGGTCGATCCGCACTTCGTCACGGAACACACGCTGGACTTCTGAGGCTCGGACGCCCTCTAGCGCACCGGCGGGCGTAACCGCAAGTCCGCAAAGCGGCCACGCAGAGTGATCTAACATCTGGTAAGTGCCGCGCTCATATGTCACTCGTCCGCCTGTTCCCCCGGTCGGCGAGGTGCTGCGCCGTTACCCGGGCGTGGGCGAGCCGCTCGCCTGCGAGCCGATCACCAAAGGCCTGCTGAACCACGGATACCGCGTCTCCACCACGAGCGGTTCCTATTTTCTCAAGCACCATCTCGACAAGAAGCATCTCGACGACCCCAGCGGGGAACGCGCCGCGATCGTGCGCCAGCACCGCGCCACCCAGCGCCTGAAGTCGCTCGGCGTGCCCGTCGTACCGCCCTTGACGGACACCCGGGGCGACACCGTCACCGTGATCGGCGAACGGTGCTACGCCCTCCACCCCTGGGTCAACGGCCTCCACCGGGTCGGGGCCCAGCTGACGCTCGCCCAGTCGCAGCGGCTCGGAACGCTCCTGGGGACCGTGCACACCGGCCTGGAGCAGGTGATGGCGCCGCGCGACGGCCCGCGTCCGGCGCGAGAGCCCGCCCGGCCGGGGCACCGCAGCCCGGACGCCGCCGACACCTTCGCGCTGATCGACGACCTGCTGGCCGCCGCGCGCGGGCAGAGCGGCCGGGACACCCCGCGCGACGCCTTCGACGAACTCGCCGTGCACCGGCTCGTGGAGCGCCGCGCCCTGCTCGAACAGCACGCCCACCGCCGCCCGCCCACGCCGGACGGGCCGGCCACGGGGTGGGTGCACGGCGACTTCCACCCGCTGAACCTGCTCTACCGGGGCGCCGATCCGGTCGCGATCGTGGACTGGGACCGGCTGGACGTACAGCCGCGCGCCGAGGAGGCGGTACGGGCGGCGGCGATCTTCTTCGTCCGGCCGACCGGCGAGCTGGACCTCGCGAAGGTCCGGGCGTACGCCCGCGCGTACCGGCGGGCCGCCGGGGCGGGGGCGGCGGAGCTGGCGGCGGCGGTGCACCGGGTGTGGTGGGAGCGGCTCAACGACTTCTGGATACTCCGCTGGCGCTACCGCCTCGACGACCGCAGGGCCGACCCGCAGTTCCCCGCGGTGTCGGCCCTGGCGGTGTGGTGGACGCGGGAGTACGAGGCGGTGTGCGCGGCCTTCACGGAGTGAAGCGGTGCGTCAACGCGCGAGCCCGGCGCGCGCCACTGGGGCGTGCGCCGGGCTCAGAGGTGATGCGATGCGGTGGCGCGTTACCCCGCCGTGGCACCCACAGAGGTGTCTCCGGGCGTCGTGCCCGTACCGCCGTCCTCCCCGCCTGCCCCGCCCTCGACGGCGCCGCCCGGGGTGCCGGGGTCGGTGCTCGGACCGGTCGGATCGCCGGTGGGCTCGCCGCTGCTGCCCTCGTTCGTGCTGCCGTCCGACGTCCCGGCGTCCGTGTCGGTCGGCGTCGGGGACGGGCTGAACGTGGGCTCGCTCGGGGTCGGGTCCGGGGTCCACGGCGGCGGGTTCGGCTCGGTCTGGCCACCGCTGGTGGTGTCCGGCTCCTCCGGCTCGTCGCTCTCCTCCTCGGACGGCTCCTCCGAGGGCTCCTCCTCGGACTGGCTGACCGAGGTGGACGGGGTGACCGGGTCCTTCTCCTTGCCGCCGTCGCCCTGCGCCGCGTTGAGGGCGAACGCGACGCCCGCGCCGATCGCGATCAGGGCCAGCAGGACGAAGAGCCACATCTTGCCGCGCCCGCCGGAGCGCCGCTGCCCGCCGCCACCGTCGTAACCGCCGTCGTCCGGGTTGTACGGCGGCAGGATCGGGCCCTGCGAGGTGTCGCCGTGCATCGGGTGGCCCGTGCCCATCGCGCGGGTGGAGCCGGTCATCCCGTGCGGCGGAGTCTGGCCGCCCTCGTGCAGCGTGACCGGGCCGGTGTTCCAGGTGCCCGTGTGACCGCCCTGCACCTGGAGCATCTGCAGGCTGTACTGGACGAGCCCGCGCATCTCCTCGGCACTCTGGAACCGGTCGTCCGGGTCCTTCGCCAGCGAGCGCATCACCATCCCGTCCAGCTCCGGCGGCACCACGTCCGAGACCTCGGACGGCGGCACCGGGATGTCCTGGACGTGCTGGTAGACCACCGAGAGCGGGGTCTCGCCGGTGAACGGGGGCCGCAGCGCGAGCAGCTCGTAGAGCAGGCAGCCGGTGGCGTACAGGTCGGACCGGTGGTCGACGGCCTTGCCGAGCGCCTGCTCGGGGGAGAGGTACTGCGGGGTGCCCATGACCATGCCGGTCTGGGTCATCGTCGACTGTGCGCCGTGCAGCGCGCGGGCGATGCCGAAGTCCATCACCTTGACCGCGCCGGAGTCCGTGATGATCACGTTGGCGGGCTTGATGTCCCGGTGCACGATGCCGTGCTGGTGCGAGTACGCCAGGGCCTCCAGCACGCCCGAGACGATGATCAGCGCCTGCTCGGGCGGCGGGGCCTCGGCGGTCAGGAGGAGGTCGCGGATGGTGCGGCCCTCGACCAGCTCCATCACGATGTACGGGACGGTCTGGCCGCCCACGACGTCCTCGCCGGAGTCGTACACGGCGACGATCGCGTGGTGGTTGAGGCCCGCGACGGACTGTGCCTCGCGGGTGAAGCGGGCCTTGGAGACCGGGTCCTCGGCCAGGTCGGAGCGGAGCAGTTTCACCGCGACCGTCCGTCCGAGCCGGACGTCCTCCGCCGCGTAGACCTCCGCCATGCCGCCCCGGCCGAGCCGGTGGGTCATCCGGTAACGTCCGTCACCGACGACGCCGCCGACGCCCCAGGAGTCGGTGCCATCCGAAACTCCGCCGCCGTTTGCTTCGGAATCGGGTGCCATCAGTCCTCGCCGTCGTATCTGTCCGCGCGTCCGCGGGTTCTCACGGTGCCTTGCTGCACTTGCTGCATTGCCACGTCACGCTACAGCCTCCGCCGGACACCCCGGTTCCGCCGCGGAAGGATCATCGGACCGCCCGGCGCGTCCTACACCTGAATTTGATGCGTTTCCTGTAACGCTTCCGAGACGCTTCTTGTGCGTAGGGTCACGGAACGGGCACCCGGCTTGACGTGTCGGACCCCTACGGCAGACTTGGCGCGTAATCGCGTTGTACGGAACCGCGTCGCACGCAATCACGTCAGACAGAAACTGTCAGGCAGAACATCGCGTGCCACCGCGCGCCGCCGAGGGGGATGCAAGTCATGAGCCAGGACGGCGCACAGGGCCGCTACGCGGGCGGGGCGGTCGCGGGCGGCCGCTACCAGCTGCGCGACCTGCTCGGCGAGGGCGGGATGGCATCCGTCTACCTGGCCTACGACTCCGCCCTGGACCGCCAGGTCGCGATCAAGACCCTGCACACCGAGCTCGGCCGCGAGCAGTCCTTCCGCGAGCGCTTCCGGCGCGAGGCGCAGGCCGTCGCCAAGCTCCAGCACACCAACATCGTCTCCGTCTTCGACACCGGCGAGGACGAGCTCGGCGGTGCGCTGATGCCGTACATCGTCATGGAGTACGTCGAGGGGCAGCCGCTCGGCTCGGTGCTGGCCACCGACATCCGCGATCACGGCGCGATGCCGGCCGACAAGGCCCTCAAGGTGACGGCGGACGTGCTCGCCGCCCTGGAGACCAGCCACGAGATGGGCCTGGTCCACCGGGACATCAAGCCCGGCAACGTGATGATGACCAAGCGCGGCGTCGTCAAGGTGATGGACTTCGGCATCGCCCGCGCCATGCAGTCCGGCGTCACCTCGATGACCCAGACCGGCATGGTCGTCGGCACCCCGCAGTACCTCTCCCCCGAGCAGGCCCTGGGCCGCGGCGTCGACGCCCGCTCCGACCTGTATTCGGTCGGCATCATGCTCTTCCAGCTGCTCACCGGCCGGATCCCGTTCGACGCGGACTCGCCGCTGGCCATCGCGTACGCGCATGTGCAGGAGGAGCCGGTCGCGCCCTCCAGCATCAACCGGGCGGTCACCCCGGCGATGGACGCCCTCGTCGCCCGCGCCCTCAAGAAGAACCCGAACGAGCGCTTCCCGAGCGCCGCCGCGATGCGCGACGAGATCGCCCGGGTGCTGAACGCCTCCGGCGGCCAGTCCGGCGCCCCGGTGATCGTGGCCGGGGGCGGGCCCGCCAACAGCGGTTCCGGTGTCGGTTCGGCGGTGTTCCCGCCGGTCGACCAGAGCACCCCGGCGCCGCACAGCGTGCAGACGCCGTACCAGCCGCATCCGCAGCACCAGCAGCCCCACCAGCCCGGCCCGTACAGCCAGCCGACCCCGGCGCCCACGCCGAGCTACGGCTACCCGCAGTCCGGCCAGGTCCAGGGCTACCCGACCCCGGGCCCCCTGTCGCACCAGACCCCGCCGCCGTACTCGATCAGCCCGCAGCACTCCACGGCCGTCGGCACCACCGACCGCGGCGGCTCGAAGCGGAACATGCCGGTCATCGTCGGCTCGATCGTCGTCGCCCTGCTGGCCATCGGCGGCCTGATCACCGCCATCGCCCTCCAGGGCAAGGACGACGAGGCGGGCAAGGGCGGCGAGACGGGCACGGGCACCGAGCAGGTGGAGGGCTACCGCCCGCCGGAGCGCAACCGCACGATGAAGGACACGGAGTGCTCCGGCGCGTCCGAGGACTCCAACGACCCGAAGAAGGTCCGCGCGCCCAGCTTCATCTACAAGGACATCCTGTCGGCGAAGGCGTGCGCCGCCGCCGCCGGCTGGACGATCAAGGAGATCGAGGAGCCGGGCAACACGTACGCCGACGGCCAGGTCGTCGGTCAGTTCCCGTCCTCCGGTGCGGCGGTCGACGAGCGCGGCGCCCACTTCGAGCTGAAGGTCTCCACCGGCAAGCCTTCCTGAACCTCCGCCGGTACGTCGGACACCGCCCGGCCGGGCGGTGTCCGAAGGTGATCGTTACGGGTCCACGGATCTCGCCGGATCTTCGTCGTGGACCGGTAAGTGGACCGGTAAAGAGCCCCTGACTTCCGGATACCGCGTCCGGGATGCCGGATACAGGGGCCCGTGTGACGCTGATCTCATGGCTCCAGGACTTCCGGCCGCATGGCCGTCGAGGTGTGCGGTCTGTCTGCTGGCGGCGGTCGGAGCGGCGCTGGGGCCGTCGGCGGTCTCCGCCCACGGTTCGTCGGCGCCCGACGGTCCGCCGTCCGTGACCGCCACGGTCCCCGGCACGTCGGGTCCCGCCGCCACCGCGCCCGCCGGCCCGTCCTCCCCGGCCCCTCCGCCGTCCGCCCCGTCGGGCTCCACGTCCCCCTCGACGCTTCCTTCCGCCCTGCCCCTGCCGTCCGGCGTTCCGGTCCCCGGAGTATCGGGGACCGGCCCGGTCCCGTCCTCCCCGGTGGCGACCGGGCACGACGCGCAGGCCCCCGCCGGGCCCGGAGCCGACCCTCCGGAACCCTCCTCCTCCGCTTCCGCTTCTCCCGACGTCTCCGGCTCGACCGCCCCGCTGGCCGGGCGCGAGGCCGGGGCCGGGAAGGAGCGACCCGGGCGTTCGCTGTCGCCGTTGGAGCAGGCGCGGGCCGAGGATCCCGAGGATCCCGTCGAGCAGCCTGAGCCCGAGGAGGCCGAGGAGCCGGTCGTGGACGCCGTCGACCTGCCCGTTTCCCCTCCGCCGTCCGATGCCTTCACCGATCCGGGGCAGCGGTCCGTGCAGGCGCTGGACGCCGCGGACGTGCGCCGGGTGCAGCAGGTCTCGCTCGGTTCGGGCATCGCCCTGGTCGGTCTGGGGCTCGGCTTCCTCGCGTTCCGTATGCGCCGCGCGAACTGAGCGTCGCGCCCCGCGGATCCACCCCCTCCCGGCGGCCGTCGCGACTTGCCAGGACGAACATACTCGGTATACATACTCAGTATGTCCATTCGCCACGGCCTGCTGGCCCTGCTGGAACGGGGCCCGCGTTACGGGTCCCGGCTCCGCACCGAGTTCGAGTCGCGCACCGGCTCCACCTGGCCCCTGAACGTCGGGCAGGTCTACACGACGCTCAGCCGCCTGGAACGTGACGGCATGATCGTCCAGGACGGTACGGACGACGCCGGGCACGACCTCTACGCCATCACCGACGACGGCCGCGCCGAGCTCCGCACCTGGTTCGAGACGCCCGTGGACCGCACCAGTCCGCCCCGCGACGAGCTGGCCATCAAGCTCGCCATGGCCGTCGGTGCGCCGGGCGTCGACATCCGCGACGTCATCCAGTCCCAACGCCACCACACGCTCCAGGCGATGCAGGACTACACCCGGCTCAAGGCCCAGGCCCTGGCCGACATCCCGGCCAACCGGGACGAGGTCGCCTGGCTGCTCGTCGTGGAGCAGCTGATCTTCCAGGCGGAGGCCGAGGCCCGCTGGCTGGACCACTGCGAGTCCCGCCTCGTCCGCCTCGCCGAGGCCGCCGCCGTCGAGCCCACCGAGGAGCCCGGCCCCGCGGCCACCCGCGGCCCGGCCCGCTCACTGGCCGGCCGCATCCGCTCCCGGCGCTGACGCCGGCACGCCCGGCCCGGCCGGTGCCGGTCCGCCGTCACCCGTGATGCCGGTCCCGGTCCGGCCGTCACCCGTAACGCGTGATGCCGGTCCCGGTCCGGCCGCCGCCCACACCTGACCCAGTCCGTTCCTAGGGGGAACCACCCGTCATGCCCTCGTCCGCCACACCCCCGCCCCCGCCGTCCTCCGGGACGCCCGGCGGCAGCCCCGTACTCGAACTGCGGGCGCTGACCCGTACCCACGGCTCCGGCATCGCCGAGGTGCACGCCCTGCGCGGAATCCACCTCTCCGTCCACCCGGGCGAACTGGTCGCCGTGATGGGCCCCTCCGGCTCCGGCAAGTCCACCCTGCTGACCCTGGCCGGCGGGCTCGACACCGCCACCAGCGGCCAGGTGGTCATCGAGGGCCAGGACATCGCCGCCCTCGGCCCCAAGGGGATGGCCGCCCTGCGCCGCCGCAGCGTCGGCTACGTCTTCCAGGACTACAACCTCATCCCCGCCCTGACCGCCGCCGAGAACATCGCGCTGCCCCGCGAACTCGACGGCGTCTCCGTGCGCAAGGCACGCAAGGAGGCCCTCGCCGCGCTGGCCGAGATGAAGCTGGCGGAGATCGCCGACCGCTTCCCCGACGAGATGTCCGGCGGCCAGCAGCAGCGCGTCGCCATCGCCCGCGCCCTCGTCGGCGACCGACGCCTCGTGCTGGCCGACGAACCGACCGGAGCACTCGACTCCGAGACCGGCGAGTCCGTCCTCGCCCTGCTGCGCACCCGCTGCGACCAGGGCGCGGCCGGCGTCATGGTCACCCACGAGCCCCGTTACGCGGCCTGGGCCGACCGGGTCGTCTTCCTCCGGGACGGCTCGATCGTCGACCAGACGCTCACCACCGGAGCCGACTCCCTCCTCTCCGCCGGAACCGCCGAGGCCGCCACGTGAACCCCCTCCCCGGTTGGCGCGCCGCCTTCCGCATAGCCCGGCGCGACGCCGCACGGGCCAAGGGCCGCAGCGCCCTGGTCGTCGCGATGATCGCCCTGCCGGTCCTCGGTGTGACCGCGGCCGACCTCACCTACCGCAGCGCCCTGCCCACCAAGGCCGAGGAGCTGACGGCCGAGCTGGGCTCGGCCGACGCCCGGTTCACGGCCACGAGCATGGGACCGGTGAAGCTCCAGCAGTTGCCCGACGGCATCAGCTGGAACCCGCCCGAGGGCGCCGCCGACCCCACGCCCGAGGAGCAGGCGAGGCCGGTCGACGTGACCGCGGCCTTCCCCGAGGGCTCGCGTCACGTCACCGAGCGGAGCGTGCCGGTGTCGGTGACCACCCGCCACGGCATCACCGACACCGAGATCACCGAACTGCGTATCGCCGACCCGATGCTGCGCGGCCGGATCGAACTGACCGACGGAAGCTTCCCCCGGGCCGCCGACGAGATCGCGGCGACCGAGAAGTTCATCGAGTCGTCCGGGCTGTCCGTCGGCGACCGCGTCACCGTGCGCGGCCCCGACCAGACCTACACGCTCACCGGCGCCGTCGAACTCCCCGCCGACCTGCGGGCCGACTCCCTCTACGCGCTCCCCGGCTCGGTCATCGCCCCCTGGCAGAAGACCGCCGACGGCGACAAGACCGTTCTGCCGCCCCAGGCGACCGACCTGAGCTGGCTGGTCCAGGGACCGTCCGGAGCGGGCGTGACCTGGCAGGACATCCTCGCCGCCAACGAGAAGGGCGTGGTGGTCAAGTCCCGCCAGGTCGTCCTGGATCCGCCGCCGGACTCCGAGGTCCCGATGGCCGAGCACAGCGGCGGGTTCGCTCAGGACACGGAGCTGACCGCGGCCGCTCTCACGGTGACCGCCATGGCTCTCCTGGAGATCGTGCTGCTGGCCGGTCCGGCGTTCGCCGTGGGCGCGCGGCGTTCGCGCCGCCAGCTGGGGCTGGTCGGTTCGTGCGGCGGCAGCCGGGGCCAGGTCCGGGCCGTGGTGCTCGCGGGCGGCGCGGTGCTCGGAGCGGTCGGCGCGATGGCCGGGGTCGGCGCCGGGTTCGGCCTGACCGCCCTGTTCCGCCCGATGATCGAGGACTACACGGGCAACCGCTTCGGCGAACTGACCGTACGGCCCTGGGAGATCCTCGGCATCGCCGTGCTCGGCCTGGTCACCGGTGTCCTCGCCGCACTCGCCCCGGCGATCGTCGCGGGCCGCCAGTCGGTCCTGGAGTCGCTCACCGGCCGGCGCGGCATCCGCCGCAGCTCCCGGGTGCTGCCCGTCCTCGGTGTCGTCGCGCTCACGGTCGGCGTCGCGATCGCGGTCTACGGCGGCATCAGCGGCAGCACCAATCTCGTCGCCGGCGGATCCGTCCTCGCCGAACTGGGCGTCCTCTGCTGCATCCCGGTGATCGTCGGACTCCTCGGCCGGCTCGGCCGGCGGCTCCCGCTGACGCCCCGGATCGCGCTGCGCGACGCGGCCCGCAACCGGGGCCGTACCGCACCCGCCGTCGCCGCCGTGATGGCGGCCGTCGCGGGCAGCATCGCCATCGCCACGTACACCAGCAGCAACGCCGCCGAGCAGGAGTACGACTTCGTGCCCAACATGACCCCGGGCACCGTCGCGCTGGTGGACTCCGGCGGCAGCGGCGGCGCCGCCGATCTGGCGCTCTCCCGGGCCGCCGTCGAGCAGAACTTCCCGGTCGGCGGCGGGCGCGCCGACATCGGACGGGTCTGGGCCGGCAGCGACTGCACGGACTACTACGATGAGGACGGCGCCGACTGCGGCACCCTCGAACTCGTCAAGCCCACCGGCAAGGCCCACTCCTGCCCGCTGAAGGGCAAGGGCGCCAAGGAGCTGGCCCTGCGCATCTCGGCCGACGAGCACAAGCGGCTGATGAACTCCCCGGCCTGCATGGACGAGAACTACACGACGATCGCGTTCGGCTCCGACGAGCACAAGATCGTCATCGGGGGCGCGGACGTGCTCTCCACGTACGTGAAGCTCGACGACCCGGCGGCGGCGAAGGCCCTGGCCGAGGGCACGCCCGTCCTGCTGAACCCGGCGTACGCGAAGAACGGCGAGGTCACCCTCAAGGCCGCGCACATCTACAACGACCGCGACAAGAAGAACCGGGCCCTGCACCCCGGCAAGGCCCGCACCACCACGGAACAGCTGAAGGTCTATGTCGCGGAGGACCGCTTCGCGGCGACGCCGGGCATCCGGATGGTCATGCCGAAGCAGACCGCGGAACGGTTCGGCCTGCATGTCGAGGACCACGGCAGCATCTACCCGGTCACCCGCGAACCCACGGACGCCGAGCAGCAGGCGGCCTACTCGGCACTCCAGCGGGCCGGTGACCACGGGTATCTCATGACCTCGAACGAGCAGTACCGGACGGAGGACGACACGATCCTGCTGATCCTCGCCCTCTTCGCCGGAGTGGTGACCCTGGGCGCCGCGGCCATCACGACCGGGCTGTCCAAGGCCGACGCGGAGGCCGACCTCACCACCCTCAGCGCGGTGGGCGCGCCCCCGGGCGTACGGCGTTCGCTGTCCGGCTTCCAGTGCCTGGTCGTCGCCCTGACCGGGGTACTCCTGGGCACGGCGGCGGGGCTCGTACCCGCGGTCGCCCTGCGCCTGACCGACCTGCGCGCGGCGCTGGAGGACATGCGGGCGGACCCGATGGAGTCGGCCTACACGCCGATCGTGATGCCGTGGGAGACCATCGGGCTGCTGGCCCTGGTCGTCCCGGTGCTCGCCGGACTGCTGGCAGCCGCCCTCACCAGCTCCCGGCTGACCCTGGCCCGGCGCGCGGGCTGAAGCCCCTTCCGGCGCTCCCGGAAGGGATCCGGTGCCCCCGAGGACGGTGGATCATCCGTTTTCGGGGGCACCACCGTGGGGTACGGCATGTGTGCGAGACAATGGCGGCATGGAAATGCCGAGGAATGACCGGTCGCAGGAGCACCCGCAGGTCCTTGTCGTGGGCCAGGACGGAATGGCTATCGGCGGCGGTGCCAGTGACGACGAGTCGCGCGAGGTCCCGGTGACGGAAATGGTGGAACAGCCCGCGAAGGTCATGCGCATCGGCAGCATGATCAAGCAGCTTCTGGAAGAGGTCAGGGCGGCTCCTCTCGACGAGGCGAGCCGGGTCAGGCTCAAGGAGATCCACGCCAGCTCCGTGAAGGAGCTGGAGGACGGCCTGGCGCCGGAGCTGGTCGAGGAGCTGGAGCGGCTCTCGCTGCCGTTCACCGAGGAGTCGGTGCCCTCCGAGGCCGAGCTGCGGATCGCCCAGGCACAGCTCGTGGGCTGGCTGGAGGGGCTTTTCCACGGCATCCAGACCGCGCTGTTCGCCCAGCAGATGGCGGCCCGCGCCCAGCTGGAGCAGATGCGCCGGGCCCTGCCGCCCGGCATGGCCCACGAGGACGAGGAAGGCGGCGCGGACCCGCACGGCCCGATCCGTTCCGGCCCGTATCTGTAAAGCCCGTATCCGCCTCCGGAGACCGAGGACCGACCGCGAGGGGCCCGGCAGCACACCGTGTGATGTGCCGCCGGGCCCCTTCGTCGTACGTGTGGGTGTTCTGTCCGCCGGGTCGGGCGTCGTTACGGGGGCCGGGCCCGCTTACGGGTCAGGCGGCGGCCGACGGTGCGGTCAGCAGGACCTTGCCGATGTGCGCGCTGGACTCCAGCACCCGGTGCGCCTCGGCCGCGTCCGCCATCGGCAGCGCCCGGTCCACCACGGGCCGGACCACTCCGTCGGCGATCAGCGGCCACACGTGCTCGCGTACGGCGGCGACGATGGCCGCCTTCTCGTGGAGCGGGCGGCCGCGCAGCGAGGTCGCGGTGACGGCGGCCCGCTTGGTCAGCAGGGCGCCGAGATTCAGCTCGCCCTTGGCCCCGCCCTGGAGTCCGATGATCGCGAGGCGGCCGTTGACGGCGAGCGCCTGGACGTTCCGGTCCAGGTACTTGGCGCCGATGAGGTCCAGGATGACGTCGGCCCCCGCTCCGGCGGTGTTCTCCCGGATCTCCTCGACGAAGTCCTGCTCGCGGTAGTTGATCAGGATGTCCGCCCCCAGTTCGGCGCACCGCGCGAGCTTGTCCGGACTGCCCGCCGTGACCGCGACCCGGGCGCCGACCGCCTTCGCCAGCTGGATCGCCATCGTGCCGATGCCGCTGGAGCCGCCGTGGACCAGGAAGGTCTCGCCGGGGCGGAGGTGGGAAACCATGAACACGTTCGACCACACCGTCGCGGTGACCTCGGGCAGCGCCGCGGCCTCCACCAGGTCGACGCCCTCCGGTACGGGCAGGAGCTGGCCCACCGGAACGGCGACCTTCTCCGCGTAACCACCGCCCGCCAGCAGCGCGCACACCGCGTCGCCGACCGCCCAGCCGGTCACCCCGGGACCGAGTGCGAGGACGCGGCCCGCGCACTCCAGTCCGGGGTAGGGGGACGCACCGGGCGGCGGGTTGTAGAAGCCCTGCCGCTGGAGTACGTCGGCGCGGTTCACGGCGCTGGAGACGACCTCGACGAGGACCTCGCCGTCGCCGGGTACGGGATCGGGCACCTCGGCCCACACGAGCGCCTCGGGGCCGCCGGGTTCAGGAATCGTGATCGCATGCATGGCCGCGAGGCTACTCCGGCGGAGCGCACGTTCAGGAGCGCGGCGTGCGGTTCAGGAGCGAGGCGTATGTATCGGTGCGCGGCATACGTTCAGGGGCGCGGCGGCATCGAGGTGTGCGGCACGGAGGGCGTGCTGGGGCTCTTCCGGACGATGGTGATGACCCGGTCCGTCAGCTGCAACGGACTGGCCTGCGGGTCGTCGTAGCCGAGCAGCCGGTGCCCGCGCAGCACACTGACGACGAGGTCCTCCGTCTCCCGTACGTTCTTGCCCACCTCGGCCTTTATGACCGGCCGTTCCACCAGGTCGAGTCCGCTGCCCTGCTGGATCAGGTCCTCCATCACCGTGCCCGCGCTGGGGCTGAGGACGGAGAGGCCGAGCAGCCGGCCGGCGGCGCTGGCGCTGGTGATGACGGCGTCGGCGCCGGACTGCCGCAGGAGGGGCGCGTTCTCCTCCTCGCGGACCGCCGCCACGATCTTCGCCCCGCGGTTCAGCTGGCGCGCGGTCAGGGCCACCAGCACGGCGGTGTCGTCGCGCTGGGTGGCGATGATGACCTGACGGGCCTTCTGGAGCTCGGCGCGCAGCAGGACATCGCTGCGGGTGGCGTCGCCGAGGACGCCGGTGAAGCCCTCGGCGTTGGCCGCCTCGATCACCTTGGAGGCCGGATCGACGATGACGATCTGGTCCTTCGACAGGCCGGTGGCGCAGAGGGTCAGAATCGCCGAGCGGCCCTTCGTACCGAAACCGACGACGACGGTGTGGTCACGCAAGCTGGATCTCCAACGCTTCAGCCGGAAGTCCTCGCGGGTCCGTTCCGTGAGGACTTCCAGAGTGGTACCGACCAGGATGATCAGGAACATCACGCGCAGCGGTGTCACGAGCACCACATTGATCAGCCGTGCTCCGTCGCTGTACGGCGTGATGTCGCCGTACCCGGTGGTGGAGAGGGTGACCGTCGCGTAGTAGACCGCGTCGAGCAGGTCGACCTTGCCGTCGGCGTTGTCGTTGTAGCCGTTGCGGTCGAGCCAGACGATCAGCACGGTCGCGGCCAGCACGAGCAGCGCCATCAGCAGGCGCTTGGCGACCTGGCGGGCCGGTCCGAGGGCCACCCGGCGCGGGAGCATCACCCGGGTCGGCACGACCAGTTCGTCGGCTCGCCTGGCCATCGCATCGTGGCCGGGAAGTTTCACGTGAAACACCCTTCCGTCCACGGCGTCGCCGGGGCCCATGGGAGATCCAGAATCTCCACCTCGGTGCCGGACCGTACCCCGCCCGGCGGCACGACGGCCAACCCGTCCGCCGCGGCGATGCCCCGCAGCATGGCGGGCCCGTTGTAGCGGAGCGGTGCGACATGGTCCCGGCCGCCCGCCCGGCCCGCACGGTGCACCACGGGGACGAGCCGGGTGTCGTGCGGATGCCCGTGCACCTCGGCATGGACGAGGGCCCGGTACGCGTCCTGGGCGGGGCGGCCCGCGACGCCCGCGAGCAGCGGTTCCGCGAGCGTCAGCAGCCCCGATACGGCCGCGAGCGGATTGCCGGGCAGCCCGACCAGATACGGCCCCTCCGGCTGGCCCTTCATCTGTCCGGGGGCCGGCAGCCGCGCCAGCAGCATGGGGTGGCCGGGGCGGACCGCGACCCCGTCCACCAGCAGTTCGGCCCCGAGGGCGTCGAGGACCGGGTGCACATGGTCGACCGGGCCGGAGGCGGTGCCGCCGGTGGTGACGATCAGGTCGGCGTCGGAGGAGGCGAGGGCATCGCGCAGCGCCCCGGCGTCGTCCCCGAGGCGGACGGGCCCGGCGACCTCGGCACCCAGGGCCCGCAGCCAGGGGCCGAGCATGGGGCCCAGCGCGTCACGGATCAGCCCGTCGTGCGGCAGACCGGCGGCGAGCAGTTCGTCGCCGAGGACGAGGATGTCGACGCGCGGGCGGGGCACGGCGGGCAGCGCGTCGTACCCGGCGGCCGCGGCGAGGCCGAGCACGGCCGGGGTCACGACCGTCCCGGCCGGAACGAGCTGCTCGCCCGAACGGCACTCCTGGCCGCGGGGTCTGATGTCCTGTCCGGTGACCACGGACCGCCGCGCGTGCAGCAGCCCCTTGGCCTCGTCGGGGTGCGCGTGCTCGCTGCGGATGACCGCCGTGGTGTCGGGCGGTACGCGGGCGCCGGTGGCGATCCGTACGGCGGTGCCGTCGGGCAGCGGGGTGTCCGGGCTCCGTCCGGCGAGGAGCCCCGCCCCGGCCTCGTACGCCCAGGGGCCCGGTCCGGCGACCGCCCAGCCGTCCATGGCCGAGGTGTCGAAGGACGGCAGATCGGTGAGCGCGCCGAGCGGCTCGGCCAGCACATGGCCCAGCGCCCGGTCGAGCGGCAGCCGGATCGTCGCCGGCGGCCCGGCCCGCCCGGCCCTGGTGGCGACCGCCCGCGCCCTGTCCCAGGACAGCGGCGGGGCCTTCGGGGTGGCCGGCTCGGCGTTCGGCGCGGGAGCTTCGGAGGAGGACCGGCCGGGCCGGTGTCGCTGATCGCTTCCGGACGCCTGAGCGGTGGCACGAGCGCCGCCCGAAGGGCCGCCTGCGCTGGGGCCGTTGCCGCCCGGGGAGCTGCCGACCGGGGCGCTGTCGGTCGAAGCGCTGTCGGTCGAAGCGCTCTGGTCCGGGCCGTTGCCGGTCGGGCCGCTGCTCAAGTCGCCGCCGGAGGCGCCGGAAGCGCGGGGGGTGCCGGGTGTGCCCGGGGTGCCAGGGATGTCGCGACCGCGGCCCGGGCGCAGGGTCGTCCCGCCGACCAGGGCGAGCGCCTGCTCGACAGCCCGCTCCTCCTCCTCGCGTGCGAGGTCGCTGCCGCCTCCGGCGGGGCGGAAGTCGCCGCCGTCGCTGCCGGACGCACGGCGCGGCCCGTCGGGGCCGGTCATGGTGTCCCGGTCCCCTCGCGGCCCGCGTCGGGCTTCGCCCCGTCCGCCGTATCGCCTGCCGCGCTCGCCTCCGCCTCCCAGCGCAGAGCGAGGGCGGTGGCCCTGCGAGCGGCCTCCGCGACCGCCGCGGCGGCCTCCTCGGGCCCCGCGCCGGCGCTCGCCCGGGCCGCCGCGTACCCGACCAGGAAGGTCGTGAGCGGGGCAGCGGGCCGGGCGACTCCGTGCGCGGCGTCCCGGGCGAGGTCGAGCAGGAGACCGGTGTCGACGTCGAGGTCGATACCCAGTTCGTTCTTGACCGAGGTCATCCATTCGTCCAGCACGGCCCCATGCTCCCTGATCCGGGCTCTGGCGGCAGCGATGTCGTCCCAAGTGTCGCAGTCGAACGCGGCGTCGGGGCCCGCCTCGACCCGGGCGAGGTCCAGCTCCGCCGTCAGGAGCCGGAGCGGCAGCCCGGCGAGGCTTCCGTGCTCGGTGGCGATCAGGGCCAGCTCACGGCGGAGCGGCTCGGCGCGGTAGGCGGCCACGAGCGGCTGGTCGCGCCCGTCGGGGTCGGTGCACAGGGCCCCTTCCCGGCCGGTCCTTCCGGCGGCGGCGAGCAGGGCGTCGACCGTCCCCGGACCGAGGAACGGAAGGTCGGCGGAGAGCACGAGAACGTACTCCGCCGTCGTCAGCCGGAGCCCCGCGCCCAGCGCCGCCAACGGGCCGCCGCCCTCGGGCACTTCCCGGGTCCAGACGACCGGCCGTACGGTGGCCCGACGACCGCCCACCACGACGGTGCGGGCCGCCCCGGCGCAGGCCGCGAGAACCCGGTCGAGCAGCGCCCGGCCGCCCACCCGGACTCCTGGCTTGTCGGCGCCGCCGAGCCGCTTCGCGGCCCCGCCGGCAAGGACGATCACGTCATAGGCGGTCATACGTCGAGTATGGGCGGCGCCCCGGAGCGACGCCCCCGCCGGGGTGGGTGGAAGAACCGCACCCGGCGGGGGCGCGTCCGTGACGACGCCGGAGGTACGGCTACAGGGTGCGCAGCAGCACCGCCGGCTGCTCCACGCAGTCCGCCACATACCGGAGGAAGCCGCCCGCCGTTCCGCCGTCGCACACCCGGTGGTCGAAAGTGAGGGACAGCTGGACGACCTGACGTACGGCCAGTTCGCCCTGGTGCACCCAGGGCTTGGGCATGATCCGGCCGACGCCGAGCATCGCCGCTTCCGGGTGGTTGATGATCGGCGTCGAACCGTCGACCCCGAACACCCCGTAGTTGTTCAGCGTGAACGTGCCTCCGGTCAGCTGGGCCGGGCTGAGCTTCCCGGTCCGCGCCAGCTCGGTCAGGCGGGCGATCTCGGCCCCGATCGACTCGGCGTTACGGGTGTGCGCGTCCCGGACGACCGGAACGACGAGGCCCCGCTCGGTCTGGGCCGCGAACCCGAGGTGCACGCCGGGCAGCCGGACGATCTCCCGGGCCGCCGTGTCCACGGTGGCGTTGAGCTCGGGGAACCGGGCCAGCGCCGCCGTGCAGATCCGCGCCAGCAGGGCCAGGACCGACACCTTGGGCCCGGCGGACGGGCCCGTGGCGGCGTTCATCGCGGCCCGGACCGCCATCAGTTCGGTGGCGTCGGCGTCGACCCAGCAGGTGGCGTCCGGGATCTCGGTACGGCTGCGCGACAGCTTGTCGGCGACCGCGCCGCGCACCCCGCGCAGCGGGATCCGTTCGGCGTCCGAAGCGGCGGCCACGCCGTTCGGGGCCGCGACCACGGCCGCCACCGGCGCCTGGACCCGGGCCGTCGCCGCCGCGGTCTCCTCCGCCGTCCGGATCGCCCGGTCGACGTCGGCGCGCAGGATCAGCCCGTCGGGGCCCGAACCCGCCAGCCGCCGCAGATCGATGTCGTGCTGCCGGGCCAGGCGGCGTACCAGCGGAGAGACCACCGGCACGGGCCCCTCGTGCACCGGGGCTTCGGCAACCAGCACCTCGGCCACCGGGGCCGCGACCACCGGAGCAACGGAGACCGGAGCCTCGGCCACCGCCCGGTCGAGACGGTCGGGACGGATGCGCCGACGGCGTGCCGCCGGTGCGCCGGTCCCGTACCCCACGAGCACGTTCCCCGAGCCACCCGAGGACTCCGTGCCGGAGCCGGAGGAGGGGGAGGGAGAGGAGGAGAGGGAAGAGGAAGCGGAGGAAGGAGAGGGGGAGGGCGCGGAGCCGGAAGACCCCTCCGCCGCTCCGACGGCGACGGTCAGCAGCGGTGCGCCGACGGGAAGTTCCGTACCCTCCTCGCCGAACCGCGCGGTCACCACACCCCCGTAGGGACAGGGCACCTCCACCATGGCCTTGGCCGTCTCGACCTCGACGACGGGCTGGTCGATGGCGACGACATCGCCGACCTCCACCAGCCAGCGGACGATCTCCGCCTCGGTCAGTCCCTCACCGAGGTCCGGCAGTTTGAACTCCAGCACCTGGGCCATCAGCTGTCCGCCTCCCACTGCAGCCGGGCCACCGCGTCGAGCACCCGGTCCACTCCCGGCAGATGGTGCCGCTCCAGCATGGGCGGCGGATAGGGGATGTCGAACCCGGCCACCCGCAGCACCGGGGCCTCCAGATGGTGGAAGCACCGCTCGGTGATCCGGGCCGCGATCTCACCGCCGGGGCCGCCGAAACCGGGGGATTCATGGACGACGACCGCGCGCCCGGTGCGCCGCACCGACGCGGCCACCGTCTCGTCGTCGAACGGCACCAGCGAACGCAGGTCCACCACTTCGAGGTCCCAGCCCTCGGCGACCGCCGCCTCGGCGGCCTCCATGCAGACCGGCAGCGAGGGGCCGTACGTGATCAGCGTGGCGCTGCGGCCGGAGCGGCGCACCACCGCCCTGCCGATCGGCTCGACCGCGGCGGGGGCCTCGGGCGACCAGTCGGCCTTGGACCAGTAGAGCCGCTTCGGCTCCAGGAACACCACCGGGTCGTCCGAGGCGATCGACTGCCGCAGCAGCCCGTACGCGTCCTCGACCGTGGCCGGGGTGACGACGTGCAGACCGGGGGTGGCCATGTAGTACGCCTCGGAGGAGTCGCTGTGGTGCTCGACCCCGCCGATGCCGCCGCCGTACGGCACTCGCACGGTGATGGGCAGCGGCATGGCCCCGCCGGTGCGGTTGCGCATCTTGGCGACATGGCTCATCAGCTGCTCGAACGCCGGGTAGGCGAACGCGTCGAACTGCATCTCCACCACGGGCCGCAGCCCGTACATCGCCATGCCGACGGCCGCGCCGAGGATGCCCGCCTCGGCCAGCGGGGTGTCAGTGCAGCGGTCGTCGCCGAACTCCTTCGCCAGCCCGTCGGTGATCCGGAAGACCCCGCCGAGCGTTCCCACGTCCTCACCGAGCACATGGACCGTCGGGTCCTCGGCCATCGAGTCGCGCAGCGCCCGCCCGAGGGCCTGCGCCATCGTGGCCGGTTTCGCCTTCGCCGTACGTCCGCCGGCCGTCGCTGCCGCGGTGGTCATCGTCCTGCCTCCGCGCTGTGCTCGTCGTGGTCCTGCTCGGCGTCCAGCTCGGCGCGCAGAGCCGCGGCCTGCTCCCGGAGCTGGCCGGTCTGCTCGGCGTAGACATGGGTGAAGAGGTCCATCGGGGTCAGCTCCGGATCGGCGTTCATCCGGTCGCGGAGGGCGGCGGCCATGCGTTCGGCGGCCTCCTTCGCCTGCTCGATGCCCGCGTCGTCCAGCAGCCCGCGCTCGGTCAGCTCGCGCTCCAGGAGCCGGACCGGGTCGTGCGCCTTCCAGGCCTCGACCTCGCTGTCGACCCGGTAGCGGGTGGCGTCGTCGGCGTTGGTGTGGGCTTCCATGCGGTAGGTGACCGCCTCGACCAGCGTCGGGCCCTCGCCGCGCCGCGCCCGGGCCACGGCCTCGCTCAGCACCTGGTGCACCGCGGCGGCGTCGTTGCCGTCGACGAGGCGGCCCGGCATTCCGTATCCGACGGCCTTGTGGGCCAGGGAGGGGGCGGCGGTCTGCTTGGCCAGCGGCACGGAGATCGCGAAGCCGTTGTTCTGGACGAAGAAGACGACCGGGGCCTTCCAGACGGCCGCGAAGTTCAGCGCCTCGTGGAAGTCGCCCTCGCTGGTGCCGCCGTCGCCGACCATGGCGAGCGCCACCACGTCGTCGCCCTTGAGCCGGGCGGCGTGCGCCAGCCCCACGGCGTGCGGGAGCTGCGTGGCCAGCGGGGTGCACAGCGGGGCGATGCGGTGCTCGCGCGGGTCGTAGCCGGTGTGCCGGTCGCCGCGCAGCAGGGTCAGCGCCTCGACCGGGTCCAGGCCGCGTGCGACGGCGGCCAGCGTGTCGCGGTAACTGGGGAAGAGCCAGTCGCGCTCCTCCAGGACCAGGGCGGCGGCGATCTCGCACGCCTCCTGGCCGGTGCTCGACGGGTAGACCGCCAGCCGGCCCTGCTTCGTCAGCGCGGTCGCCTGGGCGTTGTAGCGGCGCCCGCGGACCAGCTCGGCGTGGAGCCGCACCAACAGCTCGGGGTCGACGTCGGCGACCGCGTCCGTACCGAGCACCCGATAGGGCTCCGGGTCCGGGAGCAGCGGGGCGGGGTCGGTGATCGGCTTCCAGGCCGGGGGCGGCGTGGGCCGGTAGGCGGCCGCGCCGGGCAGCTCTTGGACCGTCATGAGAAGCACCTCCTGGCATCGAGGGAGATCGAGGGGTGTCGATCGGCGGTGTCGGATCGATCGGCGGTGTCGATGGGTGTTGATGGTGTCGATCGGAGCGAGACATCGAGGGCCGGGCGAGGCACGGGTGTGGCGTGCCTCACCTACCGATTGTTCGGTCGCGGGCGCATTTTGGCTACAGGCACCGCCAGCCTGTGGACAAACGGTTCTCCACAGCCTGGGATGGGTACAGGTCGTCCACGACAGGGAGGCGCGGGCCGATGGCAGCTGAACGAATGGCCGACAAGGGCGAGGAGCAGGGCCAGACCCGCCCGACCCCGCCCACCGCGACGCCGTCGGCCGCCGCCCCCGCGAGCCCCGCGCCGGAACCGGCCGCCGTTCCGCCCGCCCGGCCGCTGGACGCCATCGACCGCGACATCCTGCGGATCCTCCAGACGGACGGCCGCGCCTCGATACGGTCCGTGGCAGAGCGGGTGCACGTCTCGCGCGCCAACGCCTACGCCCGGATCAACCGGCTCGTCGAGGACGGGGTGATCCGCGGGTTCGGCGCCCGGGTCGACCACGAGCGGGCGGGCCAGGGGGCGTCCGCGTACATCACGCTCAAGATCGTGCAGAACTCCTGGCGCACCGTGCGCGAACAGCTCCAGGCGCTGCCCGGGGCCACGCACATCGCGCTGGTCAGCGGTGACTTCGACGTACTGCTGCTGGTGCACACGCCGGACAACCGGGCGCTGCGCGAGCTGGTCCTCACCCGGATCCAGTCCATC
The DNA here is from genome assembly GCA_002154345.1 of Streptomyces griseus. Classification (GTDB taxonomy): domain Bacteria; phylum Actinomycetota; class Actinomycetes; order Streptomycetales; family Streptomycetaceae; genus Streptomyces; species Streptomyces caviscabies. Next base: position 36,255 of record MUNB01000346.1, read on the forward strand.
CCGGAGGTGCTCTCCACACGCACCCTGCTGGTGTTCGAGGAGACGGACCTCGGCCCGCGCCCGGACCGGCCGGCCGAACTCGCCTGACCTCGCCGACCTCGCCGACGGACAGGACGACGGACAGGGCGACCGGCGACGGGTTCAGCGGCCGTTGGCCCGCAGCCCCTCGAAGGCCAGCTGGACGACCGTGTCCGCGAGCTGTTCCTCCCCCGGGAAACCGCCCGGCTGCGGCCGGTACCACTCGACCAGCGAGTTCACCATGCCGAACAGCAACCGGGTCGCCAGCCGTATGTCCACGTCCGCCCGGAGGTCGCCCTCGGCGACCGCCGCCTGGAGCAGCTCGGAGACCCGCTGGTCGAACTCGCGGCGGCGCTCCAGCGCCCAGCGTTCCGTCTTCGTGTTGCCGCGCACCCGCAGCAGCAGGGTGACGTAGGGGACCTCGGCCATCAGCACGTCGACGGTCCGGCGCGTGACGTACTCGACCCGCTCGACCGCGCGCCCGCGCTGCGCCCCCGGCTCGTCGAGGATCGCGAAGAGTCCGTCGAGCGCCCGGCTCACGGCCTGGCGCAGCAGCTCCTCCTTGCCCGCCACATGGTGGTAGATGGAGGATTTCGAGATGCCCGCCGCCCGGGAGAGGTGCTCCATGGACGTGCCGTCGTAGCCGCGCTCGTTGAACACACGGACGGCGACGGTGAGCAGGGTCTCCGGTGTGTACGTGTCCCGCTTGGCCGTGGTCATGTCCGCGATCCTCCCCCATGAGGGATCAGCCCCGCACAGGCGGGGACCATCGAAGTTGTCCACAGGTTTCCCGGGGCCCCTTGTCCCGACCGATCGTTCGGTTACTCTAACTCCGTCCGTACGTCCCCGCCCGGCTCGATGAGGAGTTGGTCCGCCATGGCCGCCGCGCTCACCCCCCAGCAGCTGTCCGAGACCCACCGGCCCACGCTCGACCAGGCCCTCGACGTGATCAGTACCCGCGCGTACTGGTCACCGCACCCCGAGCATCCGAAGGCGTACGGCGAGGGCGGCGCCCCGGGCAGCCTGGGAGCGGCCGAGGGCAAGGCCGCCTTCGACGCGCTGCTGAACACCCGGTTCGACCTGGGGCAGCCCGGCACCGACGGCTGGACCGGCGGCGAGGTCTCGCCGTACGGACCGGAGCTCGGCGTCGAGTATCCGCACGCCGACCTGGACGTCCTGCTGCCGGCGATGAAGGCCGGCCAGGGCGCCTGGCGGGCGGCGGGGCCGGAGATCCGGGCCCTGGTCTGTCTGGAGATCCTGTCGCGGATCAGCGCCCGCACCCACGAGCTGGCCCACGCGGTGATGCACACGAGCGGCCAGGCCTTCATGATGGCGTTCCAGGCGGGCGGCCCGCACGCCCAGGACCGCGGCCTGGAGGCCGTGACGTACGCCTACCGCGAGCAGGTCCGCACCCCGGAGACCGCCGACTGGTCCAAGCCGCAGGGCAAGCGTGATCCGCTGAAGCTGCACAAGTCGTTCATCACGTCCGGCCGCGGCGTCGCGCTGGTCATCGGCTGCAACACCTTCCCCACCTGGAACGGCTATCCCGGCGTCTTCGCCTCGCTCGCCACGGGCAACCCGGTGCTGGTCAAGCCGCACCCGCGCGCCGTGCTGCCGCTGGCCCTCACGGTGTCCATCGCCCGCGAGGTGCTGAGCGAGGCGGGCTTCGACCCGAATCTGGTCGCACTGGCCGCCGAACGGCCCGGCGAGGGCATCGCCAAGACCCTCGCGGTCCGTCCCGAGATCCGGATCATCGACTACACGGGCTCCACCGCCTTCGGCGACTGGCTGGAGGAGAACGCCCGCCAGGCCCAGGTCTACACGGAGAAGGCCGGCGTCAACACGATCGTCGTCGACTCCACCGACGACTACCGGGGCATGCTCGCCAACCTGGCGTTCTCGCTCTCGCTGTACAGCGGCCAGATGTGCACCACCCCGCAGAACCTGCTGATCCCCCGGGACGGCATCGCCACCGACGACGGCGCCAAGTCCTACGACGACGTGGTCACCGACCTGGCGGCGGCCGTCACCGGACTGCTCGGCGACGACGCCCGCGCGTCCGCCCTGCTCGGCGCGCTGGTCAACCCGGACGTCAGGGGCCGGGTGGAGGCGGCGGGAGAGCTGGGCGAGGTGGCACTGGCCTCGCGGACGGTCGCGAACGCCGAATTCCCCGACGCGGTCGTCCGTACGCCGGTCGTCGTGAAGCTCGACGGCACCAAGCCCGACGACGGCGCGGCGTACCTCTCGGAGTGCTTCGGACCGGTGTCCTTCGCCGTCGCCGTCGAGTCGACGTCCGCCGCCCTGGACCTGCTCCGCCGCACGATCCGCGACAAGGGGGCGATGACGGTCGGCGCCTACACCACCTCCCCCGAGGTGGAGCGGGCGGTCGAGGACGTCTGCCTGGACGAGTCGGCCCAGCTCTCGCTGAACCTGACCGGTGGGGTCTACGTCAACCAGACCGCGGCCTTCTCCGACTTCCACGGCTCCGGCGGCAACCCCGCCGCGAACGCGGCCCTGTGCGACGGGGCGTTCGTCGCCAACCGCTTCCGGGTGGTGGAGGTGCGCCGCCAGGCGTGACTAGCGGGTCTCTCGCGGGTCCGGGACGTCGGCGTAGCGCTGCACCCACGCGTGCATCGCGATGGCCGCGGCGGCGCCGGCGTTGATGGACCGGGTCGAGCCGAACTGCGCGATCGAGCACACCATCGAGGCGTGCTTCCGCGCCTCCTCGGTCAGGCCCGGGCCCTCCTGCCCGAACAGCAGGACGCACCGGCGCGGCAGCTCGGTGCGCTCCAGCGGTACGGCGCCGGGGAGGTTGTCGATCCCGATGATCGGCAGCCCCTCGGCCGCCGCCCAGGCGGTCAGGTCGGCCGTGTCGGGATGGTGGCGCACATGCTGGTAGCGGTCGGTGACCATGGCGCCGCGCCGGTTCCAGCGGCGGCGGCCCACGATGTGGATCTCCTTGGCCAGGAAGGCGTTGGCGGTCCGCACCACCGAGCCGATGTTGAAGTCGTGGCCCCAGTTCTCCACGGCCACGTGGAAGTCGTGCCGCCGCAGATCGAGATCGGCGACGATCGCCTCCCGCGTCCAGTAGCGGTAGGCGTCGCCGACGTTGCGCCGGTCGCCCTGGGCCAGCAGCTCGGGGTCGTAGCGCTCGCCCTCGGGCCAGGGCAGCGGGTGCGGCCCGACGCCGATCGTCTGGCCGTAGCCGTCGTCGTACTGGAGAGGCTCCGTCGGGAGGGCCTCTGCCGGGAGGGGATCCGTCGGGGGCTGTTCCGCGGGGGGCTGCTGGGTTCTGCCGGTCTCACTGCTCACCCGACGAGCGTATGGCCCCCGCCGCCGCCCTGGAGCCGGGGCTCCTGCGTACCGCCGTGACCGTCCTTCGCCGGACCGGCCGCCGACCGGCCGTCGGATCCGTCGTCGGCACCGGGCTTCCCGTCCTTCCCCGGCGTACGGGACCGGCCGGGCAGCCCGGCGAGCAGCCGGCGCCTGCCGGTCGTGGCGCGGGCGCCCAGCCAGACGAGGAAGGCCGTCGGCAGGAACACCGCGTCGGCCGCGATCATCGCCATGGAGAAGAACGGCAGCCCGAGCAGCAGGGCGATTCCCGCGTGCTCGCAGATCATCGCGACCAGCAGGACGTTCTTGACCCGCCGGTTGAACAGCGTGAACGGAAAGGCGACCTGGACGATGACCGTGCCGTACGTCAGCACCATCACCATCAGCCCGCTGGCGCCCAGGATGTCCGACAGGGCGGGCCACGGGGTGAAGTAGTCGAGGTTCAGCGGGTAGTAGAGCGCGGTGCCGTCCTGCCAGCGCGAACCCTGGATCTTGTACCAGCCGGCGGTCGCGTAGATCAGACAGACCTCGGCCATGATCACGGCGAGCGTGGCGTTGTGCCCGAGGTTGGCCAGCACGTCGAGCAGGGTGCGGGGCTCGCTCTGCGGCAGGTAGCGGTTCACGGCCCACCAGGCGGCGGCGGAGAGCCAGATCACCCACAGCAGCGTCGGCAGCCACCAGGTGCCGCCGAGCCCGCCCATCAGCGTGGCCGTCACCAGGACGGGACCGAGGAGCACCCAGAGCACCGGGCCCACGATGTCCCGCAGCGGCGGCAGGCCCGCCGCAGCGCGCCGCGCGTTGCGCGCCGCACGGCGGGCGTCCAGCGACCAGACCTGCGCACAGCGCGTCAGCACCAGGTAGATCGCCATGAGGTGGACGACGTTGTCGCCGCCGTCGCCCATGAAGATGCTGCGGTTCTGCACCGAGAGCACGCCGACCATGAAGAGGACGGACATGGTCCGGGTCCGCCAGCCGAGCATCAGCGCCGCCGCGGACAGCAGGGTGAGGGCGTACACCGCCTCGAACCAGACCGTGCTGTCGGTCCACATGAGGACGGAGAAGGCCTCGTTGCCGTTGGTGAGCTGGCGGGCCAGGTCCCAGTGCCACGGGCTGTCCGGGCCGTACAGCTCATGGCGGTGCGGCAGCTCGCGCAGCAGGAAGAAGAGGTAGGTGGCGGCGAAGCCGATCCGGACGACGGCGCTCTGGTACGGGCCGAGGGCCGAGGCGGTGACGCGCTGGAGGGCACGGGCCGGGCCGCTGACGGGTGCGCCGGGGCGGGGGGCGCCCGTCAGCGGCCCGGCC
>MUNB01000347.1 GCA_002154345.1 Streptomyces griseus
GGTGGTGGCGGGGCCGTACGACCTGCCGGCCTGTGCGATCGGCAGCGGGGTGCGTGAGGTGGGGGACGGGGTTCTCATTCTCGGCACGACCCTCGCGAGCCAGGTGCTGACCGACCGCGTCGATCTCGATCCGCTCGCCGAGCCCGCCGGCATGTGGCTGTGCACGCCCGACCCGGGCCGGTGGCTGCGTGCCATGCCCGCCATGGTGGGGACGGCGGCGCTGGAGTGGGTGCTCTCCCTCGTCGGCGCGACCACGGCCGACGTCGACGCGCTGCTCACCGACAGCCCGCCCGGCGCCCGGGGCGTCCGCGCCTTCCCCTTCCTGTCCGAGGCGGGCGAACGGGCCCCGTTCGTCGAACCGTCGGCGCAGGGCAGGCTCGACGGGCTCAGTCTGGCGACCGGCCGGGCGGACGCGGTGCGGGCCGTCTGCGAGGCCATCGGGTACGCGGCCCGGCACTGCCTGGACGCGGCGGGGCTGAACGGCACGCTCGCGCTGTGCGGCGGCGGCACGCGATCGGTGATGTGGGCCCGGCTGATCGCCGACGTCCTCGGGCGGCCCGTCCGCATTCCGCTGGAGGAGCAGGTCGGGGCGCTCGGCGTGGTGTCCGTCGCCAGGGCCTCGCTCTCCCCTGGGTACGAGGCACCACCCGGACGCCATCAGGTGGTCGACCCGCGCGCGGACGTACGGGCGCTGTACGAGGACGGATACGAGCGGTACCGCGCCGAGTTGGCGACGGCCAGGACCCTGTGGGCAGCACCCGCGCGGGTACCCGTACGCCGCTGAAGAACCCGCCCGCCCTGTTATTTATGACATGCCCATTGACACTACTAACATATCCGCTGTTAATTTGACGCGAAGGAGGGCTCTCCGCCTCAGGACAGAGGAGATTCCAGTGAAGCGACGCTCTGTCAGATCTCTTGCAGCAGCCTTGTCCGCGATGGCGGTGGTCGTCTCCGCCGCCGGCTGTACGACACAAGCGCCGAGCGGTTCGGACGGCAGGTCGTCAAAGAACGCGAAGATCGCCTTCCTGATGCCCGACATCGCCTCCACCCGCTACGAGCTGTACGACGCACCGCTCTTCAAGGCCAAGGTGAGGGATCTCTGCGGCGGTTGCGAGGTGCTGTACCAGAACGCGGGCGGCGATGCCGCGAAGCAACAGCAACAGGCCGACTCCGCTCTCGCACAGGGCGCCGATGTCATCGTGATCGATCCGGTGGACTCCGCCGCGGCGGCGAGCACCGTCCGTACGGCACAGGGGCGAGGGGTTCCCGTCATCGCGTACGACCGGCCGATCCCGGCGGTCACGGCGGACTACTACGTCTCCTTCGACAACGAGAAGATCGGCGCCATGATCGGCGCGTCCCTGGTGGAACACCTACAGGCGACGAAGGCCGAGGGCGGTCTCCTCCAGGTCAACGGGTCACCGACCGACGCGGCGGCGGGCCTGATCAAGAAGGGCATCCACAGTGCGGTCGACTCCAGCGGATTCGATCTGCTCGCCGAGTACGACACCCCGGCCTGGGAACCGGGCAAGGCGCAGAGCTGGGTCAGCGGCCAGATCAGCAAGTTCCCGGGGAAGATCGCCGGTGTGGTGGCCGCCAACGACGGAACGGGCGGCGGTTCCATCGCCGCGTTCAAGGCGGCCGGGGCGACCGTGCCGCCGGTGACGGGGAACGACGCCGAACTCGCCGCCGCGCAGCGGATCATCAAGGGCGATCAGTACAACACCATCTCCAAGCCGATCAAGACCGTCGCGGAAGCGGCGGCGACCGCGGCCCATGCCTTCGCCCAGGGGAAGAAGCCCCGGGGGAAGACGACGCTCTTCGGCACCCCCTCCGAACTCTTCACCCCGACCGTGGTCACCCGGAAGAACATCGCGGAGGTGCTGGTGGGCGACGGGAAGCCGCTGAAGACCGCCGAGGTGTGCACGGCGACGTACGCGGCCGCCTGCGCCGAGGCGGGGGTCACGTAGTCGCGGGAACGGACGGATCCGTGCCGCTCCCTCTGCCCCGCCCGCCTCGGAAGGTCGGTCGATGTCCGCTGAGTCCTTTCCCTCCCCGCGCGAGGCGTCCGGAGGGCCGCTGCTGTCGCTGCGCGGCATCAGCAAGTCCTTCGGTGCGGTCGCCGCGCTCACCGATGTGGCCCTGGACGTCGCCGCGGGCGAGGTCGTCGCTCTGGTGGGCGACAACGGCGCGGGGAAGTCCACCCTGGTCAAGGTTCTCTCCGGGGTGCACCAGCCGGACACCGGTACCGTCGGCTTCGGCGACGCGGTCGTCTCCATCCCCTCCCCCGCCGCCGCACAGCAGCTCGGCATCGCGACCGTGTTCCAGGACCTCGCCCTGTGCGAGAACCTGAACGTGGTGGAAAACCTCTTCCTCGGAAGGGAGTTGCGCGGTCTGCGGCTGGACGAGGTGACCATGGAGGTCCGCTCCCGCGCCCTGCTCGGAGAGCTGTCGGCGAAGATCCCCTCGGTGCGCGCACCGGTCGCCGCCCTGTCCGGCGGACAGCGGCAGACGGTGGCCATCGCGCGGACCCTGCTGGGCGACCCCAAGGTGATCATCCTCGACGAGCCGACGGCCGCGCTGGGTGTGGCGCAGACGGCGGAGGTGCTCAACCTGATCGAGCGTCTGAAGGGGCGTGGCCTGGGCGTCATCATGGTCAGCCACAACATGGCCGATGTGCGGGCCGTCGCCGACACCGTGGTGGTCCTGCGGCTCGGCCGCAACAACGGCGTCTTCGACGCGGCCGAGGCGACGGCGTCGGACCTGGTGGCGGCCATCACCGGAGCCACGGACAACGTGGTCAGCCGGCGCGCCGGCCGGGCCCGGAGCGCGAGCGGCGGAACGGAAGCCTCGGGCGAGGGGGAAGCGTCATGACGGAACCGGCGGCGAGCGAGGGGGACGTCGTGACGGAGCCGGCCGCGGCCGCGAGCCCGGAGCTCTCGCGGGTCGGCCCCCGAAAGCCGACGACCTGGTCCGACGGGGCGCGCGACCGATGGCGGGCGGTCTCCTCCCGGCTGCGCGGCGGCGATCTCGGTCTCCTGCCCGTTCTCGCCGGGCTCGTCGTGATCTGGGTCGTGATGCAGATCCTCAACCCGATCTTCCTGTCGAGCGCGAACCTCACGAACCTCGCCCTCGAAAGCGTGCCGGTAGGGATCATCGCCCTGGGGGTCGTCTGTGTCCTCCTCGTCGGTCAGATCGATCTGTCGGTCGGCTCGGTCAGCGGGCTGAGCGCCGCCGTCCTGGCGGTCCTCTTCGTGGACCGGGGTCTGCCGGCCTGGCTCGCCGTGGCCGCCGCGCTGGCCCTGGCGGGTCTGATCGGCTGGTTCTACGCCCAGGTCCACAACCGGATCGGCGTGCCCAGTTTCGTCATCACCCTGGGCGGTCTCCTCGGCTTCCTCGGCGTGCAGCTGTGGATTCTCGGGCCGAAGGGTTCGATCAACCTGCCCTTCGATTCGGGCCTGGTGACGTTCGCCCAACTCCAGTTCCTGCCGCCCTGGCTGGCGTACACGCTGGTCGTCGCGGGCGCGGCGGTGCTGTACGCGACCGGTGCGGCCCGTGCCGGGGAGCGTCGGCGGGCGGGTCTCGCCGCCGCCTCGCGGGGTCTGCTCGTCGGGCGGAGCCTGGCGTTGCTGGCCGGTCTCGGCGCGGCGGTCTGGTATCTCAACCGCGACCGGGGGGTGGGCTGGATGTTCGTGTTCTTCCTCGCCCTGGTGCTGGCGTTGCACTACGTCCTGTCCCGTACCTCGTTCGGCAAGTCGATGTACGCGGTCGGCGGCAACATGGAGGCCGCCCGGCGTGCGGGCGTGAACGTGAAGGCCGTCGTCACCACCGCGTTCGTGCTGTGCACGACGCTCGCGTGCGTCGGCGGGGTGCTGTCCGCCTCGCGGCTCGCGGCGGCCAACCAGAGCAGCGGCGGCGGTGACGTCAACCTCAACGCCATCGCGGCGGCCGTCATCGGCGGGACCAGTCTGTTCGGCGGCCGGGGCACGGCGTTCGCCGCGCTGCTCGGCGTTCTCGTGATCCAGTCGATCTCCAGTGGGCTCACCCTGCTGAATCTCGACTCCGCCTACCGCTTCATGGTCACCGGCGGGGTACTGCTGCTGGCGGTGTCGCTGGATGCCGTGGCCCGGCGTTCGCGGGTCTCGCACGGCAGGGCCTGAGATACCGCTCGCATCCGGTGGCGCCGCTCACCCCAGGATCTCGACCTCGGAGGAACCATGCGCAGCCGCGCACTCGCTCACAGCGCCGCCCTGTTCCTGTCCACCGTCCTCGTGTCGGCCCTCCTCGCGACGGGCGGGGGGCTGGCCCATGCCCGTACACCGGACGCACCGGCCATCCCGACCACGCCGGCCACCGGGCAGAGCGGGCACGCCGGCGCCGTGCCGCCGCGCCCGTCTCCGCCGCCCTCTTCCGTCGACGGCGGGGCCTGGCGGTCCGGGCATCTCCAGGGCGCGGCCGTCGACCGCCGCAGGGGCCACATGTACTTCTCCTTCACCGATCTGCTGGTGAAGACCGATCTGGCGGGCCGGCCGATCGGCTCGGTCACCGGCTTCACCGGGCACCTGGGTGATCTGGACTTCAACACCGGCGACGGCCGGGTCTACGGCTCTCTCGAGTACAAGGCCGCCGAGGCGTTCTACATCGCGATCTTCGACGGGTCCCGCATCACCCGGATGAACATGGACGCCCGGACCACCGATGTGGTCTCCACCGTCCATCTCCGGGAGGTCGTGCGGGACTACACCGCCGACATGAACGGCGACGGCGTCTTCGACGGCGACACCGGCGACACCCCCGACCACCGCTACGGCTGCAGCGGGATCGACGGTGTCGCCTTCGGCCCCGACCTGAACCGCAGGGGCGGTGGCCGGCTGCTCACGGTCGCGTACGGGATCTACTCCAACACCACCCGCACCGACAACGACCACCAGGTGCTGCTCCAGTACGACGTACGCGACTGGCGAAGGTACGAGCGGCCGCTCACGGAAGACGCGCGGCACACCAGCGGCCCCGGCTCCCCCGACGGCAAGTTCTTCGCCCACACCGGCAACACCACCTACGGCGTCCAGAACCTGGAGTACGACGGGTACAGCGGCAACTGGCTGATGGCCGTGTACAAGGGGAAGAAGACGGCGTTCCCCAACTACTCGCTCCACGTGGTGGACGGGTCGAAGCCCGCCCGCCGGGGAGTGGTGAAGGGGCAGCCGCGCCCGGAGTCCGGCCGCCTCCTGTCCCTTCTCCCGCGCGGGCTGTTCCACGAGCCGTCCGGTGTGTACGGGTACGAGTCGGCGGGGCAGTACGGTCTGGTCTCGCTCGACGACGGCCGCTTCTACCTGGGCGAGGCGGGTACCGCCGACTCCGGCGGCACCACGCTGCAGACCGGCCGGGCGGTGCTGCACCGCTGGACGGGAGCGGTGCCCGATCCCTTCACCGCTCCGGGTCACGCTCGATGAGATCGCGGAGGTCGAGTAAGCCGAATCACGTCGATCGGCTGTTACACAACGATCATTGAGTGCGTTCGAACGGCCTCTGCATACTTCAGGAATCCGGGACGTGCACCTCTTCAACACGTCCCGTGCGGCCGGGACTTCGCCCGCCCGAATCACTCCTGAGCAGGGACTGTCTTGCGTAAACGATCATTGAAGGCCTGTGCCGTCACGGCGGCCGCCGTCGCCGTGACGATGGGCATGACCGGCCCGGCGTCGGGGAAGACCGACGGCCCGGACCCAGCGGGCACGGCCGCCCCCAAAGGCTTGGCGGCGGCCGGTACGACCGTGCACACCGTCACCCTCATCACCGGCGACCGGATTCTCGTGGATGCCCGGGGCCGGGTAGGTGGCATCGAGCGGGCCGAGGGCCGGGAGGACATTCCCTTCTTCACCGAGATCCACGACGGCCGCACCCACGTGGTGCCGCGTGACGCGCGGCAGTTGATCGCCGACGGTGTTCTGGACCGGCGGCTCTTCGACATCACCGCGCTCGCCGGGCCGGAGAGCCGCAGGGCTCATCGGGCCGGTCTCAAGGTGATCGTCGGCTACCGCGGAGCCGCGGCCGGGTCCGCCCGGGCCGGGGTGCGGTCCGCCGACGGGACCACCGTCCGCCGGACCCTGTCGGCTCTGGACGCCGATGCCGTCACCGCTTCCGCCGCGACCGACGGCCCGGGCGGACTGTGGGACGCCCTGACACGTCAGCGGCGCGACGGTTCGGCGGCGACCACGTCCGGTATCGCGCGGATCTGGCTGGACGGTGTGCGCACGGCGTCGCTGGACCGCAGCACCGGCCGGATCGGCGCCCCGGCGGCCTGGGCCCGGTCGTTCGACGGCACCGGTGTGAAGATCGCCGTCGTGGACACGGGCATCGACGCCACCCATCCGGACCTGGCGGGCCGGGTCGCGGCGGAACGCAACTTCAGCGCCTCCCCGGACGCCCGCGACCGCGACGGGCACGGCACGCACGTGGCGTCCACGGCGGCCGGCACCGGGGCGAAGGACGCCCGGTTCAAGGGGGTGGCGCCCGGGGCCCGGCTGATCAACGCCAAGGTGCTGGACGATCAGGGCGTCGGCGACGACTCCGGCATCATCGCGGGGGTCGACTGGGCCGTGTCGCAGGGCGCCGACGTCATCAGCATGAGCCTGGGCGGCCTCGACTCCCCCGGCATCGACCCGCTGGAAGCCCAGGTCAACAAGGTCTCCGCGGAGAAGGGCGTCCTGTTCACGATCGCCGCGGGCAACAACGGTCCGGAGCAGGGCACGATCGCATCGCCGGGCAGCGCGGAGGCGGCCCTGACCGTCGGCGCCGTGGACGACGACGACCTGATCGCCGACTTCTCCAGCGTCGGACCCCGGACCGGTGACAAGGCCGTCAAGCCCGACATCACCGCGCCGGGCGTGTCCATCACGGCGGCCGCCGCGGCGGGCGTGGCGGGGCAGGACCCGCCCGGTTACCACAGCCTGAGCGGTACGTCGATGGCGACGCCGCACGTCGCGGGCGCGGCCGCGATCCTCAAGCAGAAGAACCCCGCCTGGACGGGCGCCCAGCTCAAGGCCGCCCTGACGGGCTCGGCCGAGGGCGGCTCCCACTCGGTGTTCCAGCAGGGCGCGGGCCGGCTCGCGGTCGACCGGGCGCTCGATCGGACGGTCGTCGCCGAGCCGGTTTCGGTCTCACTGGGCACCCAGCCGTGGCCGCACGCCGACGACTCCCCCGTCACCGGGAAGGTGACGTACCGGAACCACGGCAGCGCCGATGTGACGCTGGATCTGTCGCTGGCGGCGCCCACCGGCGCGGACGGACAGCCGGCTCCGGCCGGGTTCTTCACCCTCGGGGCACCGCGGGTCACGGTCCCGGCGGGCGGCACCGCCGCCGTGGACCTGACGGCCGACACCCGCCTCGGCGGTACGGTCGACGGCTCCTACTCGGCCACCGTCGTCGCGTCCGGGGGCGGGCAGAGCGTGCGCACGGCGGCCGCGGTGGAGCGTGAGCCGGAGTCGTACGACGTCACCTTCACCGCCACCGGACGGGACGGCGCGCCCAGCACCGGCTGGCAGGCCGACCTGAAGGGGCACGGCGGTTCCGCCTCGGGCCTGCGGTTCTTCCCCGACCTCTCGTCCGGTTCGGCCACGGTCCGGCTGCCGCGCGGCACCTACAACCTCTCGGCCGATCTGCTGGTCGACCCGGCGGCCCCGGGCAAGGGCGCCGACCTGATCAACAACCCGCAGTTCTCGGTGACCGGCCCCACCACGGTCGAGCTCGACGCCCGGACCACCCGCCCGGTGTCGTTCACGGTGCCGGACGCGACGGCCACGCCGACGCGCGCGGGCATGATGTACGCCCTCAACACGCCCGAGACGGGTATCACTCTGTGGAGCGACTTCACGAGCTTCGACAACGTCCGCACCGCGCACCAGGGGCCCCCGGTGACCGGCGAGTCCTCCCTCTACCAGCAGTGGTCCGCCCACTGGGAGCGCGGTGACACCGAGTACAACGCGCTCGCCGGCAGCCTGGTCCCGAAGCTGGCCACCGGCTACGGCAAGACCTACACGACGAGGAACATGGCCCTGGTCAAGGTGGGCATCGGCTCGTCCGTGCCCGGCGTCGACGGCATCGTCAAGGCGTACGGCGAACTGGCCCACGGGGGCGTCGACCCGCTCTTCTCCGTCCACAAGGTGCCGGGTACCCGGAAGGTGTATCTGTCGACGGACGACGAGGCCGTATGGAACATCGCGGCGGGTGTGCTGGGCGAGAAGGATCCGGCGGGGAACCGGCGGATCGAGGCGGTCCACACCTTCGACGGGACACGGCGGTTCGAACCGGGAACCACGCACGCCGAGAACTTCCAGGTCGGCGTGGCAGGCCCGAAGGTGAACGCGGGCGACGGGATCGTCCGCGACGGCGACGACATCCACGGCTCGCTGACGCTGGTCAGTGACGGAGCGGGCCATCCCGGGTTCACCCGGTACGCCGGTGCGAGCACCACCATCCACCGCGACGGTGTGCTGTACGCGAAGGAGGACGCGGCGATCGACGAGCGGCTCTTCACGCTGCCTGCGGAGTCCGCGACGTACAAGGTGGCGACCACGATCAGCCGGAACCCTGCCGTCCATCGCGCGGGCACCCGGATCGACGCCTCGTGGACCTTCACCTCGGCCCGCACCGAAACGCCGGTCACGCTGCCGGTCTCGACGGTCCGTTTCCTGCCGCGGCTCGCGCTGGACTCCACCGTTCCGGCGGGCGGCACGCAGACGTTCCCCGTCGTGGTGCAGGGCGCGGCGGCCGAAGCCGGTCCGAAGTCGCTGCGGGTGCTGGTCTCGTACGGGGACGGGAAGTGGCTGCCCGCCGAGGTCACCGCGGGCAAGGTCACCGTGCGCGCCCCGGAGAAGGACAAGGCGATATCGCTGAAGGCCGTCGTCCTCGACAGGAAGGGCAACGAGTCGACGGTCACGGTCCACAACGCCTTCTTCGGCAGGTGAGGCGCCTGCGGGCAGGGGGAACACGGCCCGGCGTGAGATGAGGTGAGGTGAGGTGAGCGGCCCGGCGGAGCTTCGGTTCCGGCGGGCCGCTCGTTCTCGTACGGGATCAGCGTGCTGGGGCCGGGGCCGGGCGTACGGGGCAGTCGGCCGGCGCGAGGCGTCCGTCCTGCCCGACCAGACTGACGGACACGGCCCCCTTCGTGTGCGCCGCGTACGCGGCCGTGCAGACGAGTTGGTCGCGGGCGGGTGCGGCCAGCCGCCTCACCGGCAGCCGCAGTTCGACCTCGACGGTGGAGCCGTCCACCACGACCCGGTCGGCGGCGGCCGGGGCGCGCGGCAGGGTGGGGGCGCTGCGCAGCCCGGCCCGCCGTTCGGCCTTGTCCGGTCCGGTGAGCAGAGCGGTGACGGCCGCGAGCGGCGAGGACGCGCCCGTCCCCTCATCGGCGGCGGCCGATCCGGTGGAACCCGCGTTCGCGTCCTGCCAGGGATCCTGGACGATCCGGGGCACGGGCAGCAGTACCCCGTCGGGAGAGAAGTAGAACAACAGGACGCGTCCCTCACGCGGAGGAAGCAGATCGCCGACGGCCGGCCGGCCCGCCTGGATCACGTCCGTCTCCTGGATACCGCAGCCGGCGAGCGGTCCTCCGGCGAGCACCAGGAGCGCGGCGAGGCCGCCTGCCGGTCGCCTTCGGAACATCTGCTTCCTCATCAGGTGGCCTCCTTTCCTCGCTCGCGCCTTCGGTTGCGGCTTCGGTTGTGGCTGTCCGCCGGTTCCGTGTCGTGGGCCGTCGGCGGGACGTCCGGCGCTCGGTTCCCGGCGGCGGGCCCGTCGAAGGGCAGTCGCACCGTGAAGCGGGCCCCGCCGTCAGGGGCGTTCTCCGCGTGGATCGTGCCGCCGTGCAGCCGTACGTTCTCCTCGGTGATCGCGAGTCCGAGACCGCTGCCCGAGGAGCGGGACCGTGCGGCGTCGGCCTTGTAGAAGCGGTCGAAGACGTGCGGCAGCACGTCGGCGGCGATTCCGGGGCCGCTGTCACGCACCTCGGTGATCAGGGCGCTGCCGCGTGCCGTGAGCCGCACGGTGACCGGTTCGGCGCCGTGGTGCAGGGCGTTGCCGACAAGGTTGGCGACGATGACGTCGTAGCGGCGCGGGTCGAGGCGGATACGGAGCCCGTCGGGCAGCTCCGCCCGGACCCGGCCCTGCCACTGCCTGGCGGACAGGGTGCTGTGTACGGCCTCCGCCGCGTCCACCTCGTCGACGTTGAGCTCCGCCGCGCGGGCGTCGAACCGGGAGATCTCCATCAGGTCCTCCACCAGCACGGCCAGTTTGCCGGTCTCGGCGCTGATCAGGCGTACCGCGCGCGCGGTGTCCGGGTCGAGCGTCCCGGCGTCCTCGTCCAGCACGTCCGTGACAGCGAGCATCCCGGCGAGCGGGGTGCGCAGCTCGTGCGAGACGTCCGAGGCGAAGCGCCGGGCCCGGCCTCCCGCGTCCCGCAGCTCCTGCACGGAGTGTTCGAGGCGGGCGGCCGATTCGTTGAACGTCCGGGCCAGGTCCGCCATTTCGTCCCGGCCGTGGACGGGGATACGGGTGTCGAGCTGCCCGCCGCCCATGGAGTGCGCGGCGCGCCGCAGCGCGCGGACGGGGCGCAGCACGCTGCGTGCGGCGAGCAGGGCCGGCACCAGGGCGACGGCGAGTCCCGGCAGCGCGCCGTCGCGGGCGGCGGTGACCAGTGCGTCGATGTCCACCTCCTCGTTCGTCATGGGCATCACGGCGTAGAGGACCAGGCCGCTGGGCACCGCGTCGCCGCCCGCGACGATCCGGGTCATCACCGGCATCCCGATGGTCAGGTAGGCGCGCCCGTCCTTGACGACCCGTTGGAAGCTGCCGTGCGGTGAGGTGAGCGCGGTGCGGCGGAGTTTCGCGGTCAGCACCCCGGAGGCGGGGCGGTCGCCCGAGGAGACACGGACCGTGCCGTATTCGGCGAAGACGATCCATGGATGCGGTTTGGAGCGTGCCGCGATGTCGTAGAGATGCCACCGGAGTGATTCCGGGTCCAGGGGCAGGCTGGGGACGAAGCGTTCGGCTTCCTCGCGGAAGGAGACGACGGCGGTGTCCTGCGCCCGTTCGAGGACCGCGCTGCGGGCCTCCCGGTAGGTCAGTGCGGCGGTCGTGACGGCGCTGACGGCGGCCACCAGCAGGAACGCGAGTACGAGGCGGGTGCGCAGCCCGAACGCGGCGCTCACCGCGGGTCTTCTCACAGCGGGCCGAAGCGGTAGCCGAAGCCTCGCAGCGTCTGGATGTACCGAGGGCTGCGGGCCGGGTCCTCGATCTTGATGCGCAGTCGGCGTACGCAGGCGTCCACCAGCCGGACGTCGCTGTGGAAGGTGTGCTCCCAGACGGCTTCCAGGAGCCGCTGCCGGCTGAAGACCTGATGGGGTGTCGCGGACAGATACAGGAGCAGCTTGAGTTCGGAGGGTGCGAGGGCGACGGGCTCGCCCGCCTTGAGGACGGTGTGGCCGGCGCGGTCGATGTCGAGTTCACCGTGGTGCTCGACGGTGGGTCTCGCGTCGGCCGCCGGTCTCTCCATCCGGCGCAGGACGGCGCGTATGCGGGCCTCGATGACCGCGGTGCGGGCGGGCTTGACGATGTAGTCGTCCGCGCCCGCGTCCAGGCCGACGACGATGTCCAGGCCGTCGCCGAGGGCGGTCAGCATGATGATCGGCACCTGGCTGGTCTCGCGGACGCGGAGGCATACCTGGACGCCGTCCATGGCGGGCAGCATCAGATCGAGCAGCAGGAGATCGGGGCGGAAGGTGTGCAGGGCCTCCAGGCCGGTCTCGCCGGTGGCGGTGGCGAGGACCTCGTGCCCGCGCCGGCGCAGCCCCAGCTCGACGCCCTCACGTACGGAAGGGTCGTCTTCGACGAGGAGGACGCGTGACATGGAGGGGTCTCCGGGGTCGTGAGGAGGAGGGGACCGCGATGAAGGAAGCCGCGACGGCAGGAACCGCGACGGGGTGTGCGGCGGACCGGCCGTGTGCTCATGCGGTGGGGCGGGAGTGCACACTCACGGCGTAGCCGCAGCCGTCCTCGTAGGGGTCGCCGCTCCAGGTCGCGTAGCGCTGTCGCAGCGTCAGTCCGGCCCGGGCGCACCAGTCGTCGAACTCGGTGATGGTCATGGGCGGTTCGGGCAGCGGCAGATGTGCCGCGTCCAGTCCCATGCCGGTGACCAGCAGTCCGCCGGGGCGCAGCGCGGTTGCCAGGTGCCCGACGACGGCCGGTCCGGTGCCGGGGGCCAGCAGGGGGATGACGTTCCCGGCGGCGAGCGCCAGGTCGAACCCCGGTTCCAGGCCGAGGGCGTCCAGATGGGACAGGTCGCCGAGGAGCCACTCCTGGGTGGGTGCCTCGCGGCGTGCGACGGCGAGCATCGAGGAGTCGACGTCCACGCCGGTGCAGTGGTGGCCCAGTTCGGCGAGCCGGATCGCGATCCGGCCGGTGCCGCAGCCGGCGTCGAGCACCCGGGCGGCGGGCTCCAGCAGCGTGTCGCAGAAGGTGGCCTCGCCGTGGATGTCGTGGCCCGATGCGGCGAGCCGGGCGAACCTGCGGGCGTACTCCTCCCCGGCCTCTCCACCGGTCAGTTCCGCCCAACGGTCGCGTTGCCCAGTCATGTTTCCTTCTGCCTTCCGGTCAGGCTCCGCCGGTTCGTGTGCGGTGGGCACGGTCAGGCGGCCCAGCCGATGGAGGAGACGTTGCTGTATCCGTCGTAGTCGGAGCCCAGGTCCTCGATGATCCGGTCCCAGATGGCGTCGAGCTCCTGGGCGTCGTCGTCGAGCCAGGCGTCGACGGCCCGGTCCCAGACACCGCGGACGTTGATGCTGCGGCCGGCCAGATCGCGGCGGTACTTGCGCTCCACCTCGGACTGGTCGACGGGGTTGATCTCGACGCGGGTGCCGCGGCCGTTGTTGTTGAGCCGGTGCTTGAGGTCGGCGGCGACGTTGCGGCGGCGCAGGTCCCAGTAGGCGGCGTCCAGGCGGGTGCGGTTGGCGCGGTTGGGGGTGCGCTCCTCGGCGAGCCAGGCGATGAGGGTGCGGGGGGAGACATGGATGCCGGCCCGGTCCATGGCCTCGTAGCCGGCGTCGGTGGTGGTGAGGTAGCGCAGGCGGGCGGCGAGGCCGCGCTCGGTGTCGACCGGTGAGGCGATGCCGGTGACCATGTTCTCGATCGCGATACCGAGGGCGTCGGCGCCGGGGACGCCGTTGGCGTTGTACTGGCCGAGGTTCATCCAGCGGCCTGCCATCAGCGGGTCACCGTGCCGATCGTGTACTCACCGGACGCCCTGCCCTCGCCGTACTTCATCTTCATCTGGGCCACGCCCCGGCCCTCGGGGAAGACCTGCCGCCAGTCGCCCGTGACGTGGAGCTCGTCGGTGCCCGTCATGGCGACGACGTCGAGGCCCGCCTGGTGGGCCTTGTAGGCCTTGCCCCAGAGGTTGGCGTACGCCTGGCTGTGGATGATGTGCATCCAGTCCGGCCGGACCATCTCCCGGTTGTGGATCGACTCCCCCATCGTCGAGATGAACTTGCTGTACATCGCTTTGACGTACTCCAGCGTCAGGAAGTCGTCCTCGGCGATGGCTGCCTCGCGGGCGGCCCCGAGGGTCTTGCGCAGGGCGTCGAGGAAGTTCTCCGTGGCGCCGGACGTCCACGACTCGTGGATGACGGGCGCCTCGGTGAGACCGTGCTTGGGGCCGGAGAGGCGTTGCAGCAGGCGCAGGGTGGCGTTGGTGACCCAGAGAGCGCCTGGTTCGTCGCGGTCGCCGATCGGGTCCGGCAGATGCGGGTGGGTCCACGGGGCGGGGGTGATCAGGTGGACACCGGAGCGTTTGGGTTCGACGCCGTCGGCGCCGGTGCTGTGGTCCAGCTTTCCGATGGGGAGCCAGCACTTCAGCGCGGACAGATAGGCCGCGTTGACGTCGAGCGCGGTGACCCGGATGTCGCCGGGGGCCTTGAGGGAGTAGCCGGGGTGGTGGAAGCGGGGACGGGCTTCCCAGATCTGGTCCGGGTCCTTCTTCGAGGGCTTCTTCAGGATGTCCGGCAGGGCGGGGTAGGCGGTGTAGTCGTAGCGTGCGGTGGCCCGGGTCTCGTTGAACAGGTGCATCACGTCCGGGATCGCCCGCTTGACCAGGGCCTTGAGCGCGGCTTCCTCGTCCCCTCCGGAGCGCTCGGCCTCTTCCTGGACGGCCCGGCCGATGAGCGAGGTCGTCTCGGCCTGGGCGCGGGCGGCCGACCTGGCCCGGCGCTGCGGGCGGGTCGGGACCGGCGCCGGGGTGGGTGAGGCGGTTGCCGGAGCGGGGACGGTTGCTGCCGGGGTGACGG
>MUNB01000348.1 GCA_002154345.1 Streptomyces griseus
CGCCCGCCGCGGCGGGCGCCCTACGCGTGGGCCGTCGAGGTCAGTCGCTGCACCCCCCGCGCCGTCTCCGTGACGCCGCTCAGGAAGCCCTGGGCGCGCGGCGAGGCCGTGGCGCGGAGCCATTCCGGGGCGATGTCGCAGACCGCGACGTTCACGCCCGTGCCGGCCAGGGCCAGCGGGAGGGTGTGGACGACCGTGGAGGGGAAGCTGACGATCGTGCGGCCGATGGGGCCGCGGCGGGCGATCAGTTCCAGCGGGAGGTCCGGGCGGACGATCTCCAGGCCGGTGGCGGCTTCCAGGGCGTGGAGCTTCTCGGCGGACTCGCGGCGGTGGGCGAAGTAGCGGGTGGCGCCGTGGGTGCGGGCCAGGGCCGCGACCGCCTCCTGGTACGGGACGGGGTCGACAACGCCCGTCTCGACCAGGGAGGTGCCGACCAGGTCCGCGCCCTTGCCGATGCTGGGCGGGCCGAAGCGGGCCCGGGTCCAGGCGAAGGTGTTCGGGGTGACCGCGATGCCGGGCGGAGCCTCGACCGGCATCGCGGTGAACACCTCGACCGTGTGGCGCGCCGTCGGGGTGAAGCGGCGGCGGGCCGTGGCGGTGACCGGGGCCAGGACCAGTTCGCGCGGTCCCGTACGGCCCCGGCGGTGCCAGCGGGTCAGCCGCTCGCCCCGGGCCAGCTGGGCGACGAACTCCATGGTGGCCGTGCCGTCGTCGACCACGGTGAGGCGGTCGGCGCGGACCAGGGTCAGCAGGAGCTGGACGTAACGGGAGAACGGGTCCCCGATCACGATGTGGTCCGCGCGCCGGACCAGTCCGGCCAGGGCGCGCAGGGCCTTCAGGGGGGCGCCGGACTCGCCGCGCGCCTCCTGCCAGCGGACGGCGATGCCCTCGTCGCGGGCCAGCTCCGCCATCCGGCGCAGCTGACCGCGCGACATCGGGTCGACCGGGGGGAGGACGACGACCGTGGTGGCGGCCGGATCGTCTCCCCCCTGGGTGTGAACCCACTCCAGGACGTTCAGGAGCTGGACCGGGCTCTCGACGAAGGCGAGGTTCACCGGTCGGCGCTCAGACCGCGACCGGCTCGGGGGCCGGCGCGTTCTCGGTCTCGGCGACGACGCCCGCGACGCGGCGGAGCTTCTTCATCGGGCCGAGCTCGGACTCGTACACCTTCTTGACGCCGTCGCCGAGCGACTGCTCGATGGTGCGGATGTCGCGGACCAGGCGGGTCAGGCCCTGCGGCTCGACGGAGGCGGCCTGGTCGGAGCCCCACATGGCGCGGTCCAGGGTGATGTGGCGCTCGACGAAGGTGGCGCCGAGCGCGACGGCGGCCAGCGTGGTCTGGAGGCCGGTCTCGTGGCCGGAGTAGCCGATCGGGACGTTCGGGTACTCCTGCTGGAGGGTGTTGATGACCCGCAGGTTCAGCTCCTCGGCCTTCGCCGGGTACGTGGAAGTGGCGTGGCAGAGCAGGATGTTGTCGCTGCCCAGGACCTCGACCGCGTGGCGGATCTGCTTCGGGGTGGACATGCCGGTGGAGAGGATGATCGTCCGGCCGGTGGCGCGCAGGGCGCGCAGCAGCTCGTCGTCGGTGAGCGAGGCGGAGGCGACCTTGTGGGCCGGGACGTCGAACTTCTCCAGGAAGGCGACGGCCTCGGTGTCCCACGGGGAGGCGAACCAGTCGATGCCGCGCTCGGCGCAGTGCTCGGCGATGGCGGTGTACTCGGCCTCGCCGAACTCGACGCGGTGGCGGTAGTCGATGTACGTCATCCGGCCCCAGGGGGTGTCGCGCTCGATGTCCCACTGGTCGCGCGGGGTGCAGATCTCCGGGGTGCGCTTCTGGAACTTGACGGCGTCGCAGCCGGCTTCGGCGGCCGCGTCGATCAGCGCGATGGCGTTGTCGAGGTCGCCGTTGTGGTTGATGCCGATCTCACCCGTGATGTAGACGGGGTTGCCGGGGCCGGCGGTGCGGGTGCCGAAGGTGCGCAGGCGGGAGGTGCTCATGGTGGTGCTTCCTTACTTGGTGGGGACAGAAGGGGAGGGAGTGGAGGTGAGGGTGGGGCCGAGCAGCCAGGCCGCGATCTCGCGGATGGCGCCGTAGCCCCCGGGGGTGGTCGTGACGGCGCGCGCGGCGGCGCGTACCGAGTCGTGGGCGCTCGCGACGGCGACGGGCCAGCCGGCGAGCGAGAAGCAGGGGAGGTCGTTGACGTCGTTGCCGACGTAGAGGACCCGGTCGGGGGCGATGGAGTGCTCGTCGCACCAGCGCTTCAGCGCCTCGTCCTTGCGGTCGATGCCGTGCAGGACGGGGATCCGGAGCTTGCGGGCGCGGGCGGCGACGACCGGGTTCTGTTCGGTGGAGAGGATCAGGAGGGGCACGCCGGCCTTGCGCAGGGCGGCGATGCCGAGTCCGTCGCCCCGGTGCACGGCGACCGTCTCGCGGCCCTCGGAGTCGATCATGACCCGGTCGTCGGTCTGGGTGCCGTCGAAGTCCAGGACGACCGCGTCCACGTCCGCGAGGGAGGGCAGCGGGGCCGGGTCCAGGAGCGGGGCGAGCGCGCGGGCCCGGGCCAGGTCGTGCGGGTCGTCGATCTCCAGCACCCGCGCCGGGTCGGTGGGCACCAGGGCGGTGTGACCGAAGAAGCGGTGGCGGTGGGTGCGGAAGCCCGCCGCGTCCATCGCGTAGGCCGCGCCGGTCTCCAGGTGGTCCTGCGGGCGGTCCTGGCGGCGGGGGCGTACGGACTTGTCGTGGTTGACGCCGTACGTTCCCTCCTCGACCGCGTGCCCGTCGCGCCAGACGAAGCCGTGGAACGGGGCGACCGTGACGGCCGTGTCCGCGCCCTCGTGGGCCACCGCCCGGGCCACGCCGTCGATGTCCTCGCGGGAGACGAACGGGCTGGTGCACTGGACGAGGAGGACCACGTCGACGGTGCGGGCGCGCTCGGCCTCGTAGACGTCCAGGGCGTGCAGCACGGCCGCTTCGCTGGTCGCCGTGTCGCCCGCGATGGCGGCGGGGCGCTCGACGCAGTGCAGCCGGTGGGCGGCCTGGAGGTCGGCGGCGGCGCTCCGGGCGGCCTCGGCGATCGCCCCGTCGTCGGTGGTGACGACGACGTCGGTGACCTCGGGGGCGCCGAGCGCGGCGCGGACGGCGCGGGCGACCAGGGGGATGCCGCCGACCTCGGCGAGGTTCTTGGCGGGGACGCCCTTGGATCCGCCGCGGGCGGGGATCACGGCGAGGACGGTCGGGGTCGGGGGCGGCTGCATCGCTGCTCCTGGTGTCATGGCGGTTCCTGAGGTGGTCGAGGCCGCCGGCGTGGTCACAGCTCTCCCATCCGGCGGATCACCGGGGCGACGCGCTGGACGCCCTGGCGGTAGGCGCCGCGCGCGGCGTTGCGGACGGTCTCGCGCACCGCGCCCCGGACCCGGCCGGGCTCCTGCGGCGCGGCCGCGCCGGGCAGGGGCGTGCCGTCGGGGGCCAGGTG
>MUNB01000349.1 GCA_002154345.1 Streptomyces griseus
CGGCGAGCGCGCGGCCGCCGTCGATGTTGTTGCCCCACTGCGCCTGGACGTCGAAGTAGGCGAACGGGCTGCCTTCGCGTACGGCGACGAACACCACGTACGCCAGCCAGCCGAGCGGTGCGAGCGCCACGCCCGCGACCATCCGGGCGTGGCGGCGCAGGACCGGACCGATGCCACCGCCACCGCCACCGCCGCTGTCGCCCGCGCGGTACTCGCGTACGAGGGTGACGGCGGCCGTGATCGCCAGGGCGGCGATGAGCGCCGCCGCCGTGGGCCGGGTGAGCCCCGCCAGGACGGTCAGCGCGCCCGCGACGATCCAGCGGCCCTTGAGGACGGCGTACAGCGCCCAGGCGGCCAGGGCGGTGAACAGGGTCTCCGTGTACGCCATCGACTGCACGAACGCCGTCGGGTACACGCCCCAGAGCGCGGCCAGCACCACGCCCGTACGCCGTCCGTACAGATGGGCGCCGACGGCGAAGACGCCCCAGGCGGCGACCAGCCCGGCCGTCCAGGCGACCAGGAGACCGGCGCCGCCGAGGGTGAGCGGGGTCACCTCGGAGAGGCCGCGTTCCAGGGCCGGGAGGAGCGGGAAGAACGCCAGGTCGGCGTGGACGGAGCCGTCCGGGAGGGTGACGGTGTAGCCGTAGCCGTTCTCCGCGATGCGCTGGTACCAGACGGAGTCCCAGCGTCCGCTGAGCGGCCCCAGGGGGTCCTTCCCGGCGGCGGACGCGGCCGCCCAGAAGACCAGGAGCCCCAGGGCCCGGGCGGCGGCGTAGACCGCGAGCGCGGGCGCGGCGGCCCGCAGCGCGACGGCGGCCCGGGACCCGGGGGTGCGGGGGCCCTGGGCCGGGCCGGCGGGCGTCCGGGTGCGGAGCTGGTGATCGGACATACGGCCGATTATGACGTCGTCGGGGGACGTTTCCCGCCACGGGCTCGCCTTCTCCGCCATGGGCGGGGGCGGGCACCGCCCGTGGCGGGACCGTCGGCCGGGCGGCAGGGTCGGCGGCCCGCCCGGCACGTCTCAGACGCCGAGCACCTCGTTCCCGAAGACCTTCCACGGCGACATCTCCACCGCGTCCATGACCGCCAGCTGCGGGTGCCGGGCCGCCGTCTCGTCCCGTACGGCGACCGTGTCCGGCCAGCTGTCGAGGTGCGCGGCGCCCTCGATGACGACGCCGTCCCAGTCGGTAGCGGATGTCGCGCCGCCGCGGTCGACGACGAAGCCGATGCAGAGCATGGAGGCCCGTCCCACCGTCCGCCGGATCGCGTTCACCGCACGCTCCCGTTCCGGCTCGGGCAGCTCCCCGACGGAGAACTCGACGGCGACGACACCGGCCCGGGCCCGCCGGATGCGCACCAGGAGGTCGAGGCCCGTGCCGGTCCACAACCGGAAGCCGACCTCGTGCAGCCGCTGGAGTCCGGCGAGGGACAGCAACTGCTCGCGGGTGACGGGCGAACGGGCGCCCAGGGAAGCGGAGTCGAGGCTGACGAGCACCGTGCGGCCGGTCACCGGGTGCGCCGGACGGAGCCCCTCGGCCTCCAGGTCGCCCAGCAGCGTCCGGGCGTCCAGCCTGGTCCAGCCCAGGTGGTACGAGTAGAAGAATCCGGCACTCATGGACGCCCACCCCCATCGCTCTGCATCGCGGCGGCGTCGTGGTCGGCGACCCCCGGCATTCATGAGCGTACTGAGCGGTGGCCGGGGCGGCGTGGGCCCACGGGCCCACGGGCGGCCCCAAGCGGAACGGCCGCCACCCCCCGCCGCAACACCGCCCGCCCCGACCGCACTTGGGCCCGGCTTTGGGACCGGGGACCCGGGCGGGGGCAGCTTTTCGGCCGTACGCTCTCAGCCGTCGGGCAACACGCGCGGGGTCGATGGAGAGGTGCACCGTGAGCGGCGGCGGGGGCTGGGGAGACCGGAGCGCGGGCCACATACCGCCGGGACGCCACGGCCTCGCGGGGCCGGGGTCCGCACACCACGGCCAAGGCCAACAGGGCAGTCGCTTCTTCGCGTTGACCCGAAGCTGGGTGATCGGCGGCCTCGTCTATCTCGCCCTCGGGTTCGTCATGAGCCGGGTCCTGGTCGAACTGCTGGGCACCGAGGAGCGGTTGGAGGCCTTCGGCTGGCGGCTGGCCCTGCTCCACCTGCCCGCCCTCGTCGTGACCCTGCTGACGGTCCTGGCCGCCGCCCGGATCCTCCCCGAGGAGCACCGCGAGTCCTCCCGCACCCTGTATCTGCTCGCCGCCCTGGCCGTACCGCTGGCCGGCCTGGTGTACGGCTTCGCCGTCGCCGGGGAGGTCGTCGGCATCGAGGGCGTCCTCATGCCGGCCGTCTCGCTGGCGGCCGGCGCGGCGTCGGGGGTGGCGGTCGACCGGCTGCTGGAGGAGCGCGCCACCCGGACCCCGGAGCCGCCCCGGTACTCGTACAACTGGCGGGACAGCGGCGCGACGGCGATGGAGTACCTGGGTCTCGTCGTCCTCGTCACCATGCTGATCGGCGCGATGGCGATGGCCGGGGTCGGCGGGAAGATCGGGGACCGGCTGCGGTGCGCGATCAGCTCGCTGGCCGGTGGCGGCGGCTCCTGTTCCTCCGGCGGCCAGGACCCGGAGGCGAAGCCGAAGACCGACGCGGACTACGAGCCCAAGATGTGCCAGATCTCCACCATCTCGGACACGGCGGGCGGCAAGGTCAAGATCGGCTGGTTCGAGTGGGGCGAGGAGTACGGATTCCAGCAGAAGGTCTCGCAGGCGAGCACCGATGTGAACGGTGACGGGAAGGTCGACGGCGACGACAAGGTCGTCTCCATGACGTTCACCGACGCCGCCTCCGCCGGGGCCACCGCCAGCACCCCGGGGGTGAAGCTCGGCAGCCTCGGCAAGGCGGATGTCGACATCGGCGGTGGCATCAAGATCACCAACGGTGACACCTGGATCTTCTCCAGCGAGGAGGAGGCGCAGAAGATGCGGGACGACATCGAGGAAATGAAGATGTGGGAGACCTCCACCAAGCACAGCGGCGCCTACGGCGGCGGCTGGTACTCCGCGATGAAGTGGGCGGAGAAGAAGGAGGACATCGAGAAGAAGATCGGCGACAAGAAGATCTCCTACTCGACCGTCGGTCTCAACGCCTACGCGGACGGCGGTCTCTCCATCAAGGGCGGCGACGAGGACGAACTCGGCGCCAAACTGGGCGGCAAGGCGAAGTTCTCGCCCGAGGTGACGATCACCAAGGACGACGTGAACGGCAACGAGTCGTACACGTACACCGCCAAGCTCGAACTGGAGGGCAAGGCGAGCGGGAACGTGGGCCCGATCAAGGGGACCGTGGGAGCCAAGCAGAACCGCACCGGCGCGATCACCGTCACCCGCGACCAGAAGACCGGCAAGATCGTCCGTATCGACATGACGCAGACCGTGGAGAGCGGTTCGACCTCCGGCAAGGTGGAGGTCGGCGGCGACAACGGCGAGAGCGGCCAGGACAAGCGCGGCGGCAAAGGCAGCGCGTCGGACTCCTCGGGCGAGACCGGCATCGACGTGGTGACCAACTCGATCGTCTTCGGCAAGGACACCGACGCGGCGACCGAGGCGAACCGGGCCGTGGCCGAGCAGTGGCTGGGCGGCTCGGGCAACAACACCGCCCCGTTCGAGTACCTCTTCGGCGACCACGGCATGGAGAACCGCCCGGAGGGCAACGACCCCTTCCAGCAGCTGATGTTCGAGGACGGGCTGTCCAGCTCGATGCGGTACACCGGTGAGAGCGACGCCCAGGAGTTCGGCTTCGAGATCTCCCTCGGCATGAGCCTCGGGTTCTCGGTCTCCACGGAGCAGAAGAAGGAGTCGCTGGAGGACGCGCAGTTCCTCGGGGCCCCGCAGGGCGACCGGCGCACGTATCTTCCGTACAGCTACTGCGCGAACTGAACGGGCGGTGACAGAGACGATGAGTACCGGAACGCGGACGACGCGGACGGCACGGACGACGTGGACGACGTGGACGACCTGGACGGCACGGAGCACGCGGGTCAGGGGAGGCGCTCAGGTGATGCGGGCCCCGTACGCGTACGGGGCCCGCATCACCTGAGCGCCTC
>MUNB01000035.1 GCA_002154345.1 Streptomyces griseus
CCGCGTACGCGGACCCGGCGGGCGACCTGGTGCTGGACCTGGCGGGGCTGCCGTACGCGGACGAGGTGGAGTGCACGCCCGAGGGGGGCGTGCGCATCCGGGGGGCGTACGCGGGTACGGCGACCGCGCCCCCGTCCGCGTACGGCGGCCGCCTCGTCCTGCGCCACGAGACGCTGCACGAGACGGTTCCGGTCACGGGAGCGGTCGTGGACGCGAGCGGGGCTGAGGCCGAGCGTCCTGCGGGGACAGAGACGGAGGCGGCATCCGGCACCGGGGCCGACGCGGCAACCCGGGCCGAGGCCGGGGCCGGGAATCACACGGCACCCGGCACCGAGGCCAGGGCCGGGAACCGCGCGGCATCGAGCACCGGGGCCGACGCGGCGGTTGCTGCCGCTGACGGCTCCGCGCCCCGCTCGCTCGCCGCCACCGCCCCGGGCCGGTTCTCCGCGCTGGTCGTCCCGCCGCTTCCGGAAGGCCGCTGGGAGCTTCGCCTGGACGGGCGCCCCGTGCGCGTCCTCGGTTCCGTCGCCGCGCGGTTGCCCCGCGCCGGGGGCGTCGAGGGCGCGCTGCGCCTGGAGCGGCGGCACGGCGACCGGCTGTCCGTGGTCGCGGGGCCGGAGTCGCCGGCGGTGGGCATCGGGCGGAGCGCGTACGGAAGGCGGCTCCTGCGCGCCGCGCACCACGGCGACCGGCGCACGACCCTCCCGCTCCGCGACACCGTCCTCTACGCGGGCGGCGACTCCCCGCGCGCCGTGCACGCCGAGCTAGTGCGCCGTGGCACGGAGGCCGAACACCTGTGGGTCACCGGTACCACCCCCGGCCGCATCACCCACGTCCCGCCCGGAGCGCGGGCCGTCCCCGTGCACAGCCCCGCCTGGTACGAGGCGCTGGCCCGCTCCCGCCGGATCGTCACGGACGAGCAGCTGCCCGGGTGGTTCGAGCGACGGCCGGGGCAGACCGTCGTCCAGACCTGGCACGGCACCCCGCTCGGCCGGTTCGGCGGCGGCCTGGCGGACACCCTGTACGCCGACCACCAGTACCTCGCCACCCTGCCGCAGCGATCGGCCCAGTGGTCGGTACTGGTCTCCCCGAGCCGCTTCGCCACCCCGCTGCTGCGCAGGTCGCTGGCGTACGAGGGCGAGGTGCTGGAGGCCGGATCGCCCGCCAACGACGTGCTGTTCCCGCCCGTGCGGGACAAAGCCGCCGAAGAGGTGCGGCGCGGGCTCGGCATCCCGGAGGACCACCGCGTCGTGCTGTACGCGCCGACCTACCGCGACCACCTGGCCCATCCCCCGGCCGCCTCCGCCGACCGCACGGCCCCCGGCCCGTACCGCTGGGACCCGGCGCTCGACCCGTACGCCCTGGCGCGGGCGCTCGGCCCCGGCCACACGGTCCTGGTGCGCCGCCACCCCCGGGTCACCGGCGACGTGCCGGCCGGGCCCGGTGTGCTCGACGTGTCCGGGCACCCGGGGGCGGCCGGGCTGCTGCTGGTGGCCGACGTCCTGGTGACGGACTACGCGGGGCTGATGTTCGACTTCGCGCTGACGGGCCGGCCGATGCTGTTCCACACGTACGACCTGGAGCACTACCGCGACACCGTGCGCGGCTTCTGCCTGGACTTCGAGACCCGGGCGCCGGGGCCGCTGCTGGTCACGACGGACGAGGTGGCGCAGGCGCTGCGCGACACCGGGTCGCTGGCGGCCCGGCACGCCGACGCGTACGAGAGCTTCCGCCGCGACTACTGCGACCTGGACGACGGCGGCGCGGCGGCCCGGGTCGCGGACCGCCTGCTGGCGGACGCGCCGTAGGCCGGACGTACTCCGCGTCGGGCGCTCCATCCCTCATCCCTCGGACGAGTGGCGGCGGGGAGAAGGACGCCGCCGCACGGAACCCATGAGACGTGCCCCTCTTCTCCGCTGCCTCCTCCGCCCCGTCCTCCGACCTGCCGCCCACCGGCCTCCCGCCCGCCGCGACCGGAGGCGGCGGGGCCGACCGGGCGGTCCGGCCGCCCCTGTGGCTGCCGTCGCCGTACCTCGTGCTGGGCGGGCTGCTGTGGGCGGTGCTGTCGGCGGCGGCCTGGCAGGCTCCGCTGTGCTGCGAGGCCGGGCTCCAGGCGGCGGTCGTCGAACGGCTGCGGGTGAACCTGCTGCACCCGGCGTTCCCGATGACCGACCTGCCCGCCGTGGCGAGCGCGCACTACTCCCCGTACGCGCTGATCCAGGGGCTGGCCGCCCGCGCCGCCGGGTTCTCGGGTCCGTCCGTCGTCGCGCTGGCCGCGTCGGTGAACCTGCTGCTCCTGCTCACCGGGATCGGCCGGCTGACCCGGCTGCTGACCCCGAACCGCTGGGTTCCGGTGCTCCTGCTCGTACCGCTGGCCCTGATCCACTGGGCTGACCCGGCCCGGTGGAGCGCGCCGAGCACGTTCGCGGTCGCGGTCACGCTGCACCTGTGGGCGTGGACCGGTCGCGCGGCCGCCCGAATGGCCCGCCCCGGCGATCCGAGGCCCGGCCGGACGCCCCGGTGGGCGGAGGCGGCCGGGATCGGCGTGCTGCTCGGGCTGGTCCTGCTGGTCCACCCGCCGACGGCGATCGGCGCGGCGATCGGCTGCCTGGCCCTGATCGCGATCCGGACGCGGACCCGGATCCGGCCGACCGTGTGGCGGTGGGCGTTCGCCGTCGTCTGCGCGGTGACCGTGGCGGCGCTGTGGCCGTACTACAACGGGCTCACCGCCGAGCGCACCCCCGCCGACGGCCGGACCACCGGGCCTCCGGCGGCCGAAGGGGTGCGGGCGGCCGGGGAGCCGTACGCCTGGGCGACCGCGTACGTGCCTCCGGGCGAGGTGGTCCTGACGGACAGCCGCCCGGCGATGTACGCGCTGGCCGGGCACGGGGCGTACGTCCTGGCCGACGCGCTGCCGGACGCGGGGCTCGCGACCACGGAGCGGCGGGAGCGGAGCCGGGCGGTGGCCGCCTATCTCGACACGTCGACCCCGCAGGCCCGGCGGGACGGGATCACCGCCCGGTACGGGGTGCGGTGGCTGCTGCTGACCCGCTTCCAGCGGCTGCCCGAGAACGCGACGGTGCTGGCGTTCAGCCCGCGCACGGGCGAGGTGCTGGCGCGGGTGGCGGCGACGGAATGAGGATCCTCGGGCGTGCTGAGCGGTGAAGGCCTCGGGCGTGCCTGAGAGAGGTGAGTGCCCTCGGGCTGCCTGAACAGTGAGGGCCCGCGGGCGGGCAGGCGCGTTCGAGGACTCTCAGGCGGACAGGAGCGTTCGAGCGCCCTCAGGCGTGCTTGAGGGCGGCGACCGCCGAGGCCGCCAGATCGTCCAGGTAGCCCTTGGGCAGTTCGCCGCGGACGACGACGAGCCGCCAGTACAGCGGCCCGACGATGAGGTCGAGTGCCCGGTCCGGATCGCTCCCTTCCGGCAGTTCCCCCCGGGCCACCGCCTCCCGCACCACCACGGCGGCGACGCCCTGCTGCTGGTCCAGGAGCGCGGCCTTGATCGCCTCGGAGATCTCCGGATTGCGGGCCGCCTCGACGAGCAGGTCCGGGATGACCTGTGAGGCGACCGGGTGGCGCAGGGCGTAGGCGGCCAGTTCGAGGACGGCGCGCACATCCCCGTACAGCGAGCCGGTGGCCGGGGCGGGCATCCCCTGGGCGGCGACGGCCGCGACCAGGTCGAGGACGAGCGCCAGCTTGGACTTCCAGCGGCGGTAGACGGCGGTCTTGCCGACGCCCGCGCGCCGGGCGATGCCCTCGATGGACATCCGGGCGAACCCCACCGCGGCGAGTTCCTCGAAGACGGCGGCGCGGATGGCGTTGGTCACGTCCTCCCGCAGGACGGCGGCGCCTGCGGGGGCGCGGCGGCGGGTTCCCCGTTCGGTGGTCATGGCCCGCAGCATAGTCGGCCGCGACGAAACGGTTGCGTTGCGACGTACAAGCGTCCTACTCTCAGCGTTACGACGATACGGTCCCGTCCCAACGAGGGCGTCCCCACGGGACCGTACCGTCCCATCCCCCCTCCGCTTCCGTCGAAAGCGATCGTCCGTGGTGAGCCAGACAGCAGCTCCGCCGTCCCCGGTGAGCACTCCCGACCAGGCCGTTCCCACCTACGCACCCGGTGAGCTGGCGGCCCTGGCCGCCCGGCACGGCCTGACGGTCAGCGGTGCCCGGCCCTCGCTGCCCGCGTACATCCGGCAGCTCTGGGGCCGGCGGCACTTCATCGCCGCGTTCGCGACGGCCAAGCTGACGGCCCAGTACAGCCAGGCGAAGCTCGGCCAGATCTGGCAGATCATGACGCCGCTGCTGAACGCGACCGTCTACTACTTCATCTTCGGCGTCCTGATGGACACCAGGCGCGGGGTGGAGGACTTCGTTCCGTTCCTGGTCACCGGGGTCTTCATCTGGACCTTCACCAGCAGTTCGATCACCGCGGGCACCCGGGCGATCAGCGGCAACATCGGCCTGGTGCGGGCCCTGCACTTCCCGCGCGCCTCGCTGCCGGTGGCGCTGGCGCTCCAGCAGTTGCAGCAGCTGCTGTTCTCGCTGGGCGCGCTGACCCTCATCCTGCTGGTGTTCGGCCAGTACCCGCGGCCGTCCTGGCTGCTGGCGATCCCGGCGCTGGCGCTCCAGGCACTGTTCAACACGGGCCTGTCGATGGTGATGGCCCGGCTGACGGCCAGGACCCCCGACATCGCGCAGCTGACGCCGTTCGTGCTGCGGACCTGGATGTACTCCTCCGGCGTGATGTGGAGCCTGGACCATCTGCTGGCCGGCGACCGGGTGCCGCACGCGGTGCTGGTGCTGCTGGAGTACAACCCGGCGGCGATCTACATCAACCTCATGCGGTACGCGCTCATCGACAGCTACAGCGGGCTGCCGGCGCACGTGTGGGCGGCTGCACTGGGCTGGGCCCTGTTCTGCGGAGTCGCCGGCTTCGTGTACTTCTGGAAGGCCGAGGAGACGTACGGACGTGGCTGACACCGACAACGTATCTGGGGACCGGCGCGTCCCGACCGTCGTCGTGGACGACGTCCACATCACGTACACCGTCAACGGCGCCCGGACGGGCAGGGGCAGCGCCACCTCGGCACTCAGCCGGCTCACCACCCGCCGCGCGACTCCCGGCGCCCGCAAGGTGCACGCCGTGAAGGGCGTCAGCTTCGCCGCGTACAAGGGCGAGGCGATCGGCCTGATCGGCTCCAACGGCTCGGGCAAGTCCACGCTGCTCAAGGCCGTCGCGGGCCTGCTCCCGCCGACCCGGGGCCGGGTCCACACCCAGGGCCAGCCCTCGCTGCTCGGTGTGAACGCGGCGCTGATGGGCGACCTGACCGGCGAGCGCAACGTGGTGCTGGGCGGACTCGCGATGGGCATGACGCGCGAGCAGATCCGCGAACGCTACGACGCGATCGTCGACTTCTCCGGCATCAACGACAAGGGCGACTTCATCACGCTGCCGATGCGCACGTACTCCTCGGGCATGGGCGCACGGCTCCGCTTCTCCATCGCGGCGGCCAAGAGCCACGACGTACTCCTGATCGACGAGGCCCTGTCCACGGGCGACGCCAAGTTCCAGCGCCGCAGCAAGGACCGCATCAAGGAACTGCGCGCCGAAGCGGGCACGGTGTTCCTGGTGAGCCACAGCAACAAGTCCATCACCGACACCTGCGACCGCGCGCTGTGGCTGGAGGCGGGCACCCTGAGAATGGACGGCCCGGCAAAGGACGTAGTGGCAGCGTACGAGGCGTTCACCAAATCCAGCCCGTCCGGCCACCCCCAGCCCGCCCGGCGTTTGAGGGCATCTTTCAGCCCGTCCGGCGCTTGAGGACAAACCCACGCCGAGGGGGCCGGCGCCACCAACGGCACCGGCCCCCACAGACGTACGCCAACAGCTACGCGTGCGTACGCAACAACGTCCGCATCGTCCGCATGGCCACCGACAGATTCGCCAGATCAAACGCGTCCGACCCCTGGATCTCCTCCAGCGTCGACCGCGAACGGGCAAGAATCGCCGCGTTCTTCGACTCCCACGCCACAAACCGCTGCTCCGGCGTCGAAGCCCCGTTCCCCACGCTCAGCACGTCCGACGTGAGCGCCGCATGCGCCGCGTACAGGTCCTCGCGGATGGACGCGCGGGCCATGGACTGCCAGCGGTCGGCCCGCGGCAGCTCGATGATCCGGTCCATCAGCTGGGTGATCCGCAGCCGGTCCGCGAGGTCGTAGTAGACCTCGGCCACCTCCAGCGGCTCCTTGCCCGTACGGTCGGCGATGGCCACGATGTCCAGCGCCGGGAAGGCGGAGGAGAACCCGGCCACCCGCACCGCCAGCTCGTCCGGCACGCCCGCGGCCGTCAGCTCGTCCAGGATCGAGTGGTACCAGTCCAGGTCCGCGCCCTTGACCAGCTTGGGCAGCTCGTTCCAGACCTGCTCGACGCCGTCCCGGAACAGGTCGATGGTCTCCGCGATGGCGACGGGCTGCGGCCGGTTGCCCAGCAACCAGCGCGAACCGCGCTCGACCAGCCGCCGCGAGTGCAGCCGGATCCGGGTCTGGACATCGGCGGCGACCTTGTTGTCGAGCGCCTCGACGGCGTCCCACACCGAGGACAGGCCGAAGATCTCGCGGGCCGTGTACTGGGCCCGCACGATCTCCTCGATCGACGCCCCGGTCTCCTCCCGCAGCCGGTGCAGGAAGGTAGAACCGGCGGTGTTGACCGTGTCGTTGACCAGCACCGTCGTGATGATCTCGCGCCGCAGCGCATGCCCGTCGACCGCCTCGGGGAACCGCTCGCGCAGCTCGCTCGGGAAGTAGGCGTGCACCAGCTTCTGCAGATGCGGGTCGTCCGGCAGGACGGTGGAGATCAGCTCGTCCGCCGTCGTGATCTTCGTGTAGGCGATCAGCACGGCCAGTTCGGGCTGGCTGAGCCCCTTCTCGTTGCTCAGCAGCTCCCGGATGTGCCGGTCGGCGGGCAGGAACTCCAGCGCCCGGTCGAGCGCGCCGTCCCGCTCCAGCCGGCGCATGAAGCGCTGCTGGGCGTGGAGCAGCGAGGGCGCCTGCGCGGAGGCGTTGGAGAGGGCCACGTTCTGCGCGTAGTTGTTGCGCAGGACGAGCGCGCCGACCTCGTCGGTCATGTCGGCGAGCAGCTTGTTGCGCTGCTTGACGGTCATGTCGCCGTCCCGGACCAGACCGTTGAGCAGGATCTTGATGTTCACCTCGTGGTCGGAGGTGTCCACACCGGCGCTGTTGTCGATCGCGTCGGTGTTGATCCGGCCGCCGTTGCGGGCGAACTCGATCCGGCCGAGCTGGGTGGCGCCGAGGTTGCCGCCCTCGCCGACGACCTTGGCCCGCAGGTCCTCGCCGTTGACGCGGATCGCGTCGTTGGCCTTGTCGCCGACGTCGGCGTTGGACTCGGAGACGGCCTTGATGTACGTGCCGATGCCGCCGTTCCACACCAGGTCGACCGGGGCCTTGAGGATGGTCTGCATCAGGTCGGCGGGCGTCATCTTGCTCACCGACGCGTCGATGCCGAGCGCCTCGCGGATGTGCGCATTGAGCGGGATCGACTTGGCGCTGCGCGGGTGGACGCCGCCGCCCGCCGAGAGCAGGCCGGTGTCGTAGTCGGCCCAGGAGCTGCGCGGCAGGTCGAAGAGCCGGCGCCGCTCGGCGTACGAGGTGGCGGCGTCCGGGTTCGGGTCGATGAAGATGTGCCGGTGGTCGAAGGCCGCGACCAGGCGGATGTGCTCGGAGAGCAGCATGCCGTTGCCGAACACGTCGCCGGACATGTCGCCGACGCCGACGACGGTGAAGTCCTCGGTCTGGGTGTCGTGGCCCAGCTCCCGGAAGTGCCGCTTGACGGACTCCCAGGCGCCGCGGGCAGTGATGCCCATGCCCTTGTGGTCGTAACCGGCCGAGCCGCCGGAGGCGAACGCGTCACCGAGCCAGAAGCCGTACGCGACGGCGACCTCGTTGGCGATGTCGGAGAAGCTCGCGGTGCCCTTGTCGGCGGCGACGACGAGGTAGGTGTCGTCCTCGTCGTGCCGGACGACGTCGACGGGCGGCACGACCTCGCCGGCCACCATGTTGTCGGTGATGTCGAGCAGCGCCGAGATGAACGTGCGGTAGGCGGCGATGCCCTCGGCGAACCAGGCGTCGCGGTCCACGGACGGGTCCGGGAGCTGCTTGGCGACGAAGCCGCCCTTGGCGCCGACGGGCACGATGACGGTGTTCTTCACCATCTGCGCCTTGACCAGGCCGAGCACCTCCGTACGGAAGTCCTCGCGCCGGTCCGACCAGCGAAGACCCCCGCGGGCGACCTTGCCGAAGCGCAGGTGGACGCCCTCCACGCGCGGCGAGTAGACCCAGATCTCGAACGCCGGCCGGGGCGCGGGCAGGTCCGGGATGGCCTGCGGGTCGAACTTCATCGAGACGTACGAGTGCGGCGTGCCGTCGTCCGTCTTCTGGAAGAAGTTGGTGCGCAGGGTGGCCTTGATGACGGTGAGGAAGGACCGCAGGATCCGGTCCTCGTCGAGCGAGGCGACCTGGTCCAGGGCCCCGTCCAGCTCCTCCAGGAGCCCGTCGGTCAGCTCGGTGCCGGCGCTCTGGCGGCCCGGCGACATCCGGGCCTCGAAGAGCGAGACGAGCAGCCGGGTGGTGTGGACGTTGTTGCGGAGCGTGGACTCCATGTAGTCCTGGCTGAAGGTGGATCCGGCCTGCCGCAGGTACTTCGCGTAGGCCCGCAGCACCATGGCCTGCCGCCAGTTCAGCCCGGCGCCGAGGACCAGCGCGTTGAAGCCGTCGTTCTCCGCCTCGCCCTTCCAGACGGCGGCGAAGGCTTCCTGGAAGCGGAGGCGGGCGTCGTCGGCGAGGTAGCCGCCGTTGCCGCTGGCCAGGGGCATCCGCAGCCCGAAGTCGTAGATCCAGGCGTGCGTGCGGTCCGCGCAGCGCAGCTCGTACGGCCGCTCGTCGACGACCTCGACGCCGAGCTGCTGGAGCGCCGGGAGGACGGCGGAGAGGGAGACCTGCTCGCCGGTCCGGTAGATCTTGAAGCGGCGCTCGCCGGGGCCCGCGCCGACCGGCTCGTACAGGCTGAGGGCGAAGTCCTTCTCGCCCTGCTTGAGGGTCTCCAGGTGGACCAGGTCGGCCACGGCGGCGCGCGGCGAGTGGTCGGCCTTGTAGCCCTCGGGGAACGAGTGGCCGTACTGGCGCTGCAGTTCCGCGCCGCGCTCCTCGCCCAGTTCGGCGTTGAGCGCCTCCTGGAAGCCGTCGGCCCAGGAGCGGGCGGCCTCGACGAGACGGGCCTCGATCCGGTCGGCGTCGGCGTCCGTCAGATGCGGCAGCTCGGTGCCGGCCGGGACGCGGATGACAAAGTGCAGCCGGGAGAGGATCGACTCGGTGTTCCAGGCGGTGAAGTCGACGCTGTTGCCGCCGAGCTCCTCCTTGAGGATGTCGATCAGCCGCAGGCGCACGCCGGTGGTGTAGCGGTCGCGCGGGAGGTAGACGATCGCGGAGTAGTAGCGCCCGTACTCGTCCTGACGCAGGTAGAGCCGCAGCCGGCGGCGCTCCTGGAGGTAGAGGACGGAGGTCGCGACGGAGCGGAGCTGGTCGACGGGCGTCTGGAAGAGCTCGTCGCGCGGGTAGGTCTCCAGGATCTGCAGCAGGTCGCGGCCGTCGTGGCTGTTGTACGAGAAGCCCGCGCCCTCGACGACCTCGGCGACCTTGCGGCGGATGACGGGCACCCGGCGCACCGACTCGGTGTAGGCGGCGGAGGAGAAGAGCCCGAGGAAGCGCCGCTCGCCGACGACGTTGCCCTTGGCGTCGAACTTCTTGACGCCGACGTAGTCGAGGTAGCTGGGGCGGTGCACGGTGGCCCGGCTGTTGGCCTTCGTCAGGACGAGGAGCTTGTGCTCGCGGGCCTTGGCGCGGGCGTCGGCGGGCAGCCGGTCGAAGGACGGGCTGACCGGGTGGGCCTCGTCCTCGCTGTGCTGCGGGTCGGAGCGCAGGATGCCGAGCCCGGTGCCGGGTACGGCGGCCAGCGCGTCGCTGTCCTTGAGCTCGTACTCGCGGTAGCCGAGGAAGGTGAAGTGGTCGGCGGCCAGCCAGCGCAGCAGCTCGCGGGCCTCCTCGACCTCCTCGTCGGGGAGGTCGTCCAGCGGTTCGCCGGGCAGGTCGTCGGCGATCCGGAGGGCGGCGTCGCGCATCTTCCCCCAGTCCTCGACGGTCTCCCGTACGTCGGACAGGACGCGCAGCAGGTCGGCGGTGATCTGCTGGAGGTCGGCGCGGTCGGACTCGCGGTCGGTCTCGACGTGGATCCAGGACTCGACGAGCGCGTCGTGCGGCAGCTCGGACTTCTCACCGGGCTTCGGGGTGCCGGGTCCGCCGGAGAGGACCTCGATGAGCTTGCCGGTGACATCGCGGCGGACGGTGACCTGGGGGTGGATCACCAGATGGATGCCGCGCCCCTGCCGGGACAGCTCGTTGGTGACGGAGTCCACCAGGAAGGGCATGTCGTCGGTGACGACCTCGACGACGGAGTGGCTGCAGGTCCAGCCGTTCTCCTCGACGGTCGGGGTGTGCACCCGGACGTTCGCGGTGCCCTGGGGACGATTCTCGGCCAGCCGGTAGTGCGAGGCGGCGGCGCCGAAGACGTCCACCGGGTCACGGCCGCTGAGGTCCTCCGGAGCCGTATGCAGGTAGTAGCGCTGGAGGTAGGCGAGCACCGTGTCCTGGCCGGGACGGTCGCTCGCGTCGGCCCCGGCAGCGGCGACCCGCGCCCGGGGGGCACCTCCCGGGCCACCGACACCACCGCCCGGACCGTCTTCAGCTACCTTGGCGGCCCCTGCGAGCAGCTCGGCCTTGGCTTCGTCCAGCTTGGTCTGCATGTCCTCTGGCTCCTGTCGCGCGCCGTTGCGTGACGTAGGTGAGAAAAGCGACGTACCGCCACGACGCGGGGTTTCCGGTCTGGGTCGACGCTATGCCGCTTCGAGAGTTCCCCGGGACCACATGGGCCATTTTTGACGGCCGGTCCGGAGTCGGAAGATCGCGGATCGCCCGGGTGCTGTGGCACTCCGGGCGGCGGCCGGGGGCTTCGCTGCCCCCGAGGCGTATCGCGCTGATCACGGCACCAGGCTATCGCCCTCGCACCCCACCGCGTCATGAGCTGCTTGTGTACAAAAGAACCCCCCGAACTTTGACACTCTGGACAGTGCGCCGCGCCGCCTTGGCGAACTCCCGGAACCGGGGCAATCTGTCCTTACCGCACGGATTCAGGCCCCGGGCACGCCATCGGGGCCACCGGCCCCGAGGAGCCCGCCATGCCGCAGAAGATCCTCATCGTCACCGGCGACGCCGCCGAGTCGCTCGAAGTCCTCTACCCGTACCAGCGGCTGCTGGAGGAGGGGTACGAGGTCGACATCGCGGCCCCCGAACGCAAGACGCTGCGCTTCGTGGTCCACGACTTCGAGCCCGGCTTCGACACGTACACGGAGAAGCCCGGCTACACCTGGCCCGCCGACCTGTCCTTCTCCGAGGTCGACCCCGGCGCCTACATCGCCCTGGTGATCCCCGGCGGCCGGGCCCCGGAGTACCTCCGCAACAACGCCGAACTGCGGAAGATCGTCGGCGCCTTCTTCTCCGCGGACCGCCCGGTGGCCCAGATCTGCCACGGCCCCCTGATCACCGCGGCCACCGGCAACCTGAGCGGCCGCAGCGTGACGGCGTACCCGGCGCTGGAACCGGACATGCAGAGCGCGGGCGCGACGTTCCAGGACACGGAGGCGGTGGTGGACGGCCCCTTGGTCTCATCAAGAGCCTGGCCGGACCACGCGGCATGGATGCGAGAGTTCCTGAAGGTACTCCGTTCAAGCCCGTCCGGCGATTGAGGACATCTTTCCCCCGGGAAGCGCCGCACCTACAAGCCCGCCCGGCCACACCCTCCAGCCCGCCCGGCGCTTGAGGGCATCTTTTCCAGCCCGTCCGGCGTTTG
>MUNB01000350.1 GCA_002154345.1 Streptomyces griseus
GCTACCACATGCTCCGGTTCGTCGAGACGGCTTTCGACAGCAGCGTCTTCCACCACCTGTGGCTGGACCGCTCCGAGGGCAATCTCGCGCTCGCCCAGCCGCAGCCGGGCGAGCGCGAGATTGCCCTCGGAGCGGTCCAGCCACAGGTGGAGGAAGACGCTGCTGTCGAAAGCCGTCTCGACGAACCGGAGCATGTGGTAGCCGTCGTGGGTGGTGACGATGACGTCCTCGACGGGGGTGTTCGGCGCGTCCGCCGGCCGCCCGCCCTCCGCTTCCGCGGCGAGGTGGGCGAAGGCGGGCTGCTCGGCGGTCATACGGGCGACCTCCGCCGTCTCGGCGGCGGTCGCCTCGTGGTCGCCGTTGGGGGACTCCCCGATGGTGCCGAGGGCGAGACCGCTCGTCCAGTCGACCACCGAGGCGCCCCGGGCGCCGGGCAGCCTCATGACTTCGAGCAGGCACTCGTCGATTCCGGGCACGCGGATCTCCCCTCCCGACGTGGCGTACGGCTGTAACGCAGAGGCTACGCAACGTGCTCACGGCTGGTGGAGGTTCTGGCATTTTCCTTTGGTACATGCGTCCGACGGTGTAAAGGGTCGGCCGGAATGCGGTGGTGGGGGCGGCGGGTGGCGGCCCGTCAGGCGTCCGGGGCGGCCGACTTCTCGCGGGCCGTCATCACCGCCCTGTTGAGCGCCCACAGCCCGATGCCGATCAGCAGCAGGATTCCGGCCCGTACGTA
Organism: Streptomyces griseus; assembly: GCA_002154345.1. Classification (GTDB taxonomy): domain Bacteria; phylum Actinomycetota; class Actinomycetes; order Streptomycetales; family Streptomycetaceae; genus Streptomyces; species Streptomyces caviscabies. The sequence goes on from MUNB01000350.1 coordinate 737, forward strand.
CACGTCGGAGCCCCGGTCGGCGAGCGGGCTCGCCAGGATCAGCGAGGTGAGCGCGCCGAGCACCGGAAGCGCGGTGGGCGTACGGAAGTGGCGGTGGCCCACCCGGTCCTTGCGCAGGACCAGCACGGCGATGTTGACCACGGCGAAGACGCAGAGCAGCAGGAACGAGGTGGTGTCGCCGAGCCCCTCGATCTCGCCGGTGGAGACCAGGCCGATCGCCAGGACGGAGACGAAGACGATCCCGACCCAGGGGGTGCGCCGGCCCGCCAGCACCTTGCCCATCGCGGGCGGCAGGATGCGTTCGTTGGCCATGCCGTAGCAGAGCCGCGAGGCCATCATGATGTTGATCAGCGCCGAGTTGGTGACGGCGAACAGGGCGATCAGCGCGAAGAGTTTCGGCGGGAAATCGACGCCGCCGGCCTTCACCACCTCCAGCAGCGGTCCGCTGGAGCCCGCCAGGGTGCGGGAGTCGACCAGGAGTGAGGAGACCAGGGCGACCAGGACGTAGATGGTTCCGGTGACGCCCACCCCGATGAAGATCGCGCGGGGGAAGTCGCGGGCCGGGTTCTTGGTCTCCTCCGCCATGTTGACCGAGTCCTCGAAGCCCACGAACGCGAAGAAGCCGAGCGCGGTGGCGCCGAGCACCCCGGTGATCAGGGCGTACCCGGTGCCGCCGGTCTCGATCTGGGTCAGCCGCGAGGGCTCGCCCTCGCCGCCGAGCACGGCGTACGCGCCGATCGCGAGGATCACCGCGAGGCCGGTGACCTCCACCAGCGTCAGGACCACGTTCGCCTTCACCGACTCGGCGACCCCGCGCAGATTGATCGCGGCCAGGGCGAGGATGAACAGGATCGCGATCAGCGTCGGCGGCACCGCGTCGGTGAACTCCCCCAGATAGTCGCCGCTGAACGCCCGTGCCGCCGCGCTCGCCGAGGAGAGGCCCGAGCACATGACCATGAAGGCGACGACGAAGGTCAGGAAGGGGACCTTGAACGCCTTCTGGGTGTAGAGCGCGGCCCCGGCCGCCTTCGGGTACTTGCCGACCAGCTCCACGTACGAGGCCGCCGTCAGCAGGGCGACCACGAAGCCGATCGCGAAGGGCAGCCAGAGCGCGCCGCCGACCTTGCCCGCCACATCGCCGGTGGTGGCGTAGATGCCGGTGCCCAGGATGTCGCCGACGACGAAGAGGATCAGCAGTTTGGGGCCGAGCGCGCGCTTGAGGGGCGGCGAGCCGCCGGGGCTCTCGGTATCGCCGGTCGTGGGGGTGCCGGGTGTACTCATCGCTGCCTCCGGGACGGCCGCCGGGTGGTCGGGAACACGCCTTCCCTGACGCGGCGCGGAGCGCACCTGTTGACTACGACTATTCAGAGCAGCAGGATGTGAATAGATTTTCACCGTCGCGAGGAGGCACCGCCATGTCAGGACCCCGCCCCGTTCGGGCACCGCGCGGCAGCGCACTGACCGCCCTGGGATGGCAGCAGGAAGCCGCCCTGCGGATGCTGCAGAACAACCTCGACCCCGAGGTCGCCGAGCACCCCGACAAGCTCGTCGTCTACGGCGGCACCGGCAAGGCGGCCCGCGACTGGCGCTCCTTCGACGCGATGGTCCGCACCCTCCAGACGCTGAAGCAGGACGAGACGATGCTCGTCCAGTCCGGGCGGCCGGTCGGCGTCATGCAGACCCACGAGTGGGCGCCGCGCGTCCTCATCGCCAACTCCAACCTGGTCGGCGACTGGGCCAACTGGGAGGAGTTCCGCCGCCTGGAGCAGCTGGGCCTGACCATGTACGGCCAGATGACCGCCGGGTCCTGGATCTACATCGGCACCCAGGGCATCCTCCAGGGCACCTACGAGACCTTCGCCGCCGTCGCCGCGAAGAAGTTCGGCGGAACCCTGGCCGGGACGATCACCCTGACCGCCGGGCTCGGCGGCATGGGCGGCGCCCAGCCGCTCGCCGTCACCATGAACGACGGCGTCGCCATCTGCATCGACGTCGACCCGCGCGCCATCGACCGCCGCATCGAGCACCGCTACCTGGACGTGAAGGCCGACAACCTGGAGCACGCCCTCCAGCTCGCCGTCGAGGCCCGCGACGCCCGCCGCCCGCTCTCCATCGGCCTCCTCGGCAACGCGGCCGAGCTGCTGCCCCGGATGCTCGCCGAGAGCGCGCCGATCGACATCGTCACCGACCAGACCAGCGCCCACGACCCGCTGGCCTACCTGCCGCTCGGCGTCGACTTCGACGACATGGCCACCCTCGCCGCCGAGAAGCCCGCCGACTTCACCCAGCGCGCCCGCGAGTCGATGGCCCGCCACGTCGAGGCCATGGTCGGCTTCATGGACGCCGGCGCCGAGGTCTTCGACTACGGCAACTCCATCCGCGGCGAGGCCCAGCTCGCCGGCTACGACCGCGCCTTCGACTTCCCCGGCTTCGTCCCCGCCTACATCCGCCCCCTCTTCTGCGAGGGCAAGGGCCCCTTCCGCTGGGCGGCCCTCTCCGGCGAGGCCTCCGACATCCACAAGACCGACAAGGCGATGCTGGAGCTCTTCCCGGAGAACGAGTCGCTGCACCGCTGGATCAAGATGGCCGGCGAACGCGTCCACTTCCAGGGCCTGCCCGCCCGCATCTGCTGGCTCGGCTACGGCGAGCGCGACAAGGCCGGCGAGCGCTTCAACGACATGGTCGCCGGCGGTGAGCTCGCCGCCCCGCTGGCCATCGGCCGCGACCACCTCGACTGCGGCTCCGTCGCCTCCCCGTACCGCGAGACCGAGGCCATGCTCGACGGCTCCGACGCCATCGCCGACTGGCCGCTGCTCAACGCCATGGTCAACGTCGCCTCCGGCGCCTCCTGGGTCTCCCTCCACCACGGCGGCGGCGTCGGCATGGGCCGCTCCATCCACGCCGGACAGGTCTCCGTCGCGGACGGCACGAAGCTCGCGGGCGAGAAGATCCGCCGTGTGCTGACGAACGACCCCGGCATGGGCGTCATCCGCCACGTGGACGCCGGCTACGACATCGCCGAGACCGTCGCCGCCGACCAGGGCGTACGCGTGCCCATGACGGAGGGCAACTGATGCCCACGGGCACCTCCTGGTCCACGCCCGGCACGTCGCGGCAGTGGCGTGCGGGTGATTCCTTCCTCTCGATGTGGCGGGAGCTGGCTCCCGTCGGACGGCACGCCGACAGCGGCGGCTACCGGCGTTACGCCTGGTCGGAGGCGGACCTCGACTGCCGGGCCTGGTTCCGCGCGCAGGCCGAGGCGCGCGGGCTCACCCTGGAGACCGACCGCAACGGCAACCAGTGGGCCTGGCTCGGCGACCCCCTGGCCGGGGACGCCGTCGTCACCGGCTCGCACCTGGACTCCGTCCCGGACGGCGGCGCCTTCGACGGCCCGCTCGGCGTGGTCTCCTCCTTCGCCGCGCTCGACGAACTCCACTGCAGGGGAGTGGAGTTCACCCGGCCGCTGGCCGTCACCAACTTCGGTGACGAGGAGGGCGCCCGCTTCGGCCTCGCCTGCGTCGGGTCCCGGCTCGCCGCCGGACAGCTGACCGTCGCCGACGCCCACCGGCTGCGCGACGGGGACGGCATCACCCTGCCCGCCGCCATGGAGAAGGCCGGACACGACCCCGGGGCCATCGGCCCCGACCCGGAACGGCTCGCCCGGATCGGCGCGTTCGTCGAACTCCACGTCGAGCAGGGCCGCGCCCTCGACCTGACCGGCGACCCCGTCGGCATCGCCTCCGCCATCTGGCCGCACGGCCGCTGGCGGTTCGACTTCCGGGGCGAGGCCAACCACGCGGGCACCACCCGCCTCGTCGACCGCCGCGACCCGATGCTCACGTACGCCGAGACCGTCCTCGCCGCCCGCCGCGAGGCCGAACTGACCGGCGCGCTCGCCACCTTCGGCAAGATCGCGGTCGAGCCCAACGGCGTCAACGCCATCCCCTCCCTCGTGCGCGGCTGGCTCGACTCCCGCGCCGCCGACCAGGCCACCCTGGACGCCGTCGTCACCGGCATCGAGCGCGCCGCCCGCCAGTACGCCGAGCGGGCCGGGATCGACCTCGACGTCGTGCGCGAATCGTTCACGCCCGTCGTGGAGTTCGAGCACGCCCTGCGCGACGAGCTCGGCAGGATCCTCGCGGGGACCGGCGACACGGGGCGGCCCGTGCCCGTCCTCGGCACCGGCGCCGGCCACGATGCGGGTATTTTGTCCGCCTCGGTGCCCACCGCCATGCTCTTCGTACGCAACCCCACCGGCATCTCGCACTCACCCGCCGAGCACGCCGCCGAGGACGACTGCACGGCCGGGGTGGAGGCACTCGCCGACGTACTGGAAGGTCTCGCGTGCAGCTGACACACCGGACGACGGGCGCACCCGTCACCGCGACGTACTGGATGGACCACGCCTGGCTCGGCACCCACGTCGAGCCGGGCGTCACCCTGGACGTCGCGGGCGGCCGCATCGCCGGGATCAGGACCGGCGTCGAGGCACCGCCGCACGGCGCGACCGTGCTGCGCGGCCTGACCATCCCCGGCCTCGCCAACACCCACTCCCACGCCTTCCACCGGGCCCTGCGCGCCACCGTCCAGGTCGGCTCGGGCACCTTCTGGACCTGGCGCGAGCTGATGTACCGCACGGCGGCCAAGCTCACCCCGGACACCTACTTCGACCTGGCCCGCGCCACGTACGCCGAAATGGCGCTGGCCGGCATCACCTCCGTCGGCGAATTCCACTATCTGCACCACGCCCCCGGCGGCACCCCCTACGCCAACCCGAACGCCATGGGCGAGGCGCTGATCGCGGCCGCCGCCGAGGCCGGCATCCGGATCACCCTGCTGGACACCGCCTATCTCGCCGCCGGGTTCGGCGAGAAGCCCAACCGGCACCAGCTGCGCTTCTCCGACACCACCGCCGAGGCCTGGGCGGAGCGCGCCTCCCTCCTCAAGGGCGACGACCACACCCTGATCGGCGCGGCCGTCCACTCCGTCCGCGCGGTCCCGGCGGACCAACTCGCCACCGTGGCGCGGTGGGCCGAGGAGCGGGACGCGCCCCTGCACGTCCACCTCTCCGAGCAGACGGCGGAGAACGACGCCTGCCGGGCCGCCCACGGCCGCACCCCCACCCGGCTGCTCGCCGACCACGGAGTCCTCGGCCCGCGCACCACCGGCATCCACAACACGCATCTGACGGAGGAGGACATCGCGCTGCTCGGCTCGTCCACCACCGGCACCTGCATGTGCCCCACCACCGAACGCGACCTGGCCGACGGCATCGGCCCCGCCGCCGCCCTCCAGAAGGCGGGCTCGCCGCTCTCGCTGGGCAGCGACAGCCACGCCGTGATCGACCTCTTCGAAGAGGCGCGCGCGATGGAGCTCAACGAGCGGCTGCGCACCCACGTCCGGGGCCACTGGACGGCGGCCGCCCTGCTCCGTGCCGCCTCCGCCGACGGGCACGCCGCACTCGGCCGCCCCGACGCGGGCGTCCTGGAACCGGGCGCCCCCGCCGACCTGACGACGATCGCCCTGGACTCCGTCAGAACGGCCGGACCGGTGCCCCGACTGGCAGCGGAGACCGCCGTATTCGCCGCCTCCGCCGCTGATGTGCGGCACACGGTCGTGGCAGGGCGGCACATCGTCCGGGACGGCCGTCACACCCGGATCGAGGACGTGCCGCGGGCGCTGGCGACAGCGATCGCCGCCCTGCACGGCTGAGCGCCGGACGTGACCGCCCCGCACCACCGACCCCGGACCCCACGGCCCGGATCCGCCCCGCTGATCCGGCCCTCCCGGAACGCAAGGAGAACACTCTCCAGATGACGACCACCGCCGTCACCCACATCGCCAGCCTGGTCACCAATGACCCCTCCCTCGGCAACGGGACCCCCCTGGGCCTGATCCAGGACGCGGCCGTCGTCATCGACGGCGACCGCATCGTCTGGACCGGTGAATCCAGCAAAGCACCCGCCACTGACAACGTCCTCGACGCGGCGGGCCGCGCGGTGGTCCCGGGCTTCGTCGACTCCCACTCCCACCTGGTCTTCGCGGGCGACCGCACCCAGGAGTTCAACGCCCGGATGTCCGGGCAGCCCTACCGCGCGGGCGGCATCCGCACCACCGTCGCCGCCACCCGGGCCGCCTCCGACGAGGAGCTCTCCGCCAACGTCGCCCGCTACCTCGCCGAGGCCCTGCGCCAGGGCACCACCACCTTCGAGACCAAGTCCGGCTACGGCCTCACCGTCGAGGACGAGGCCCGCGCCCTGCGCGTCGCGGGCCGCCACACCGACGAGGTCACCTACCTCGGCGCCCACATCGTGTCCCCCGACTACGCCGACGACCCCGCCGGATACGTCGATCTGGTCACCGGCCCGATGCTGGAGGCCTGCGCCCCGCACGCCCGCTGGATCGACGTGTTCTGCGAGCAGGGCGCCTTCGACGGCGATCAGGCCCGCGCCATCCTCACGGCGGGCCGCGCCAAGGGGCTGCACCCTCGTATCCACGCCAACCAGCTCAGCTACGGCCCCGGTGTCCAGCTCGCCGTCGAGCTCGACGCCGCGTCGGCCGACCACTGCACCCACCTCACCGACGCGGACGTCGACGCGCTCGGCCAGGGCGACACAGTCGCCACGCTGCTCCCGGGCGCGGAGTTCTCCACCCGCGCCACCTGGCCCGATGCCCGCCGCCTCCTCGACGCCGGGGCCACCGTCGCGCTCTCCACGGACTGCAACCCCGGCTCGTCGTTCACCTCGTCCATGCCGTTCTGCATCGCGCTGGCCGTACGCGACATGGGGATGACCCCGGACGAGGCGATCTGGTCCGCGACAGCGGGCGGGGCCGCCGCCCTGCGCCGTACCGACATCGGCCGCATCACCCCCGGCGCCCGCGCCGACCTGGTCCTCCTCGACGCCCCGAGCCACGTCCACCTCGCCTACCGCCCGGGCGTCCCGCTGGTCGGCGCGGTCTGGCGGAGCGGACAGCGGGTGGTGTGACGGCCGGTCCGGACGGCGGCCCCGGAACACCGCCGCACCGCACACGCGGAAGGACCCGCTCCCGATGTCCGGGGCGGGTCCTTCCGCGGTGCTCGACGGCCCGTGGAGCCCCGAGGAGGGGCAGCGGGCCGGGCCGGGGTCATTCCTCCAGGGTCAGACCCTTGCGGAGCTTGGTCAGCGTCCGGGACAGCAGCCGGGACACGTGCATCTGCGAGATGTTCAGCTCCTCGCCGATCTCCGACTGCGTCATGTTGCTGACGAAGCGGAGCGAGAGGATCATCCGGTCCCGGGCGGGCAGCGCGGCGATCAGCGGCTTCAGCGACTCGACGTACTCGATGCCTTCGAGGCCGTGGTCCTCGTAGCCGATGCGGTCCGCGAGGGCGCCCTCGCCGTCGTCCTCCTCGGGCTTGGCGTCCAGCGAGCTCGCGGTGTACGCGTTGCTCGCGGACATGCCCTCGACGACCTCGTCCGGCGTGATGCCGAGGCGCTCGGACAGCTCTGCCACGGTGGGCGCGCGGTCCAGCTGCTGGGAGAGCTCGTCGCCCGCCTTCGCCAGGTCGAGCCGCAGCTCCTGGAGCCGGCGCGGCACGCGCACGGACCAGCTGGTGTCACGGAAGAAACGCTTGATCTCACCGACGATCGTCGGCATCGCGAACGTGGGGAACTCCACCCCGCGGCTCAGCTCGAACCGGTCGATCGCCTTGATCAGGCCGATGGTGCCGACCTGGACGATGTCCTCCATCGGCTCGCTGCGGGAGCGGAACCGGGAGGCGGCGAACTTGACGAGCGCGAGGTTGAGCTCGACGAGGGTGTTGCGTACGTAGCTGTACTCGTGCGTGCCCTCTTCGAGGGACTCCAGCCGCTCGAAGAGCGTCTTCGACAGGGCCCTGGCGTCCAGAGCGCCCACTTCGGCGTAGGGCGGGATCTCGGGAAGTCCTTCGAGTCCCTCGCCGGCCGCGCCGGAGAAGTCTGAGGTGGTGCTGGTGGTGCTGGTGGTGCTGGTGCGCGGGCCGGGAACGGCGCTCGCGGCGGGGGAGTCGGAATTGGTCGGTCCCTGAGGACATGCCGACGACGCGTTGTGGGTACGCGCTTCGTCGAGCCGGGGTGACATGGTTCTCCTCCATCGTTCTCGGCATATGGCTGCCGATGCCCATACGTGTTCCTGCGGTGAAGCGGCGCCTCCAAAGCCGGTCGTGTTTCGGGTGTCCCCCTACCCATACCCGGTCCTGGCCAGCAGTGACAAGCGCCAATTACTGCTATATGTCCGGTTTGTTGAGTTCTCCGACTACCGCGTGGCCAACGGAACGCGTACTGTTTTACGCACGTCGGCGGCAGCTACGCATACAGCCGCACAGGCAGTGACGCGCACAGTGACGAACGGCGAAGAGGGACAGGCATGGACCGCGGGACGGTCGGCAGTGCGAACCGGGGTCGGCTTCAGGTCGAGGCCCGGACCGAGGGGCGCAGCGAGGTCGTGACGCCGGTGGGTGAGCTCGATCACCACACCGCCGATCTGCTGCGCGAGCCCCTGGAGAGTGCGATCGAGCAGGGGCGGTCGCGCCTGGTGGTGGACTGCTCCCGCCTGGATTTCTGCGATTCCACCGGACTGAACGTGCTGCTCGGCGCCCGCCTCAAGGCGGAGGCGGCCGGAGGAGGGGTTCATCTGGCCGGAATGCTGCCCGTCGTGGCGAGGGTGTTCGAGATCACCGGCGCGGAGGCGGTCTTCACCGTCCACGCCACGCTCGAAGAGGCCCTGGCCACCTGACCCGGCACGAGCGCGCGGCCGTGGACGTCCCCGATGTCGGCTGTGTCACGCGATCGTGTGTCCCAAGTGGGTGTTGTTGCGAAACAGCAGGGCAGGAGACACCCCGGCGGTGCCCCGCGAGGGCTCCGGCACACTCGGTAACTGATCACTATCTGTTCAACGGCGACATGGCGACATGGCGAATCGGTGAGGTGAAGCGCTGATGAGCACCACCCGGCAGCATCCGCCGGGCGACCTCGGTCGCGAGCCGGACGAAGCGGGCGCAGCCTCGCCCGTCCCGGCCGAGCGGCAGTGGCGCACGCTCTCACTCGGGCAGGCCAGCGGCATTGTTCCGACGGCCCGTGACTTCGCCCGGCAGGCGCTGCACGACTGGGGCTGGCTTCCGGCGTCCAGCGCGGACCGCCGGGCCGCCGCCGAGGACGTCCTGCTGGTCGTCTCCGAGCTGGTGACCAACGCCTGTCTGCACGCGGAGGGCCCCGAGGAACTCCGGATCGGCCGCACCGCCAAGGTGCTGCGGGTGGAGGTCGTCGACCGGGGGGCCGGGCAGCCCGCACCCCGTACGCCGCACCGCGCCGGCCGGCCCGGCGGGCACGGCATGTTCATCGTGCAGCGCCTCTGCCTCGACTGGGGCGTCCTGCGCACACCGGACGCCCCGGGCAAGACCGTCTGGGCGGAGCTCGCCGCGCCCGCCTAGCCGCATCCCTCACCTCCGCACCACTGAAGAGCGCGCCGGATCGGCGCGCTCTTTGTCTTCCCTCCATCAGGCCCCGGGCGTACCTTGAGCGCCCAATCTGATGTGCCGTCAGTAATGCGTGCCCGTACGGACCGTGGCGCGCGGCGGCGTCCGGCATGAGGGGAACACGAGGTGTCGAACCAGAAGCGGACCACTCTCGCGCTGGCGGCTGCGCTGGCGGGCTCGATCGTGGTGGCGGGCGCGCCCGCCGCGTATGCCGAGGTCGTGGACGTCAACTACCAGTGCGTGACGCCCATCGGGCCCAAGGGGGCGGTCTCGCCCATCGATATCAAGGGAGTGAAGAGCGGCGACGGCTACAAACTCACGATGTCCTTCCAGAAGGGCGTCTCCTCCAGCCCGGTCGAGCTGGGCAAGGGCGCCATGAACCCGAGCGCCGTGATCGAGCTGGGCGGCGCGGAGGAGGGGAAGGTCCAGGTCTCCGGCCCGGCGAACGCCGAGGCGATTCCGGCCAACACCCCCATCAAGATCAGTGATCTGTCGGGGACGTACACCCCGAAGAAGAGCGGCAAGGTCACCTTCACCGCCGGGGTCCTCACCATCAAGGCGCTCGGTACGACCACCACGTGTACGCCCAAGAACAGCCCGGGCCCCTCCCTCGAACTCGACGTCCAGGGGGCGGGCGGCTCATCGGACGGCGGCTCCACGGGCGGTTCCACCGGTGGCAGTTCGGGAGGCTCCACGGGCGGCGGCGAGCTGCCCCGCACCGGTCCGCTGGACTCGGCGGCGGCGCTCGGCACGCTCGGCGGGACCGTGCTGCTGACCGGGGCGGCCGGGGTGCTCTGGCTGACCCGGCGAGGACAGCGCTCCGCAGGCTGATCACGTCCGTACGGCCTGTATGCGGCGTACGGCCCGCACGGAGGGCCCGTACGGCAGCGCATGCGGCGCACGCGTACGGCAGCGCCATCGCCGCCGGAAGGCAGAGGAGAGCCGCCCCATGTCGCCACCCACCCCGCGCCTCCGCCGGGCGCTGCTCGTCCTCACGGCGGTGCTCGCCGCGCTGCTGTGCGCGCTCGCCTCGACCCCGGCCGCCGCTGACGACGGTCCGGCGGACTGGACGGCCCGGCCCGCAGGCGGCAGCGGCGACCGGGACGCCAGGCCGTACGTCTATCTGGAGGGCACCCCCGGCACGGTCCTCCAGGACCGGCTCGCGGTGACCAACTCCGGCCGCGCCCCGCTGACCGTCCGGCTGCGGGGCGACGGCCGGGCCGGGGCCTGGATCCGGTTCGCCGCGGACACGGTCACCGTGCCGGCCCGGACCCGTGCGGAGGTGCCGCTCGCCCTCACGGTGCCGCCCGACGCGGTGCCGGGCGACGCTTCCGGGGAGGTCGTGGCGGTCGACGGGGGCGAGGAGAGCCGCGTACCGGTCCGGGTCCGGATCGGCGGTCCGACGCTGGCGGCGCTCACCGTCGAGGACGTCGGGATATCCGGCGAGACCCTTCGGTACGCCCTGGTCAACCGGGGCAACGCGCTGCTGAGGCCCCGTCTGGCGGTGCGCGTCGACGGGGTGTTCGGCACGCTGCTGGACCGCCCGGAACGGCCCCTTCCGCTGGAGCTGGCCCCCGGCCGGCGGGTGGAGCTGACCGAGCCCTGGCCCGACGCCCCGGCCCTGGACGCGGTCACCGTACGGCTGCGGGTCACCGCGCCGGGCGGCGCCCGGGACGAGGCGGAGGCTTCGGCGACGTACCTCCCGGTGCTTCCGGCCGTCGGCGGTGGGCTGCTGGTGCTCGGCGTCCTGGCCCTGGTCGGCTCCGGCGCGTACCGACGGCGGCGACGCACCGGGCGCGGCGCCCCGGAGCCGCCGGACACGGAGGCCGAAGCAGAGACGAAAGCAGAAACAGAAGCAGAAACCGATACGAGGCCCTTGGCGAAGGCGGGAGCGGAAAAGTGACGCAGCAGCCCGGCCCCCGAGCCCTCCGGCGCCCCGCGCCGCCCGTCCTCCTGCTCCTGGCCGCCCTCCTGGCGCTCCTGCCCGCCCTGGTCGTCCTGACAGCGCCGCCCGCCCGGGCGGCCGACGGCGACCCCACCGTCAGCCTGTCCAAGAAGGAGGCGGGCAAGGGCGGCGAGATCACCGTCAGCGGCAGCGGCTGGCGCGCCGAGGCGCTGCTGATGCTGCTGATCTGCGGGCAGTCCACCCCGGAGCGTGGCGTGATCGGCGGCACCAACTCCTGTGCCAACGCCGACGGCCGCGCCGTCACGACCGACAAGAAGGGCGCCTTCAGCAAGAAGCTGCCGGTCGCCGAACCGCCGAAGCCGTGCCCCTGCGTGGTGCACATCGCCACCGTGACGGGTGAACAGACGCTGGCCGACGCGGTGTTCACCGTGGCGGGCCATCCCACGGCGGAGCTGCCGCGGCAGACCGGCGGCGGGAAGCTCGCGGTGCTGGCCACCACCCGGCTGGAGGGCGACAGTTCCCTGCTCACCTGGTTCGGAGCCCCGCCCGCGCGCCGACTCGTCTTCACCGTCGGCAATCTCGGGTCCGCCCCCGTCGAGGATCCCGTCTTCGAGATCGGCATCGCGCACGGCGTCTACGCCCCGCAGTGGGAGGAACGCCAGTGGCGCGGCACGGTCGCGCCCGGCGGCAAGGCGCAGATCAGGCTGCCGGTCGAACTGTCGGCGGGCGCGCACGGCGACTACCAGGTGTCCCTGCGGTACGGGAAGAAGGTGCTGGCCGAGCAGCCGTGGGGGGTCGGCCGGCCCTGGGGCGTCACGCTCTTCTGGGTGCTGCTCTGCCTGGTCGTCCCGGCGGCCGTCTTCCGTATCGGCATGGCGGTCGTGGACAAGGTCCGGCCCCGCCCCGCAGGCGCGCACCGTACGCGGGGGAGGGCCGCGACACCCGCTGCCCAGGCCGCCCCCGC
>MUNB01000351.1 GCA_002154345.1 Streptomyces griseus
CGCGGCTCGCGGCTCGCGGCTATTGTCGACTTATCGCATCTCAAGCGGTGCTGCAACCTTTTCAGGGGTCGAACGGGAGTGCAGGGCGGTCATATTGTACGGGAATCATCACGCATCGGATGGTGCGGTCGGCCCGCCAGGACGAGGACGAAGAACACCGTCTCGATGCCCGCCGTTCCCGCACCGAGCGGGCGCAGCGCCGCGTTCACCGTGGGGAGCCCCCCGAGCATCGCCAGCGCCTTGGAGTCGATGCCGCCCTCGGCGATCTCGGAGATCACCACGCACGGCACGAGCACCAGCAGCACGCCGAAGATCAGCGGCGGCGTGTACGCCGCGCCCAGCCGGCCCGGCGCGACGACGAAGGGTCAGAAGAACGCGACCAGGCCGAGGAACGCCGCCATGGCGAACACGACTCCGGCGCGCGGTGCGATGCGGATGGCCCCGGCGGAGCGCTCCGTGAGGTCTTTCAGGTCCTTCGTCAGCTACGGCAGCGGCGACAGGATCTTCGCGACCTGCGGGGCGAAGGCCGGGGAGGCGATGTCCGCGGCCCGTGCCGCGAACTCGACGTCATGGGTGGAGATCGCCACCGACCGCCCCTCGGTGGCGAGTTCGTCGTCCATGGCGATCAGCCGGGTCTTGGCGCGGTAGACCAGACCGCGCGTCGGATCGTTCAGCAGCAGGATCCGGGGCGCGGCCGTCAGCTGGATCGTGAGGGCCAGGGCCGGCTTCTGGCCCTCGGAGAGGTCGCCCGGGTGTGTCGCGCCGTCGATGCCCGGGGCCGGCCGGTCCAGGATGGGGAAGCGGTTGAGTGTGCCGCTCCCCACCCCGTCGCGGCGTTCCTGGACCCGCCCCTGACGGACGGTCTGGTCCAGACCTCTTGACCGAAGGTCTGGACCATTCTACGGTTTGGCAGGGTCACGACATTGGGCGGGGCGGGGCGAACCTTTCGCACCGTCGGCGGCGGACCCGGGCTGGAAGGACGTACGGATCATGGGTCGTACCTCACGGCTGCTGGGCCTCGGCCTGGCAGCGGCGCTCGTCGTGCCGATGCTGGTCGGAGCCGCACCGTCGAAGGCTACCGAGGCGGGCGCCGTCGTCGCGGCCGACGAGACCTGCGCGGTCAAGTCGAAGCCCACGGGCAAGGTGCTCCAGGGCTACTGGGAGAACTGGGACGGGGCGGCCAACGGCGTGCACCCGCCGCTCGGCTGGATCCCGATCACCGACTCCCGCATCGCCCAGCACGGCTACAACGTCATCAACGCCGCCTTCCCCGTCATCCGCTCCGACGGCACCGTCCTCTGGGAGGACGGCATGGACAGCACCGTCAAGGTCGCCACCCCCGCCGAGATGTGTCAGGCCAAGGCCGCCGGCGCCACCATCCTCATGTCGATCGGCGGAGCCACGGCCGGGATCGACCTCAGCTCCAGCGCGGTGGCCGACCGGTTCGTCGAGACGATCGTGCCGATCCTGAAGAAGTACAACTTCGACGGCATCGACATCGACATCGAGACCGGACTCGTCGGCAGCGGAAACATCAACCAGCTCTCCCCGTCGCAGGCCAACCTCATCCGCATCATCGACGGCGTGCTCGCCGCGATGCCGTCGAACTTCGGCCTCACCATGGCCCCCGAGACGGCGTACGTCACCGGCGGCAGCGTCGTCTACGGTTCGATCTGGGGCTCGTACCTCCCGATCATCAAGAAGTACGCGGACAACGGCCGCCTGTGGTGGCTGAACATGCAGTACTACAACGGCAGCATGTACGGCTGCTCCGGCGACTCCTACTCCGCCGGCACCGTCGCGGGCTTCACCGCCCAGACCGACTGCCTGAACAACGGGCTGGTCATCCAAGGCACCACGGTCAAGGTCCCCTACGACAAGCAGGTCCCCGGCCTCCCCGCCCAGATCGGAGCGGGCGGCGGCCATATGTCCACCGGACTCGTCGCGCAGGCCTGGAACCACTACAACGGCTCCCTCAAAGGGCTGATGACCTGGTCCCTGAACTGGGACGGCTCCAAGGGCTGGACCTTCGGCGACAACGTGAAGTCCCTCCAGGGCCGTTGAGCCCCTGCCGTACGGCTCCCGCGCCACCTGCCCGAACGGTTTCCGCGCCCCCGGTCCGCCGATGACCGGGGGCGCGGCGTCGCTCCGGCCGGGCGGCGACACGAGGAAGGCGTGAACCGGACGCGCACCGGAGCGGCCGAGAGAGCAGAATCGGGTACGGACCGGGGTGATCGTTTCCCCGGTGCGCCGGGCCCGTCTCCCCGCGGGCCGGCCGACGACGAAGACGTACGAGGAGACCCGATGGTGCACGAACGGGCCGGTCACCCGGCGCAGTCCGCAGACCTGGTCGACGTGGCCCGGCTGGTGACGGCCTACTACGCCCTCCATCCCGACCCGGCCGAGCCCGCCCAGCGGGTGGCCTTCGGCACCTCGGGCCACCGGGGCTCCGCGTTCGCCGCCGCGTTCAACGAGGACCACATCGCCGCCACCACCCAGGCGATCTGCGACTACCGCACCCGCCAGGGCACCGACGGACCCCTCTTCCTCGGCGCGGACACCCACGCGCTCTCCGAACCCGCCCGGGTCACCGCCCTGGAGGTGCTCGCCGCCAACGGCGTCACCGCCCTCATCGACAGCGAGGACGGCTACACCCCGACCCCCGTCGTCTCGCACGCCATCCTCACGTACAACCAGGGGCGCACCGAGCACCTGGCCGACGGCATCGTGGTCACCCCGTCCCACAACCCGCCCGCCGACGGCGGTTTCAAGTACAACCCGCCGAACGGAGGACCGGCCGCCTCGGACGCCACCTCCTGGATCCAGGAGCGGGCGAACGCCCTCATCGAGGCCGGGCTCGGCGAGGTCCGCCGGATCCCGTACGCCCGCGCCCTGGCCGCCGACACCACCCGCCGCCACGACTTCCTGACCGCGTACGTCGACGACCTGCCCTCCGTCCTCGACCTCGACGCCGTACGGGACGCGGGCCTCCGCATCGGCGCCGACCCGCTCGGCGGCGCGTCCGTCGCGTACTGGGGCCGGATCGCCGAACGCCACCGGATCGACCTCACCGTCGTCAACCCGCTCGCCGACCCGACCTGGCGGTTCATGACGCTGGACTGGGACGGCAGGATCCGGATGGACTGCTCGTCGCCGCACGCCATGGCCTCGCTGATCGAACAGCGCGACGCGTACGCCATCGCCACCGGCAACGACGCCGACGCCGACCGGCACGGCATCGTCACCCCCGACGGCGGTCTGATGAACCCCAACCACTATCTGGCCGTCGCCATCGACTACCTCTACACCCACCGCGACAACTGGGCCGCCGGGACCGGCATCGGCAAGACCCTGGTCTCCTCGTCGATGATCGACCGGGTCGCCCACGACCTCGGCCGCACCCTGGTGGAGGTGCCGGTCGGCTTCAAGTGGTTCGTCGACGGCCTCTACGACGGCAGCCTCGGATTCGGCGGCGAGGAGTCCGCCGGGGCCTCCTTCCTGCGCCGCGACGGCCGGGTCTGGACCACCGACAAGGACGGCATCCTGCTGGCCCTCCTCGCCTCCGAGATCACCGCCGTCACCGGAGACACCCCCTCCCAGCACTACGCCAGCCTCACCGACCGCTTCGGCGACCCGGCGTACGCCCGCATCGACGCACCCGCCACCCGCGAGGAGAAGGCCGTCCTGGCGAAGCTCTCCCCGCAGCAGGTCAAGGCCGACACCCTGGCCGGAGAGCCTGTCACCGCCGTCCTCACCGAGGCCCCCGGCAACGGCGCCCCGATCGGCGGCCTCAAGGTCTGCACCGACAGCGCCTGGTTCGCCGCCCGCCCTTCGGGCACCGAGGACGTCTACAAGGTGTACGCGGAGAGCTTCCAGGGCCCCGGCCACCTCGCCCGGGTCCAGGAGGAGGCCCGGGCGCTGGTGTCCGACGCGCTCGGCGACGCCTGAACGGACGGTGCGTACACCGATGGGGGCCGGGACGCGGCGTCCCGGCCCCCATCGGGCAGCACTCCTCAGGCGCCCGGCACGGTGGGCTGCACCTGGCGCAGGAAGGCCGCGTTGTCCGGGGTGCGCCGGACCTTGTCGAGCAGCACCTGAAGGGCGCCCTGGCCGTCCCGGGTGCTGAGGGCGCGGCGCAGCGCCCGCGCCGCCGCCAACTCGCCCGGGCCGAAGAGCAGTTCCTCGCGCCGGGTGCCGGACCGGGCGATGTCGACGGCCGGGAAGATCCGCGCCTCGGCGGCGGAGCGGTCCAGGCGCAACTCCATGTTGCCGGTGCCCTTCAGCTCCTCGAAGAAGAACTCGTCGGCCCGCGAACCGGTCTCCACGAGGGCCGTCGCCAGGATGGTCAGCGAACCGCCCTCGTCGGCGCAACGGGCCGCGCCGAACAGCTTCTTGGGCCCGGTCAGCGCCGCCGCGTCGACGCCGCCGCTCAGGGTCCGGCCGCCCGCGCGGGCCGCGTTGTTGTGGGCCCGGCACAGCCGGGTGAGGGAATCCAGCAGGATCACCACGTCCCGGCCCTCCTCGACGAGACGCCGGCCGCGCTCGACGGCCAGCTCGGCCAGGGCGATGTGCTCCCGGGCGGGCCGGTCGAAGGTCGACGCGTACACCTCGCCGCGTACCGAGCGGCGCATGTCCGTGACCTCCTCTGGCCGTTCGTCGAGCAGCACTACCATCAGGTGAGCCTCGGGGTGGTTGGTCGCGACGGCCGCGGCCAACTGCTGGAGCAGCACCGTCTTTCCGGTCCGGGGCGGAGCGACGATCAGGCCGCGCTGGCCCTTGCCGACGGGGGAGACGAGGTCGACGACGCGCGGTGCGGGCCCGCCGTGCGGTGTCTCCAGCCGCAGCCGCTCGCGGGGGTGGACGGGGGTCAGCTCGTGGAACCGGCGACGGCCCCGCAGCGCCTCCGGGGCTTGCCCGTTCACGCGGTCGACCGAGGACAGAGCGCGCGGCCGGTCGCAGTCGCCCTCGACGGCGTCGCCCCGGCGCAGCCCGTACCGGCGGATCAGCGCGGACGACACCTGGATGTCGCCGGGGGAGGGGTGGCCGCCGTGGACCCGGAGCATGCCGTGTCCGTTGTCGGTGGTGTCGAGGAGGCCGGCGACCCGGACGGGCCGCCGCTCACCCGCTACGGGGCGTTCGAGTGTGGTGGTCATGGGAGGGGTCCTTTCGCGGACAGGCGAATGAGGGGACCGGCGTACGGAGAGGCGGTGGGAATCACGCCACGCACCAGGGGCACGGAGGCCCGGGGCAGGTCGCCGGAGAGACAGCGAGAACGCTGGGAAGAAGCTGATCGCCGGTCGGAAAAGACGGGCGCTGCAGCGGTGGAGAGGAATCAGCACCAGTGCCCCAAGAGAAGGGGCATGCACATGTGCTCATCGCACTGTACCACTACGCGCCGGACATGCGTCGAGGGCGGTGGGAACCCGATGCTCGGGTTCCCACCGCCCTCGGTGGCCGCGACGGGTCGCGGAGAGGCCGCAGGGTCAGCCGGTCACGCCCAGCAGCGGCGCCCAGGACTCCAGCGCGGGCTTCTCGGCGAGGTCGGCGAAGGCCACCTCGATGCCGTGGTCGCGGCGCCAGGCGGCGGCCAGCGACATCAGACGGACGGAGTCGAGACCGTAGTCGACGAGGTTCTCGTCGACCGGGATCTCCTCGGGGTCCTCGCCGAGCACGTCGGCGACATCGGCACGGAGCTGTTCGAGCGTGAGCGCCACGGCGGTCACTTCCCTTCGAAGACGGTCCGGGCGGTGGTGACGACGGCACACTTGCCCGCGGCCCACCGCAGTGCCATGGCATGGTCCTCGGCCGAGAAGTCCGCCACCGCGTCGGCCACCACGAACGCCTGGATGTCCTGCATCCAGGCATCGCACGCGGTCATCAGCACGCCGATGTGGGCGTAGACGCCGGTGATGACGATCTGGTCGCGGCCCTGCTCGCGCAGGCGCTCCAGCAGATCGGTGCGGACGAAGCCGCTGTACTTCCACTTGGTGAGGACGGTGTCGCCCGCGTCGGGCGCGACCTCGTCCGCGATGGCCGCCAGCTGCTCGTCGGCCGGGAGACCGGGGCCCCAGAAGTCCTGCTGGAGACCGCGCTCCTCGGCGCTCTGGCCGCCGGGCTGCGCGGTGTAGAGCACCGGTACGCCGAGGCGTGCCGCGTCCTTCTTCAACTCGGCCACGTGGTCGAGCAGTTCGGGCACGGGTGCGGCCTCGCGGTCGTACGCCGACAGGAAGTAGTTCTGGAGGTCGTGGACGAGCAGCACCGCACGCGCGGGGTCGACGGTCCAGTCGACCCGGTTGGCGGGCAGCTCGTCGACGGCCGGCATGGGGTAGGGGACGATGGCGGGCAGAGCCATGGTGGAGAGGGTTCCGTTCGGGGAGTCGTTCAGTGGGACGGGGACGGGGCGGAAGCAGTGGTGCGGGCGGCGGCGTTGCGCAGGTCCTTCTTGGAGACCTTGCCCACGCCGGTCTGCGGGAACGCGTCGACGAACTCGACCCGGTCCGGCACCTTGTAGGCGGCCAGGCCCCGCTCGCGGACGAACCGCTTGACGGCCACCGCCTTGAGCGGGCCCGCGCCCGAGCGCAGGATCACGTAGGCGCAGACGCGTTCGCCCAGATACGGGTCGGGCTCGGCCACCACATTGGCGTCGTGCACGGCCGGGTGGGCGAGGATGTGGTTCTCGACCTCCTCGGCGGCGATCTTCTCGCCGCCCCGGTTGATCTGGTCCTTGGCGCGCCCCTCGACGACGATGTGCCCGGTCCCGGTGACCCGCACGATGTCACCGGTGCGGTAGAAGCCGTCCTCGGTGAAGGAGCGGGCGTTGTGCTCGGGGGCGTTCCAGTAGCCCCGGATGGTGTACGGGCCCCGGGTCAGCAGGTGGCCCGTCCCGCCCGGGGCCACCTCCTGGTCCTCGTCGTCGACGACGAGGATCTCGTCGTCGGGCGAGATGGGCCGGCCCTGGGTGGTGACGATCGTCTCCACCGGGTCGTCGAGACGGGTGTAGTTGACCAGCCCTTCGGCCATGCCGAACACCTGCTGGAGCGTGCAGCCGAGCGCGGGCCGCACCCGGCGGGCCGCCTCCTCGCTGAACTTGGCACCGCCCACCAGCAGGACCTCCAGGCTGCCGAGGTCGTGCGCGGTGCCCGGCGCGGCCTCCGTCCACAGCAGGGCCAGCGGCGGCACGAGCCCGGTGATGGTGACGCCCTCGCGCTCGATCAGCGGGAACGCCACCTCCGGCGAGGGCTGGGGGCACAGCACCACACGGCCCCCGGCGTACAGCGTGCCGAGCGAACCGGGGGAGGAGAGCGGGAAGTTGTGGGCGGCGGGCAGGACGCACAGATAGACGCTGTTCTCGTCGACCGCGCAGATCTCGTTGGAGCCCCACAGCGAGTAGATGTAGTCGTCGTGGGTGCGCGGGATCAGCTTCGGGACGCCGGTGCTGCCGCCGGAGAGCTGGAGGAAGGCCAGGTCGTCCGGGCGCGGGCCGCCGTAGCCGACCGGCTCCTCGGCGACCTCGGACAGCGCCTCGAACTCGCCGGGATCCCCCTGGGCCACGAACACATGGCGCAGGGTGCTCACGTTGGCGTGGGTCTTCGACGCCAGCTCACGGTAGTCGTAGCCGCCGTGCTCGGCCGCGATGACGTACGCCACCGCCTCGGTGAACTCGCAGAAGTAGGTGATCTCGCTCTCGCGGTGCGCGGGCAGCGCGAAGACGGGCAGCGCGCCGATCCGGAACAGCGCGAAGATCACCTCGAAGAACTCGGCGATGTTGGGGAGTTGCACCACCACCTTGTCGCCCTTGACGATGCCGCGGGCGAGGAAGCCCGCCGCCAGCCGGTCGGCGCGCCGGTCGAGATCGGCGTAGGTCCACCGGCTGCCCGCCACCGGGTCGACGATCGCGACCCGGTCCGGATGGGCCTCGGCGCGCTGCCGCAGCATCTCCCCGAAGGTCTCGCCGCGCCACCAGCCGGCCGCCCGGTACTTCTCCGCGAATTCGGCGGGCCAGGTGGGCGCCGCCGCGTCCGTACTCACAGTTCGGCTCCCACGGCGCTCAGGAAGGTGCGGAACTTGGCCGCGGTCTCGGCGGTCTCCGCCTCGGGCTCGGAGGCGGCGACGACGCCCGCTCCGGCGTACAGGCGCAGCGTGCGCTCCTCGGCCTCGGCGCAGCGGATCGTGACGACCCATTCGCCGTCGCCCCCGGCGTTGCCCCAGCCGACCACGCCGGTGAAGAAGCCGCGGTCGAACGGCTCCGTCTCGGCGATGACCTGACGGGCCGTCCGCGTCGGCGTCCCGCACACGGCGGGCGTCGGGTGCAGCGCCATGGCCAGCTCCAGGGCCGAGGCGTCGGGGGAGGTGAGGGTGCCGGTGACCGTGGTGGACAGGTGCCACATGGTGGCGGTGCGGATGAGCGTCGGGCGGGCCGGGACGGTCATCCTCGTGCAGTGCGGTGCGAGCGCCTGGTGGACGGCGTCCACGACGACGGCGTGCTCGTGCAGGTCCTTGACGGACTCCAGCAGCGTCGCCGCCCGGCGTACGTCCTCGGCGAGGTCGGCGCTGCGCGGGGTCGACCCGGCGAGCGGGTTGGCGACGACCTGCTCGCCGTGGCGGGAGACGAGGAGTTCGGGGCTGGCGCCGATCAGGGTGCGGTCGGGGCCGGTCGGCAGCGCGAAGGTGTAGCCCGAGGGGTCGCGGCGGGCGAGGCGCTGGAGCATCGCGGGCAGGTCGAGCGGGTCGCCTGAGGTGAGTTCGAGGGTGCGGGCCAGGACGACCTTGCTGAACTCGCCGCGCCACATGCGCTCCACGGCGGAGGCGACACCCTTGCCGTAGATCTCCGGCTCGGGCACCTGGCGCATCTCCCAGGCCCCGGCGGCGGGCGCGCTTGCGGGCAGCGCGATGAGCGGGTCGGAGGCGAGCGGCGGCGCGGTGCGCACGGACTCCGGGACCCTGAGGGCGGCCGGGGCGGTGTGGTCGAAGGGGATGGCGCCGATGACCACCGGCGATTCCTGCCCGGCGGCGACGGCCGCGGCGAGCGTGGCGTCCACCCGTTCGGTCAACGGTCTCTCGTCGTGCGGGACATGACGTCCCGGGCCCCGTGCGAGCAGCGTGCGTCCGGGAGTGGCGAGAAAGTGGTCGCCCGGTGTGTAGGCGTCCAGCAGTGACGTGGCCGCTCCTACGGCCGGGTGGGCCGGATCGGCCGGGGCGGTGTGCGTGGCGACCTGGGATGCCGTCGACACGGGAACTCCATTCTCGATGGTCCCGTCAGCGGGTGCGGGGGCTGGATGGGAGGGTGAAGGAAGGCGAAGGAGGCGGGAGAAGAAGAGGGAGGAGACGGGCGTGCGGTCAGCGCAGGGTCGCGCCGCCGTCGACGTACAGCTCCTGCATGGTGATGTGACGGGCGCGGTCCGAGGCGAGGAACGCCACCGTCTCCGCGATGTCCCGGGGGTCGGCGATCCGGCCCAGCGGAATGCCGGTCCGGTACGTCGAGGGGTCGCCGTCGATGACGCGCTGTTCGGCGCCCGGATCGGTCCACAGCGCGCGTTGCATCGGCGTGTCGGTGGAGCCGGGTGCGACGACGTTGCAGCGGACGCCGCTGCCGGCCAGTTCGAGGCCCAGACACTTGGTGAACATGGCGGCGGCCGCCTTGGAGGCGGCGTAGGCGGCCATGCCGGTGCGAGGGATTCCGGCGGCGTTGGACCCGACGGTGACGACCGCGCCGGATCCCCGGGCCGCCATGAGCGGGGCGACCGCCTGGGAGACGTGGAAGACGCCGGTGGTGTTCACCGCGAAGGTGTCCGCCCAGTCCTGTGCGGAGAGCACGGCCGCCGGACCGGTGCGCAGGATGCCCGCGACATTCACCAGGACGTCGACCGGGCCCAGTTGGCGCTCCACGCGGGCCACGGTGCTCTCCACCGAGCCACGGTCGGTGACGTCCATCACATACGGGTCCAGGCTGCCTGCCGAACGCTCGCCATCGGGCAGTTTCTCCTGCGTCCGGGTCCACTCGGCGGCCTGCGCCTCGATGCCGGGCAGGGCGCGATCGGTGGCGGCCACACGGGCGCCGAGGGTGGCGAGCAGGTCGGCGACTGCCGCGCCGATGCCTTGTGCGGCACCGGTGACCAGAACAGTGCGGCCGATGAACTCGCCGCTTCTGCCCGGTATGTGCTCAGGCATGAGCAACCTCCTCCGTTGTTAGGTAAGGGTAACCTAAATTCATTCGACCGCCCAGAAGGGGGTCGAGTCGCCGATATCTACTTAGGCTAGCCTCACCTTATGCAAACGCCGCGCACGGGGACCACGGCCTCGGCTCCCGAACATGACTTCTCGACCGTGCAGTTGGACGGGGGCGAAGCCGACCACCGGACAAAGGCCCCGTCCGCCGGGCAGGAGGAAGCGTTCCCAGGAACCGAAAAGGGAACAACGTCGGGAACCGGACAGCCCTCCGACCCCCGACCGGCCCCCGACGGGCCCGCCGCCCCGGACGCACCCGACGCGTCCCGCTCCACCGCCGACCCGCGACGGCGGACCGTCGTGATCGCCGTCGCCGGACTGGCCCTCGCCGTCCTGCTGTTGACGGCTCTCTCCCTCTCGATCGGCGCGGGCGAGGTCGGAGCGGGCGGCGTCCTGGACTACCTCCTCGGCCGCGACGGCGCACGCGACAACGCCCGGCTCTCCCTCGTCGTCGGCGACCTGCGGCTGCCGCGCACCCTCACCGCCCTGCTCGTCGGAGCCGCACTCGGCGTCGCCGGCTGTCTGCTCCAGGCGGTCACCCGCAACCCACTGGCCGAGACCGGACTGCTCGGCGTCAACGCGGGCGCCTCGCTCGGCGTCGTCGCGGGCATCGCGCTCCTCGGCTTCGACTCCGGTTACGCCTACCTCGTCTGCGCCTTCGTCGGCGCGGTGGTCGCCAGCGGCCTCGTCCTCCTCATATCCGGCAGACGCGGCGGCGGCTCTCCCATGCGCCTCGTCCTCGCGGGCGCGGCGCTCGGCGCGACCTTCGGCGGACTCACCAGCGTCATCGTCGTCAACTCCGCCGAGACCTACGACAGATTCCGCTTCTGGGTCCTCGGCTCCCTCGCCGGAGTCGAGGGCTTCGGCGAACTCGGCCGCCTCGCCCCCGTCCTCGCCCTCGGCTTCCTCGTCGCCCTCCTCGTCGCCCGCCCGCTCTCCGCCCTGGCGCTCGGCGACGACCGTACGGATGACGGGGGGCCGGTGGCCGAGGCTGCGGGCCAGGTCGTCGCCGAGCGCCAGGG
>MUNB01000352.1 GCA_002154345.1 Streptomyces griseus
GCGTGGGGGCGCGGGGGCAGCTTCGGCCGAGCTGGGTCACCCTGCGATCGGCCGGTAGGACAGGGCCCGATCGACCACCTCGGCAGCCGTGAGTTCACCCTCCGGTGGCCAGTGGATCAGGTCGCTGACATAGCCGTGGGGGCATGCCAGTGCCTGGTCGAGGTTGTCCAGCCATCCGTCCAGCTCGTCCTCGGACGCACAGTCCCCGTCCATGATCCGCTGCACGAGCGCGACCGCCTGGGACCGGCTCGTCTCCTCGGACCGGCTCGTCTCCTCGGAACGCATCTCACTCCTCCCCCCTCACCCGGACATGCCCTGGCCGATGCCCGGGGCCGGGGCGTGCAGGGTTTCCTGCCAGCGGGCGCGGCCCTGTTCCCGGGAGCGGAGCAGCACCAGGGCGGGCATGCCCCGGGTCTGGCCGGTCGCCAGGAGTTCCGGGAGCTGGGGCAGCGGGGCCACGGCGGCGACGTCGTCGAGGACGAGCGTCATTGGTGGGTCGAGCCGACCGGCGGATGACCGTGCGGCCATGCGGCGGCCGTGCTCGACCACGTCTGCGGCGAGCGCGGTGAGGAGGGGCATCGCGCCGGGGCGGGCGCGGGGATCCTCGATGGGTTCGCCCACCAGGTAGAGCGTTCCCCCTTCGTCCGCAAAAGATTCCAGCGCGAGGGAATCCGCTCGGTTCGCCGTGCAGGCCTCGCGGATGTGCACCGTGGACAGTGCGGCGAACGCCCGTACCGTCAGTTCCTGGGCCACTTCCCGCCGTTCCGGATAGGCGGTGAGCGCGGACTCCAGCAGCCCGGCGAGTCCGGACGCGGCCTTGGGGTGCGTACGGAGGAGGCGTACCGGTTCGTGGGCGCCGGCCCCGGAGGCCCAGCGCAGGACCTGGCGGAAGGGGCGGCCGTCCACCGCGGCGGCGTGCAGCCAGCACTGGAGGAGCGTCTGCGCGGTGTCGGCCACCGCCGCGTCGATCCGGGCCTGCGGGCGTACCGGGGCGAGCAGGGCGGCCGCGCGTGCGGCGGCGACGTCGGGGAGCTCGCAGCCCTCGGTGGGTGACCAGTGGAGGCGGGCCGGGGTGTCGCAGAGGTGGCCCGGGTCGTAGACGAGGACCGGGCCGAGCTTGCCGCGTGCGTCCTTCGTCTCGGCCCAGACGGTGGGGTCCGAGGTGACGACGAGTGCGGGGCCTTCGGCGTCGTGGATGGCCTGGACGACGGTGGGGCGCCGGTCGGGGGCGGGGG